>JAYOVN010000067.1:0-10992 GCA_038151515.1 Gammaproteobacteria bacterium | reverse complement strand
AGCGCTAACATCATCGGATTGGTCAACGGCCTAGAGCACGACTGACTTTTGACAACAAATAGCCTCCACGGCTATTGACAGCACGATGCCCCGATCCGGTGCCGGATCTGCTCTATATGGGCCTCGTCCTGTAAGGCGCGAGGAATACGGGTAGTAACCAAAAAGTTGAAACAAAGTGTTTCTACCGGGTGTTTTAGGCGCGTAAACCGTCTTCTTATGGTTTGTATACGACTCGATTCCTTCGGTTTTTTGGCCGGCGAAAAAACGCATCTTAGCCGCTCAAAGAACTGAGTCCATCGGGCGTATCTAGCCGATTTTCCTATCTTTTTTTGAATATTTCATGACTTTGTCTGATGCAGGTGCCGGCATGACTTCAGAGGTTCATTTTTGGTGCGCGAAACAATTGTTAACAACTAGTAACTTTTAGTTGACGGTATTTAGAGGGAGTGCGAAGCTCCATGCCATGTCCGTGAAAAGCGTCCAGGAGAGGGCGTGGATCACGCTGGTTTTCCAGACCTTGGGTTGCCAGATAGCGGACGTAAAAAGCGAAAACAAAAATCTGTGAGGGGATTTCTATGCAGAGTTTGCAACTCAATCGTGTTTTGGGCGCGCTCAAAACGTTAGCGGTATTGTTTTGCGCTGCTTTCACCACTCAGGCAGTAGCGGACGACGACAGTCGTCAGATCGAAGAGGTCATCGTTACCGCTCAGCGTGCAAGTGAAAGCATCCAAGACGTGCCAATTGCTGTAACCGCACTAAGCGGTGATATGCTCGAAGATCGACAGATCCTTGGAGCTACGGATCTTCAAATGAACGCGCCGAACGTAACGTTCACCGCGACGAACTTCGGCGGTAGCAGCTTCAGCATCCGCGGTATTGGTCGTCTGGTAATCGCTGCATCTGGCGAAAACGGCGTTTCTACCCACGTAAACGACATTCCGTTGGGCACGAACCTGACCGCGGTTGAATTCGTTGATGTATCACGAGTGGAAGTACTGCGTGGTCCCCAGGGTACCTTGTACGGTCGCAACGCAACTGGTGGTGCGATTAATGTCGTAACCAACATGCCTGAAGTGGATGGCGTCAAAGGCATGCTTGATGCCGAGATGAGCAGTTACAACGGTCGCCGATACAAAGGCATGCTGAACATCCCGATCACGGACACCATCGCTGTCCGTGCTGCGGGTATGATGCTTGACCGTGATGGCTACATTACCAACCTAGCCTACGGCCAAGAAAACGCTGCTGGCGAAACTCTGAAAGGAATTAACGAAGACATCGATGGCCGAGACCTTTGGACCGGCCGTATTACCGCGTCATGGGCTTTCTCTGATAACGGTGAAGCGTGGATTCAGTACAATCAGTTCAGCGAAGACGATGACCGAGCTCGTATCACGAACCAGATCTGTGTAACCAACGACGTACCGCTTCAGGGCTGTAAGACTGGTGAGTTTGGTTTCGAAGGCCCGCACTTAGGCTCTACCACCGGTGGAATCTTTGGCGGATTCTTTGGCGCTCAGTATTTTGGCGACCAGGGTAACGCAAGGCCCGGAACGCTGACCGAGTACGAATATGCTCGACCACAGTTGGGCTTCCGCACCATGCACACTGACTTCGAGCCTATCTATCAATCAGAAGAAAAGACGGTCTCGATGGGTATTGACTATCGCTTCGATAACTACGAAGTAAGTTTCCTTGGTGCTTACCAAGAAACCGAAAGTTTGTTCCGGCAAGACTACAACATGGATGTTGGCCCCGTTTTGCGAAAAGCGGGTGATCCAGGTACCGCTGCTACAGCTATCGGAGCTCTTGGCTTGACCAGTTACCCAACGAGTGCACCCGCCGGTGGAGCAGGCGCTGATTGGGGCAATGGCCCCTGCAACTACAACGACGGCACACATGGTGTTCCCGGTGGCTGTATTGCCGACGTGGACCAAGGTCGTGTCTTCTCATATGACCAATCCTCCTCGACTAGTGAGTACTGGACAGTAGAGGCGCGACTTGCAAGTAACCTTGACGGTCCGTTCAACTTCTTGGTCGGTGCAAGTGCTTATGATTCCGGTGGTTCAGGCGACTACTATGTATTCGCAAACACACTCGACCTTCTGGGTACCGTAACTGGCGCCTATCCAGGATCCTTCAACTCGACTCGTGCGGGAAACAACGAAGGCTTGGAGACGGACGGACACGCTTACTTTGCTGAGGTCTACTATGATGTGAACGATCGCACCAAAGTGACTTTTGGTCTGCGTCGCAACAAGGATAATAAATTCATTGCTGATGCAAACGCATTTTTGGACGCCAGCTTCATCAATCCTGCGGATCAATCTCTAGGCTATAGCCGCGAGGCGTCGTTTGTCCAAGGCACGGATACAGTAGCGGCTACTGGTGCAAACAACTGGAACGAGGAACGTGTAGCGCTTTATGGGGCGACTTCGCTATTCGAGGCAGCGGTTGGTACAGATCCATTTAGTGCAGAGCGTCTTGCAGCTTCAGCTGCGATCCCATTGGTTCCACAGCCTGGCGAGCGACGTAAAATGACTGGAAGCCCTCAGAACTTCACCTGGGAAGAGACCACCGGCCGACTGGGTGTTGACTATCAGTTGAGCGATGACAACTTGCTATACGCCTTCTACAGCGTCGGTTACAAGCCGGGTGGTTTTAACCCTCCGATTAGTGAAGCCTTCCAAGGCGACATCAAATTCGATTTCGACCAAGAGGAAATCGCCTCTATTGAAATCGGCAGCAAAAACACGCTGATGGATGGGACCATGAAGTTGAATGGCTCGTTGTTCATGTATGACTACGAAGGTCTGCAAATCACACGGATTGCGAACAACAGCTCAATTAACGACAACATCGACGCCGAAATTTGGGGTGCCGAGGTTGAGTTCGAGTGGTATCCAGACATGTTGCCAGGAGTCTCCATAGACGGCTCATATTCCTATCTCAACACAGAGGTTGAGAGTGGCTCTGAGTCCGTAGACCCAACCAACCGTACGGCAGGTTTGGCTGAATGGACTACAGTGAACGAGTTTGTACCCGGCCCAACTGCTGGCGTTAACTACGTTGTAGATACGGCTGAATACACTGCCGCGGTGCCAGCGCTACAGGACTTCATTCTGCCGGGAACCCCGTTCTCAGCGGCTTCTAGGAATGACATCATCCCCAACTCGGTCCGTGAGAACGGGCTGCCTGCGTACCTCAACAGGGCTAGCGCAACAGCGTTTGGTGTGACCTCCTCTAATGGTATTGCTCAGGATCTAGGCGGCAACAGCCTGCCGAACTCCCCAGAGCATACTTTGAAGTTAGGCGTCGCTTACGCCATGCCTTCACCTGTGTTTGACGGCGACTTAATCGTACGTCTGGACTACTACTGGCAGGACGACATGTATGCCCGTGAGTTCAACACCGCTGGTGACGTTATTGAGTCATGGGACCAGTTCAACCTGTCTTTGATCTTCGAATCGGCTGATGGCAAGTGGGGCGCTCGCGCCTGGGCTCGCAACTTGGCGGACGAAGACAACATCACAGGGCACTACCTGACCTCCGACACGTCTGGTTTCTACAGGAACTACTTCCTGACCGAGCCACGCATTGTTGGTGCATCAATTCGCTACAACTTCGGCTACTAGTCGAAGGGCAATTGATCGAGAAAAGCCACCTTCGGGTGGCTTTTTTTATGGCTGAAAGAATCCATTGATGGTCTGCTGGTAAATTGCAGGCACAAAAAAAGGGCCCTTTGGCCCTTTTTTCGTTTGTCGTGTCGTCGCCTAGGTGCCTGTCCAATTCGGTGCGCGTTTCTCAGCAAAGGCCACTGGACCTTCCTTGGCGTCGTTGGAACTAAACACGGACTTTTGCAGCGGAATCTGCATTTCCCAGAGCTTGTCTTCTTCAATGCCCATGGCTGCGGCACGAACCAGCTCTTTGGACGCGTTCACTGCCAGTGGTGCGTTTTCCGCAATGCTCTCGGCTAGCTTGATGGCCACATCCAACGCTTCGCCAGATTCGGTGAGTGAGCTCAGTAGGCCTGCATCCAGTGCTTCTTCGGCGGTGATGGGTTCGCCTGTCAGTGCCATTTCCATGGCTTTGGCGTAGCCAACGCGAGCAGGCAGCCGGAAAACGCCCCCAGCGGCGGCGAAGAGGCCGACTTTTACTTCGCGGATACCAATCTTGGCCCCCTTGGCGGCGACGATGAGGTCGCAGGTGAGCATGATTTCGCAGCCACCGGCCAGCGCGAAGCCGTTAACAGCGGCGATCAGGGGCTTTTTCGCTCCGGACCGGACGAATTGATTCAACGGGCCGATGTCTTCGCCCCGGGCAAAAGCTTTTAAATCCATGCCCGCACAAAAGGCGCGGCCGCTGCCGGTAATAACGCCCGCTGCCAAGGAATCATCCGCATCCAGCTCTTGAATGGCCGTCCACAGGCCGTTGGACAGGGCACCGTTGATCGCGTTCATGGCCTCAGGCCGGTTCAACGTAATCACCATGACGCGCCCACGGCGCTCGACGATGATGGCTTGTTCCTCACTCATGATATTCCCTCCATTGCTTAAATTTGAGCGTACAGGATCGCACGAAGAGCCGCCGGGGCAAACCCGAAAGGAGTCTATGAAAATGCTTAGGGAACGTGCTCACCAAATGCGCCCTTAACGGTGCTTGTTTAGTCTGATCCCAAGGATTCGAGTTTGGGTAAATCATGGCGACAAACAATCCGCGGTCTGTCTGCACCATACCAATGTGGGTAGACTCGCCATTAGAAACTAGCGTTAAGGAAACCCGATGGTGTCATTGCAGGGGAAACTCTGGGTACCGAAAAAACAGCTTGTACCGACCCAACGTGCCCTAGTCGAACATATCGCCCTAACCCAAGCTGAGCCGGGTTGTCAGGCCTTTGAGGTGCGTCAATCGACGGATGATCCGCTGTGTTTCGACGTGAATGAGCGCTTCGATGACGATGAGGCGTTTATGATCCACCAACAACGAGTTGCTGATAGTCCTTGGGGCGCCTTGACCAAGGGTTTTCCTCGCCACTACAAGGTAACCGGGCAGTTCAAAGGCGCCGATGTGAGTCATATGCAGCGAGCGCTGGTTCTAGCAGATGCAGCGGCAGCAGCGGGAGAGGTGCCTGTCGGAGCGGTGCTGGTCCAAAACGGTGTGGTGATCGGAGAGGGAGCCAACGGGCCTATCGATCATCACGATCCTACTGCGCATGCGGAAATCCTAGCCCTGCGACAAGGGGCCTTGCTCCAGAATAACTACCGTCTGCCGGATAGCGTACTGTACGTGACCATCGAGCCCTGTCTGATGTGTGTGGGTGCGTTGATTCATGCCCGAGTGGGGCGCGTGGTATTCGGCGCTCGAGAGCCAAAAGCTGGGGCCTTGGGCAGCTTCAGTATCTTCAACCATCAGCCCACCAATCATCGATTTGATGTGGTGGAAGGGGTGCTTGAACAAGAGTGCGGGGATCGTATGCGGGTGTTTTTTTCTCAGCGTCGCGAAGCCATAAAGTGAGCTTTGGCATCGGAGTCCCTGACTCCTCATCCACATTGGTTTAACATTCGGTTTTGCCACTTCGCGATAGGCTAGCATTTTGACGACTACCGGCTCTGTGTCCCCTGTGCTTCTTGACGGCCCGGCGGCCTTATCGACATTTGCTTTGGCCAAGGTCCAAGCAGCAGTCCCCCATGTGGTGTACGCCGAATTTGTACACCTGCTGGAACTCAAACAGTCGCCAACGCCGGAACAAAGTTTGGCTATCGATCAACTGCTCCGCTATGGCCCCACCCAGGATCTGCCCGTAAAACAAGGGACTCGCCTGGTAACCGTGGTGCCCCGGAGCGGAACCATCTCTCCTTGGTCCAGCAAGGCCAGTGATATTTTGGGGCGTTGCGGGCTGGACATCGTCACTCGGGTGGAGCGCGGAGTACGCTGGTATGTAGCCCCCGAGGCAGACCTGTCTCAGGTGGATTTAGATTTCCTCCATGACCGCATGACGGAACAATGTTGGCCAGAAGAGAGTTTCGATCGTTGGTTTGATCAGGCATTGCCTAAGCCGGTTGAGCAGGTCAGCGTCCTTGAGGGCGGCCTGTCGGCGTTGGCCGAAGCCAACACTCGCTTGGGTTTGGCTCTGTCCGAAGACGAGTTCGACTATCTGTTGAATGCGTATCAAAGACTGGAGCGGGACCCCACGGATGTGGAACTGATGATGTTTGCTCAGGCCAACTCCGAGCACTGCCGGCACAAGATCTTCAACGCAGACTGGATTGTCGACCAACTGCCCCAGAGCGTTTCGCTGTTCGGCATGATCCGCAACACCCATCGCCACATTAACGGTAAGGGTATTCTTAGCGCCTACAGCGATAATGCTGCGGTGATTGAGGGGCCTGAAGTGGATCGCCTGTGGGTGGATGGACAAAGCCAGCACTACGAATTCGCTGCGGAACCCGCCCATATCCTGATGAAGGTGGAAACCCACAATCACCCAACAGCCATTGCGCCTTTTGCTGGCGCGGCCACGGGTGCTGGAGGAGAGATACGCGATGAGGGAGCCGTAGGCCGAGGGTCGAAGCCCAAGGCGGGCCTTACCGGGTTCACGACCTCCCATCTGAACCTGCCCGAGCTACCCCAGCCTTGGGAGCTAGAAACCGGTAAGCCAGATCATATGGTTTCCGCCTTGGACATCATGCTGGAAGGCCCCATCGGCGCGGCAAGTTTTAATAACGAGTTTGGTCGCCCGGCCATAAACGGTTATTTCCGCACATTTGAGTACCAAGAGTCCGCCACTAGGATACGCGGCTACCACAAACCCGTAATGATCGCGGGTGGTGTTGGCAGCGTGCGCCATGATCACGTGCACGCCAAAGGCTTTCCAGAAGGCACGGCATTGGTGGTGCTGGGTGGCCCTGCCATGTTGATTGGCTTGGGGGGCGGTGCTGCGTCCAGTATGGCATCGGGCAGCAGTTCATCGGATCTGGACTTTGCATCCGTGCAGCGTGGCAATCCGGAAATGGAGCGGCGCTGTCAGGAGGTTATCGACCGTTGCTGTGCCCTCGGTGAGGCTAACCCCATTTTGTTGATTCACGACGTGGGTGCTGGCGGGCTTTCCAACGCACTACCCGAACTGATCCACGACGCCAATACCGGTGGCACCATCCAACTGCGCAACGTACTGCGCGCCGATAGCGGCATGAGCCCACTGGAGATCTGGTGTAATGAAGCCCAAGAGCGCTACGTGCTTGGCATTCAGGCGGACCAACTGGCTGATTTCGAGGCGTTGTGCGCACGTGAGCGATGCCCCTATGCCGTAGTGGGCCGGTCTCAGTCTGGTGACCAACTGTTAGTCGAAGACGCTCATTTTCATAACGCTCCGGTAGATCTGCCCCTAGAAGTGTTGCTGGGCAAGCCGCCAAAAATGACGCGCCAATTCAGTCGGCAGGCGATCGCTTTACCTGCCTTGGATCTGAACCAAGTGACTCTGGAAGAGGCTATTTCTCGAGTGCTGCAGTTTCCTGCGGTAGCCAGCAAGCAGTTCTTAATTACCATCGGTGATCGCAGCATTACCGGGATGGTGGCGACTCAACCCATGATTGGCCCTTGGCAGGTGCCCGTGGCGGATGCCGCTGTAACGTTGTCCGGATACCGAACCTACGCAGGTGAAGCTTTCGCCATGGGCGAGCGCAGCCCCTTGGCTCTCATCAACCCCAAGGCCGCCGCGCGGATGGCCGTGGCCGAGTCTCTGACCAATATTCTAAGCGCCGACATTGAATCCCTAGGTAGGGTGGTGCTTTCGGCAAACTGGATGGCAGCGGCAGGGGATAACGCGGAAGAGCAGGCGCTTTTTGATGCGGTTACCGCCGTGGGTCAGGAGTTTTGTCCGGCGCTGGGTATCGCCATTCCAGTAGGCAAGGACTCGTTGTCCATGCAAACCCGCTGGCAAGATGGCGAGGATGCCAAGGCCGTTGTTTCCCCAGTGACGCTCATTTGCAGCAGCTTTGCTCCGGTAACAGACACACGCCTGACCGTGACCCCGGAATTACAAAACAACGATGACACCGTACTGGTGCTGTTGGATCTGGGCGGCCAGCGACTGGGCGGCAGTGCCTTAGCTCAGGTGTTCAGTCAGCTGGGCAATGAAGCCCCTGATGTGTCTGATCCCGCAGCATTCAAAGCGCTGCTCAATCTGATCCTCGACTGGAAGCGCCAAGGCAAGATATTGGCCATGCACGACCGGTCCGACGGCGGTTTGCTTGTCACATTGCTGGAAATGGCCTTTGCCGGCCGTACCGGACTGGACGTTGATGTATCTGCCGATGCACAAGTGCTGCCAACTTTGTTCAATGAAGAGGTCGGTATTGTGTTGCAAATCGCTGCAGGCGACCTAGCAAACCTTGAGGAGCAAGCGCCGGGTGGGTGCCAAGTAGTGGCTCGGCTTAGAACCGATGAACGAGTGGTTATTGCCCAGGGTCAGAGTGAACTCTTTTCGGGTTTGCGCAGCGACCTTCAGCAACTGTGGGCCAAGACCAGCTACCTCATGCAGCGACGCCGGGATTCCGCCGCCTGTGCCGACGAGGAATTTGGCAGCCTACGCTCGACCCGGGAAGACAATCCCGGCCTGAATGCCAAACTCACGTTTGATCCGAGTCACGTGCCGAATGTACTTGGCAAGGCGAAACCCACCATCGCCGTGCTGCGCGAACAGGGGGTCAACGGCCAGATCGAAATGGCCGCGGCCTTTAACGCGGCAGGGTTCGACTGTGTTGACGTGCACATGTCGGATCTGGTCACCGGGCAGCGCTCGCTGACGGAGTTTCAAGCTCTCGTTGCCTGTGGCGGTTTTTCTTATGGTGATGTTCTCGGTGCCGGGGGCGGCTGGGCCAAGAGCATTTTGCAAGATGCACGCTTGCGGGATCAATTTGCCGCATTTTTTGCGGCCGATACGCTGTCGCTGGGCATTTGTAACGGTTGTCAGATGCTGTCTCAGTTGCACTCCTTGATCCCGGAAGCCGATCACTGGCCTGCCTTTGTGCGTAATCGCAGTGAACAATTTGAAGGCCGAACGGTTTTGGTACGAATCGAGGACAACCCCAGTCCATGGCTTGCAGGTATGGGGGGGAGCGTCATGCCGGTGGCCGTGGCTCACGGTGAGGGCCGCCCAGAGTTCCGAAGTAGTGATGGGCTAACGCTCACGGCCCCCCAAGTTGCTCTGCGGTACGTGGATGCCAACCATGCGGTTACGGAATTGTATCCGGACAACCCAAACGGAGCGCCGGAGGGGCTTGCGGGCCTAACGGCAGCCCAAGGGCGAGTGCTCGCCATGATGCCGCATCCAGAGCGGGTATATCGCGCCATTCAAAACGTCTGGCGAGACCCTCGATGGCAAGAGGACGGCCCTTGGCTACGGTTGTTCCGCAACGCGCGTAGCAGTCTGTAACTGATTTTCCAAAGACAGATGGAGTTGTCGTTAGGGCCGAGACCTGGGATCACACGCACCTAGGCTTGGATCAAGACGCAACTTCGGCTGGCCTGATAGTGCCTTAAGCGCCACTGAAATCGATCTGACTGCCTAAAACTGTCTCTATTTGCATCGAAGGCGTCTCACACAGCTGCCGCGCCTCCTGAGTTCTCGTACCAGCGGCCACGGGCTGCCCGACTTCCCAATGTCACCAAGGGGCTGCTGAATGTGAATAAGCTCACACAAGTAAGGCTCAAATGATGGGGAGCTCGAATACAAGTACCCACCCGCACCCCATTTGGTTTAAATCCCAGAGAGGCTGACTGAGGTAATTAGGGTGATTGAGGTAGAGAGGGTGATTGAGGTGAAGAGCGTAACTAAGGCGATGAATCGGATCCTTCGATTGTGCGGGGCTTTAGCCGCTGGATCGGTGTTAAAATCGGCTGCGACAATGAAGGGCATGGGTTTGCTTTGCCGCCGGGTAACGTGGAGCAAGGCGAAGCGGCTTTTGTAGAGCTGCAATGTAATCGCTGCCATAGCGTCAAAGACAGCGTGCAGCGCATGCAAGAGGGTGCTCATCCCCAGATATACATTCAGCTGGGTGGCGAGAAAACCCGAGTGAAAACCTACGGTGAGCTGGTGACATCGATCATTAATCCGTCTCACAGACCGGCCAGAGGTATGGATCCCCGGCACGTTACTAGTGAGGGCGAGTCGAAAATGCCTCGTTATAACGATGTCATGACAGTCCAGCAACTTGTTGATTTAACTGCGTTTCTTTCAAGCAAATATTCGGTTTGGACGCCGGAGTATCGTGTGGTGCCTCATCGCTAGCGCCTAGGGTAAGTATTGAACCCTTGCTCATGATCTAGGCTGGGTGGGGCTTTGACAGTCTTGCTACCAGAGCGCTGCTGCCAGCTTATCGCTAACAGACGTCTGGGATTTGGACCCAGCCAATACCCACCCATTTGCGAGAGTCGAGAGCGTGTGGCTGCTATTTGCGTCGCTTAAAGGTCAGGTTCTCATAGTGCACAGGAAAGGTCTGACTCTGGCGGTCCGAAAAATAGTGTTTCAGTGTTTGGTTGATCACCGGAAAAGCCAGTTCATCCCAAGGAATGTCCTGCTCTGAAAACAGCTCAACCTCCAATGATTCGGAACCGCTGCTGTAACTGGGACCAATCAACTCAGCCTTGAAAAACATGTACACCTGGGAAATGTGGGGCAAGCTAAATACCGTGTAGAGGCTGGCGTCTCCAACTTCAGCATTGGCCTCTTCCATGGTCTCTCGGGCTGCCCCGGTTTCTGCTGTTTCGCCGTTTTCTAGGAAACCCGCGGGTAGAGTCCAGTAACCTCGTCGCGGCTCGATGGCCCGTTTACACAACAGAACTTGGTCACCCCAAATTGGCAATGTTCCTGCAATCACCTTGGGGTTTTGGTAGTGGATGGTGCCGCAGACGCTGCACACCGCGCGTTCACGGGTGTCGTCCTCCGGCACTTTGTAATCTACGGATGCGCCGCAGGCACTGCAAAAATTCATC
>JAYOVN010000066.1:0-11151 GCA_038151515.1 Gammaproteobacteria bacterium | reverse complement strand
ATTCCTGATAACTCCATGGTCATGGGTTCTCCGGGCAAGGTCGTAAAAACCCTCACCGACGAACAAGCCGCCGGTATCCGGGTTGGCGCTGCCCACTATGTGGAAAATGCTCGGCGCTTTAAAGCCGGAGCAGTCGCCCAGGCGAAGGCGCTGCCTGCGCAAGACTGAAAAAAGCTGAGAATTGAATTAGGGAAGAACGATGAGCGATAAAGTGTCTGGGGTGTTGGGTACCGCATTAACCGAGCATGGCACCAAGGTGATGATGCTCGGCAGCGGTGAGTTGGGCAAGGAAGTGGTGATCGAACTCCAGCGTCTGGGTATTGAGGTGATCGCTGTAGATCGCTACGCCAATGCACCGGCCATGCAGGTGGCCCATCGCAGTCATGTCATCGATATGCTCGACGGCAGTGCGCTGCGGCAGGTGATCGAGCTGGAATCGCCGGACTTGGTGGTACCGGAAATTGAGGCCATTGCCACGGGCACACTAGTCGAGTTGGAAGCCTCGGGTCTGCGGGTGATCCCCACCGCGTCGGCTGCGCGACTGACCATGGATCGTGAGGGCATTCGCCGGCTCGCTGCAGAAGAACTGGGCGTAAGGACGTCACCCTATCGATTTGCGGACAGTGAAGCGGACTATCGCCAAGCGGTTGCAGCGATCGGTATGCCCTGCGTGGTAAAACCGGTTATGTCCAGTTCCGGCAAGGGCCAGTCCACGGTCCGAACTGCAGAGGATGTAGAAGCATCTTGGCGCTATGCCCAAGAAGGCGCCCGGGGCACAAGCGGTACGGTTATTGTGGAAGGGTTCGTGGATTTCGACTACGAAATTACCCTGCTGACGGTGCAGCACCGCGGCGGCACGACGTTTTGCGCGCCAATAGGTCACCGCCAAGAGGGTGGGGACTATCAGGAGTCCTGGCAGCCACAGCCCATGTCACCTAGTGCTCTGGCCCAAAGTGAAGAAATCGCGAAACAGGTGACCTCGGCCCTCGGAGGGTGGGGTTTGTTTGGCGTCGAGTTTTTCATTAAGGGCGACGACGTTTATTTCTCGGAGGTCAGTCCGCGTCCTCACGATACCGGCATGGTTACCCTAATCAGCCAAGACCTGAGTGAGTTCGCCCTTCATGCCAGAGCGATCCTAGGCCTGCCAATACCTAGCATTCGGCAACAGGGTCCTGCTGCTTCGGCGGTGATCATCGCCAAGGGCCACTCCACCGACCTGCGGTTTGGCGGATTGGAGCAAGCCTTGGCCGTGCCGGATACCCAAATTCGTCTGTTTGGTAAGCCCGAAGTAGCCGGGGAGCGTCGTGTGGGGGTTGCCTTGGCTCTGGGGGATACGGTGGCGCAAGCTCGAGATACGGCAAAGGCATCCGCAGCCGCTGTTGATATTGTTCTGTAAGGGACGAACCGAACTACTGGAACCATTGAGCAATGGTTTGGAAAGAGGTCTTAGAGATGACGGGTGGTTGGAAAAATGGCCCTGAGAGCTGCATTCTTTGGATAAATGGTCTTGCAATACCGGTTCGGAGCATTATAGTCGCCGCATGAACGCTTCCAATCAGCCAATTTTGCCGATTGCCAACCCGACTTTGACTGTAAAGGCCGGCGGGGCGTTTTGCTGCGCGCTATCTCTAGCTCTGCTACTAGGTCTCCTGCCGGGCATCCGGCAAGAACACTAATACCCTAGGGCTGCTGCCCACCCAAAATCCTCTACACAGCCAAAACCGGGCCTGCGATTACCTGTAGAACGGTGTGTTTTGTTGTGGGAGAAGTCCGACATATCCTTTGATGTTCGTTAATATAGAGAGATCTAGCACCCACGTTGGGTAAAGCCGGATCCGACAGGCAAAAAGAGTGATCACTATGAGTAGTCAACCAACCAGTGGGCGCGCCAAGGCGGCGATGCCTTTTGATAAATACCAGCCGTTTCAGGCCATTGATCTACCAGATCGCCAGTGGCCGGGAAAAATCCTGACCCAGGCTCCTCGCTGGTGCAGCGTGGATCTGCGCGATGGTAATCAAGCTCTGATCGACCCCATGAGCGTGGACGAAAAAATGCGTCTTTGGGATCTGCTGCTGGAAATTGGTTTTGCGGAAATTGAAGTCGGCTTCCCTGCGGCCTCTCAGCCGGATTTCGACTTTATCCGTCGCATTATTGACGAAGACCGCATTCCTGCCGATGTGCACATTCAGATCCTCTGTCAGGCGCGAAAGGAACTGATCGAGCGTTCTGTTGAGGCACTGGAAGGCGCCCCGAATGTGATTTTCCACTTGTATAATTCCACATCTGAGCTTCAGCGCCGGGTGGTTTTTGGTATGGATCGCCAAGGCATCATCGACTTGGCGGTAGAAGGCACTGCCATGGTTCGAGAGGGATTGAAGAATTTTGCTTCCAACGTGACCTTTGAATACTCCCCCGAGAGCTTCACCGGCACGGAACTGGATTTTGCGTCGGATATTTGTACCGCGGTTGCGGATACCTGGGGTGCGACGCCCGAGAATCCGATGATCATCAACCTGCCCAGCACGGTGGAAATGTCCACCCCCAACATTTACGCGGACCAGATCGAATGGTTTTGTCGCAACTTCCCCCGCCGGGATAGCGCGGTGATCAGTCTGCATACGCACAATGACCGAGGCACAGGCGTGGCGGCGACGGAATTGGGTCTGATGGCCGGTGCTCAGCGTGTGGAAGGCACGTTGTTCGGTAACGGCGAACGTACCGGCAATTGCGACATCATTACCATGGCCATGAATTTGTTCAGCCAAGGCGTAGATCCCACCTTGGATTTTCGTCAGATGCCGAAGATCCGTGAGGTAGCCGAGTCAGTCAACAAACTGGCGGTACCCGAGCGCCATCCCTATGCGGGAGAACTGGTGTTTACGGCTTTTTCTGGTTCCCATCAGGATGCCATTAAAAAAGGCATGTCTCAGGTGGATCGCAGCCGCTGGGAGGTGCCGTACCTGCCTATCGATCCAGCAGACGTCGGCAGTTCCTATAAAGAGACCATCCGGGTCAACAGCCAGTCCGGAAAGGGTGGTGTGGGCTTTATGCTGGAGGAGCACTACGGCTTGTCGCTGCCGCGAGATCTTTTGGTGGAATTCAGTGGCCACGTACAAAAGCTCACGGAAACGCTGGATCGGGAGGTGAAAACCGATGAGATCTACCAGTGTTTGCTGGACACCTACGTGGTGGACAGCGAGCCGTATAAGCTTGTGGACTACGACCTGCTGCCCGGTCGGGAACAGGATCAGCGGTGTGTGGCTCGAGTCGCTGCATCGGAAAATGTACTCACCATCGACGGCGAAGGCTCAGGTCCTATCGAGGCATTTGTCACGGCCTTGGTAGAAACTCTAAACGAGCCGGTGACAATCCTGAGCTTTCAGGAAATAGCCATAGGCACAGGCAGTGATGCCCAAGCCATTTGCATTGTCTCTATCGAAGATAAGGAAGAAGGGCAGCGCTGTTACGGCGTGGGTATCAGTCGTAACACCACCACCACGGCCCTGAATGCTGTGATCTCTGCCATGAACCGGCGCTGGGGTAAGGCCTAGCGACCTCATTGCCTAATGATCGGCTAAGTATCTAGCGGTCGGCCTCGGTATTACTTGATGCCGAGGCGCCTTCCTCTGTTTGTGCAGGATCTTCATCTGTTGTACCGGCAGGGGACTGACGTCGCACGCTGATGGTTTTAACGATGTTGTCTTTGATTTGCAGGGTCTCAATCTGATACTCGCCAAGGCGCAGGCAGACGTTGGTTTCTGGAATGGTTTCCAAGTGTTCTAACACCAGTCCACTGAGGGTTTTGGGGCCGTTCATGGGCAGGTCCCAGCGCAATGCTCTGTTGATATCCCGAAGCACGGCCATGCCGTCGATCACAAAGCTGCCGTCTTCTTGGGGGGAAATCTCGGGCATGTTGGCGGCGTAGTCGCTGGTAAATTCACCGACAATCTCTTCCAGAATATCTTCCAGGGTAACGATGCCCTGGATGTCGCCATACTCGTCCACCACCAACGCAAAGCGTTGCTTCTCTCTTTGAAAGTTGAACAACTGGGTGTGTAGTGGTGTCGCCTCGGGCACGTAGTAGGGTTCCCGGGTCAACTGCAGCAAATCGGCCTTTGAGAAGTCCTCCTGAAAGACCAACCGGGCCATGCGCCGCAAGTGCAAGATCCCTAACACATTGTCGAAGCTGTCTTTGTATATGGGTAGCAAGGTGTGCTGGCTGGCTGAGGCAACGTTAAGAATCGTGCTCAATTCGTCCTCAATATCGATGGCTGCAATTTCTGCTTTTGGCACCATGATGTCGTTCACGGTGACGGACTCCAGATCGAGAATACGGGTCAGCATGCTTTGGCGTTCGCCCACTGAGGTGGCGCCCTCTACCACGACAGTTTTTAGCTCGTCGGTGGTCAGTTGGTCATCGTCCTCGCTTTTACGCGGCAGAAATGGCCGTACCAAGGCATTGCTGACCACGTTTACCATGGCCACAGCGGGCATCAGCAGTCTTTGCAGCGGTTGCAGGATAAAGACCGCGCGGAGCGCCCAGTTCTCTGGCCGTTCCGCAGCCAACGTTTTAGGGGCCACCTCGGCAAAGACTAAGAAAACCACTGTAAGCACCCAAGGGGCCAGAAGTACGCCGGTGTCGCCCATCAGTTGAAAGCCAATAACCGTCGCAACGGTGGCAGCGGAGAAATTCACTAAGTTGTTGCCCACTAGGATCACACCCAGCAAACGGTCTTGGCGCTGCAACATCGCGTCGGCTTTTTTGGCACCCCGATTGCCGCGTTTGACCAAGTGCCGCAGCCGGTATCGGTTCAAGGCCATCATGGCGGTCTCGGTGCCGGAAAAATAAGCGGACAGCAAGATCATCACGCCGATGGTCATCAGAAGGTAACTGGTGGGAAAATTACTTATATCCATGTCAGTGCGTTAACGGTTGATTGGAGGGGCTAGAGCAGATACTCGATAACGAATTTGCTGCCCAAATAGCCAAGCAGCAGCAGGGCAAAAGCGGCCAGGTTCCAGCGTACGGCGATAACCCCGCGCCAACCGAACAAATGATGGCCTGCGAGAAAGCCTGCGTACACCAGCCAAGACAAGCTGGTGAGTACCGTGTGGTGCACCAAGCGCTGATCGAACATGTCCTGAAGAAATAGGGTGCCCGTGGCAATGGACAGCGTCAGTAGCCCCAATCCCAGCCACAAAATTGCAATAAAAAGAGCCTCCATGGCTTCCATGGGGGGTAGCAGACCCAGCAGTCCGCTTTGCAGTGAGCGCAGTCGGCGTTCTTGAACCGCTATAAGTATCGATTGCAGGGCGGCGGTCATCAGCGCCGCGTAAGCACTAATCGAGAGCAAGATATGACTGATTTGACCGCCATCCAGCTGTATGGGTTGCGTTTGTCCGGCGGGTACAGCCACCAGTCCCAGTAAATTCACCATCACCAAGGGCAGTAGCAGCAGCAATAGGCTATCAGCTTTCACCTTGATGGAACTGATCGCGACGACCAATAACATGACGCCAACGACCAGGTTGCTCACGCCGAGCAGGCTAAGGGTCAACGTGCTGCTGGAGCCGGTTTGGATCAGAGTGTTCTGAGTGACGACGCAATGCCCAATTAGCCCCAATAGCGCGAGTATCAACGCAGCGCTGGCACTTGTCGTCTTAGTGCTCTCGTCAGCATCCAAAACGTCTTGGGAGCGCAGAGATTGCCGCCGCCACAGTAGGAAAAGCGCTAGGGCATAGCAGGCGAAAGCAAGGCAGAAAGCCGAAAAGGTGAGGTTGTTCATGGTACCTGTACGTCTCGCCACATCTTAGTGCTTGTTGGCGTGTAAAAGTTAGGTGCCCGCGTTAGTGGATGGACAGTGAGTCTGTCACATTGTCGGGGTACGGTGAAGTGGTGGAATGTGGCTACACGGCGCCTGTTTCCTCGGTTGGCGGCATGAAACTCCTGGGAGACGTCTTCGGGTTTTTCGGCTGATTAGGGGTGAGAGATCTTGAACAGTCCTCACAAAATACCTTAGCAGGTTGATTTTGCGCTGATACAGCGCTCGCTTTTCCGCGTAGACTCCAAGAGCACGGCAACCCCTCGGGAGGCACTTGTGGATTTGATACTCGATATCGTCACGTTTCTTAGCGCTCTTTTCATCGTCCTGCTGGGCGTGGGTTTTCTAACCATCGCCACCTTCTACGTGATTGATCGACTACAAACACAGCATTCGCTGCGACGAAATTTCCCGGTTCTGGCAAGATTTCGCTACCTCTTTGAAAAACTCGGGGAGTTTTTCCGGCAGTACTTCTTTGCCATGGATCGAGAGGAGTTGCCCTTTAACCGGGCCGATCGCAGTTGGGTTTACCGAGCTGCCAAGGGCGAGAAAACCACGGTCGCTTTTGGTTCCACCCGAGACTTGCGCCCCACAGGCACCGTGCTGTTTGTAAACTGCGCCTACCCTACGCTGGAGCAAGACGCCGAGAAACCCAAGCCCTTGGTGATCGGTCCTCATTGCACCAAACCCTATGCCACCGCATCATTTTTCAACATTTCGGGCATGAGCTATGGGGCAATTTCGCGTCCGGCTGTGCAAGCACTGTCAAAGGGCGCGTCCAAGGCAGGGATTTGGTTGAATACTGGCGAGGGCGGACTTTCGCCCGCACACCTGGAAGGCGGGGCCGACATCGTTTTTCAAATTGGTACAGCCAATTACGGGGTAAGGGACGCCACTGGGTCTCTGGATGACGAACGGCTCTCACAGATTGCCGCTCATCAGCAGGTTCGAATGTTTGAGATTAAGCTCAGCCAAGGCGCAAAACCCGGCAAGGGCGGTATTTTGCCCGGGGCAAAAGTCAGTGCAGAAATCGCCGGTATTAGAGGGATCCCCCAAGGGGTGGATTCCATCAGCCCAAACCGTCAACCGGCCATTAACAGCCCGGCCGAGCTTCTGGATTTCGTTTCACGGGTGAGAGATGTCACGGGAAAACCAACAGGTTTTAAAGCTGTCATCGGGGCTTATGGTTGGCTGGACGAACTGTGTGAAATGATCAAACAGCGGGGCATAGAGAGCGCTCCGGACTTCATCACCATCGATAGCGCCGATGGGGGCACCGGTGCAGCCCCAGCGAGCTTAATCGATTACATGGGTTTGCCGTTAAAAGAAAGTCTGCCTCTTGTTGTGAATATCTTGATTCGCCACGGGCTGCGGGATCGTATTCGGGTCATTGCCAGCGGTAAGTTGACCAATCCGGGCCAAGTGGCCTGGGCGCTTTGCGCCGGCGCGGACATTGCAGTGTCCGCGCGGGGTTTCATGTTGGCTCTTGGTTGCATACAGGCCCTGCAATGTAACCAAAATACCTGTCCTACCGGCATTACAACCCATGATCCCAAGCTCCAGCGAGGACTGGTGGTGTCGGATAAAGCTGAGCGGGTTGCCCAATACGCGGTAACGCTGATGCAGGAGGTGGAAACCATCGCCCACTCCTGTGGCGTGCTGGAACCGCGACTGCTGGACCGCAAACATTGCCGCCAAGTGATAGAAGATGGCTCATCTATCCCGCTGGAAGACCTATATGCGGCGGCAAGGTCTGGGGCGTCCTAGCGCCTCCCTTCGGCAAAAGGGTGCCAAGCAGATTGCAAAAAAGATCACGCTAAGAAAAATCGCGTTTTTTAAGACAGTTTGGGGTGGGGGTTAACGCAGTAGCCGTCCCACGCGTTATACTGGGTGATCACACCAAATACAGAAGCGTTATGTTCGAAAGCTTATCGGATCGGCTTTCCCAAAGCCTAAGACAGATCACCGGCAAGGCCCGGTTAACCGACGACAATATAGCCGACGCCTTGCGAGACGTGAGGATGGCCTTGCTGGAAGCGGACGTGGCGCTGCCGGTTGTCAAAGAGTTCATCGAACAGGTACGTGGTAAGGCAGTGGGCCAAGCCGTCAGTTCCGCGCTGAATCCCGGCGAATCCTTTATCAAAGTCGTGCACGACGAGCTTGTGCACATTATGGGTGACACCAACGATGCCCTGAATCTAGCCACCAAGCCCCCTGCGGTGATTTTGATGGCTGGTTTACAGGGCGCGGGTAAAACCACCACGGTTGCCAAGCTGGCGCGCCTTCTTAAAGAGCGAGAAAAGAAAAAAGTCTGCGTGGTCAGTGCCGACGTGTATCGACCCGCGGCCATCGCCCAGCTAGAAACGCTGGCGTCGGAAGTTAGCGCCGGATTTATTCAATCCAGCGCTGAGGAAAAGCCCCTAGACATTGTCCAGCGCGCCTTAAAAGAAGCGGATCGTCAGTTAGCCGATGTGCTAATTGTCGATACTGCCGGACGTTTGGCCGTGGACGCGGAAATGATGGCAGAAATTCAGGCTCTGCATCAGGCGGTAAAACCCATCGAAACGCTGTTTGTCGTCGATGCCATGACGGGGCAGGATGCGGCCAATACCGCTAAGGCCTTTAACGACGCCTTGCCGTTAACCGGCGTTGTGCTGGCGAAAACCGACGGTGATGCCCGGGGCGGCGCAGCGCTCAGTGTTCGATCCATCACCGGCAAACCCATCAAATTCATGGGTGTTGGCGAAAAAACCGACGGCTTGGAGCCGTTTTATCCTGATCGCCTAGCCTCGCGCATTTTGGGCATGGGCGATGTGCTCTCTCTGATCGAAGAAGCCGAGCGCAAGGTCGATAAGGACAAAGCCCAACGTCTGGCCCAGAAGATGCAAACCGGGCAGAAGTTTGATTTAGAAGACTTTCGCGACCAGCTCCAACAGATGGATAACATGGGTGGCGTAGCCGGCATGTTGGATAAGCTGCCGGGCATGGGACAGATACCGGCTGCAGCCAAGGCTCAGGTAAACGACAGTCAGTTCAAACGCATGGGCGTGATTATCGATTCTATGACCCCCAAAGAGCGGCGGTTTCCGGATCTGATCAACGGTTCTCGAAAGAAACGCATCGCCAGCGGCAGTGGCACGCAAATCGCCGACGTAAACCGGCTGCTTAAGCAGCACAAGCAGATGCAAAAAATGATGAAAAAGGTCAGCCGCAAAGGCGGTATGCAAAAGATGATGCGGGGTATGCAGGGCATGGCCGGAATGCAGGGGCCGGGCGGCCCCATGGGCATGCCGCCAGGCATGCGTCGACGGTGATGGCCCCTTGGTTGAACAAAGCCGAGTCCTAGACCCCGGGGGACTGCCCGCCCGTTGTAAGGGCGATGCTTGAACCCAAATTTTGGATCCTAAAGAGGCGCCAAGAGAGCATTTTGGCACTTGCACGAGGGCCCGGTTGCTATATCATATCGCGCCTTTCAGGTAGGCCCATTCGCCCAATGAGCGCCTC
This sequence comes from Gammaproteobacteria bacterium, assembly GCA_038151515.1. GTDB lineage: Bacteria > Pseudomonadota > Gammaproteobacteria > Pseudomonadales > Azotimanducaceae > UBA4421. The sequence continues at coordinate 1,824 of JAYOVN010000066.1, read as the reverse complement.
ACGCTGATACCGAATAAACGGTGACCTCATTCACGGCAGTCAGTGTCTGGGAAGGGTCATCGGAAACGAAGATAACAGAGACAATTATGGTAACAATCCGTCTGGCACGTCATGGTGCTAAGAAAAGCCCGTTTTATCACATCACGGTAGCTGACCGATCCTCCTCACGAGACGGCCGGTTTGTCGAACGAGTGGGTTTTTACAACCCAGTTGCCAAGGGTCAAGCAGAGGTTCTGCGGCTGGACCTAGAGCGAGTCGATTACTGGATGGGTGTCGGAGCCCAACCATCAGAGCGCGTCGCTCAACTGATCAAGACAGCTCGTAAGCAAGCTGCAGCCTAACCGCACGGTTAGGCCCGAGATTTACGGCGTTCAGCAAGCCCGGTACATGGGCAGTGCAGGAGAAACGCAAGGCAATGGGAGCGTGGCTAGAGAGCCGCGCTTTTTTTTGTCCGGAAAAAGGCATTGATACGTCATCAGGATGAGATTGGAATAGAGGTATGAGCAAACCGAGCCCAGCAAAAACTCAGAGCGATGCCATCGTTGTCATTGGCAAGCTGGGCAGGCCCTACGGTGTTCGCGGTTGGTTAGCTCTGCAGTCCTTTACGGAACCCAGAGAAAATATCTTGGCCTATCAACCCTTGCTCATACAAACCGGCCAGAGTTCCGATTGGATTAACGTGGCAGACTTTCAGGCCAAACCCCATAAAGACGCCTTTATTGCCCAAATTAACGGCATCGAAGACCGAGATGAAGCGGCAAGGCTCACCGGTTCTTTGATCGGTGTGGCGAGGGAGGTCATCGATGTGCTCGACGAAGACGAGTACCTTTGGCACGATCTGATCGGCTGTGAGGTGACTAATTTACAGGGGTTGGAGGTAGGCGTAGTCAAGGAGCTTATGGAAACTGGCGCTCATGTGGTCTTGTGTATCAAACCATCGGAACAATGGCAGAAGTCAGTTGCACCGGCTCCCGCCTCGACGCCCACCGAAGACGATGAGGTCCCAAATGCTATTGAAGACCCAGCCGACCTAAAATGTGCCGGAGGCCATCGGCAAAAAGCAGATAAGAAGCCAAAGTCTAACGTGCTAGTACCCTTTACCGAGGCCTACGTGCAAACAGTGGACACAAAAACCAAACAGCTCGTCGTCGATTGGCAGGCGGACTGGGCTTGATCTCGAACACATGTCTTACGTGGATTTTGAAATGATCCCACAGGAGCTAACATCATGTGGTTAGGGGTAATCACGCTACTACCGGACATGTTCGATGCGGTTTCCAACGACGGCGTTTTCGGGCGGGCTTTGGCTTCTGGCCGGCTGACCCTTGAGTTGTTCAATCCCCGAGATTTTACCGAAGACCGGCATCGCACCGTCGATGATCGGCCCTACGGTGGCGGCGCGGGCATGGTGATGATGGTGGAGCCGTTGCGCCGGGCGCTAGGGGCTGCTCAAGAAGCGGCCCCGGAAAGGGCCAAAGTCGTCCTGATGAGTCCCCAAGGCCAGCGTTTTACTCAGGCTGTGGCTCTGTCCGAGTCGCAGTCTGACGCGCTAATTTTAGTGTGTGGGCGCTATGAAGGCTTAGACGAGCGCTTCGTGGCCCGGTATGTGGATACCGAGTGGTCCGTGGGGGATTATGTGCTCAGTGGGGGTGAATTACCGGCAATGACGGTGATGGATGCCATTTCTCGGCACATTCCGGGCACATTGGGCAATCATCAGTCAGTAATTGATGAATCTTATCTTGATGGAACGCTCGATTACCCTCACTATACGCGCCCTGAATTTGTCGGTACTGAAAGTGTGCCGTCAGAGCTGATGACCGG
>JAYOVN010000065.1:0-11350 GCA_038151515.1 Gammaproteobacteria bacterium | reverse complement strand
GAGCCCAAATAAATACCGCTGGAGTAAATGGCCAACACCGTGGCCCGAACCTTGGGTGAGAAATAATCTGAGATCATGGAAAAAGCCGCCGGAGTCGCACTGGCTTCGCCAATACCCACGCCGAAGCGACAAACCGCCAACTGTCCGAAGTTTTGCGCGAAACCGGACATAGCGGTCATAGCGCTCCAGAAGGACAAGCCGATGGAGATCAGCTTTTTACGATTCCAAACATCGGCCAAACGCCCCAAGGGAATGCCGAATACCGCATAGAACACCGCAAAGGCGGTACCGTACAAAAAGCCGATCTCTGCATCGCCTATGCCCAGATCTAACTTAATCTCTTCAGCCAGAATGGACAGAATTTGCCGATCAATGAAATTGAAAATGTAGACGATGATCAGCACGAACAGGACATAGCGCCCGTAATTAGGGCCACCGGGCTGCTCTATGGGTTGGGGTGAATCCTGCGCATCGGTTGATGTTGCTTGAGCTACGTTGGTCTCGTTTTGATGCGTATCAGTCAATCAAATTCTCCCCATCCCAGCGTTCCTTGGTGACAAAGTCCGCTACCGGTTTACGTTTCAGTTTGGTCAATTGTTTGACCGGTTGTCCCAGCGGAATCATGGCTGCAAAGGCCATCTCATCCGGTACGCCAAAGTAGTCTTTAAGCTGGGGTTCAGCCCCAGCCACAAAGGTTGTCAGGGTGCCACCCAAGCCCTCGCTGCGGGCAGCCAGTAAAATGTTCCAAACAAAGGGGTAAATAGACGCACCAGAAATCACGCCCACCCGATCCAGACCACTATCAAAGGAGGCCACCACGGACAGATCCACAAAGACTAGGAGAATGACTGGAGCGCCGGTCAGGTTGTCCAGCATGGTTTGTGGCACCTGAGTCTCGGCAATCTCGGCATCAGAGACTTGGGACGGATTGATCGTATTTAACGGCGCTTCGCCAGCTTTCACTTGAGCCACATAGCGCTGCATTTGCGGCTTAATCAGTTCCCCCAGCTTTGCTCGAGACGCCTCCTCTCGGACCACGAGAACCTTCCAGCCCTGACGATTACCGCCGCTGGGAGCAAACCTGGCATTTTCTAAAATACCGGCAATGACCTCATCACTTACCGGCGCGTCGGTAAATTCCCGCGCAGCAAACGTCGTGCGCATCACCTCGTAAAGCTCCATGGTCTCCCCTTACTCACCCCTAAGTTGAGTGGTCAGTCAGACCACAGCAAAGACCGTATCCTGCGGGTGTGGGGCGGGTGATGTCAAAGGCGAAGAATTCGAGGCTCAAACCCATGGGCTTCATCCATCGATCAAAGGATAATCCCGCCATGACTCACACTCTTATTTTTCACAAACCCTATGGCGTGCTGCCCCAATTCTCGGACAAAGAAGGACGCCCTCACCTAGGCGATTACGTCAGTGTGGCCGGCGTTTATCCCGCAGGCCGTCTGGACCGGGACAGCGAGGGTTTGATGGTACTCACCAGTGACGGTGCCCTGCAGCACAAGATCGCACATCCAGATCATAAGATGAGTAAGACCTACTGGGTTCAAGTGGAGGGATCCCCCACCCAGGAGGATCTAGCCCCCATGTCTGACGGCTTGGCGCTCAAAGATGGAATGACCCTACCCGCCAAGTGCCAACTGGGCATTGGCGGACACCAGATCTGGGATCGAAATCCACCCATTCGGGTTCGTAAAACCATTCCAGATACGTGGCTAACCCTCACGTTGAAAGAAGGCCGAAACCGGCAGGTTCGACGCATGTGCGCCCACTTGGGATTTCCTGTGCTGCGCCTGATCCGCTATCGGGTGGGGTCCTGGACTTTGGATGGTTTGGCACCGGGCCAATGGCGGGAAGTGTGACCGAAGGATCTGCGTTTTAGGCAGATAAGTGGAGGCTAGAGAGACACAGACTAAGCCCTAAGACTAATCCCTAGGCAAGGCGCCCGGAAACATCAGTTCTGATAGTGGCTTGCGCGGTGATGGCACCTCGCGCTCCCGCAGGGGTTCTGGCAGTTCATCTGGCGAGGCAGGATGACCAAGGGCGATGATGGCCTGGGTCGCGAAGGCGTCACTCAAGCCCAGCACCTGTGGTGCCCGATCGTGATGAAAGCCCCACATGGCGTGGGCGGCCAAGCCCATGTGCTGAGCTTGCAGGGCCATGCTCATCCATGCACTGCCCGCATCAAAACTGTGGGTGGCTGCCGGTGCATCGTTGGCTTCGAATCGGGTGCGGGATACCAGGGCGACTAGTGCCCCGGCCTTAGCCGCCCAAAGCTGATTTACATCCATCAGCAGGCCAAAGAGTTTGTCCCACTCTGGCGTATCTGGCAGGGCGTAAATAAAGCGCCAGGGTTGTGAGTTGAAACACGACGGTGACCAACGCCCGGCTTCGCAAAGGGTCTGAAGGTCTTGCAGGCTGAGAGCTTGGCCGGTCATGGAACGGGGCGACCAGCGCTGGCGGAATTGGTCGTGGGCTGGCGCACTCGCGGCGCGCTGGGAAAAGTCTGCTGACAGTAAGGGATTGTCCTTATCGTTCATTTCGCACCACCTCCGCCTTTAGCCTGACCTCTACCGTTATTTCTATGTGCCTCGTGCCCTTGGCTTTGTCCTTGGCTTTATTCTTAGCTCTGCCCTCAACTAGGGAGGCCTCGCGACAGACCCGCGGCCAGTCTAGGACAGGGTTTCGCGCGTTCGCAAAACCCTGCCAAGCCCCTAGATGACAGCCGCTAGGCTTTAGCCTTTAAATTCAGCAACCACCGCCGCGATGGACTGCTTGGCATCACCAAACAACATCCGCGTGTTGTCGCCGAAGAACAGCGGGTTATCCACGCCGGAGAAGCCTGAGCCCATGGAGCGCTTGAGTACGAATACGGTTCGCGCCTGATCTACATTGATAATGGGCATGCCATAGATCGGGCTGTTCTCGTCGTTGCGAGCGGACGGGTTAACCACGTCGTTGGCGCCGATCACTACCGCTACATCCACATTGTCGATGCGGGGATTGATGTCTTCCATCTCAACCAACTGATCGTAAGGTACATTGGCTTCAGCCAGCAGCACGTTCATGTGTCCGGGCATACGTCCCGCCACTGGGTGGATGGCATAGGTCACTTCCGCGCCATTTTTTTCCAGCAGTTCGCCAAGCTCGCGCACCACGTGCTGAGCCTGTGCTACCGCCATGCCGTAACCGGGAACGAAGGAAACAGACTGAGCCGCTTCCAAGATTAAGAAAGCGTCTTCGGCGACAATGGGCTTAACCTCGCCTTCCACCTTGGTCGCCTGCTTAACTGCACCAAATCCTGAGAACAGTACGTGACCCAAGGATCGGTTCATGGCTTTACACATGATGTTGGTCAAAATGATACCGGCCGCGCCCACCATGGAACCGGCCACAATCAGGATGTTGTTGTTGATGGCAAAACCTGCGGCACAGGCTGCCAAGCCTGAATAACTGTTGAGCAGGGAAATCACCACGGGCATGTCCGCGCCGCCGATGGGCAGAACAGCCATAACGCCGAACAACAGTGACAGACCGATAACCGCATACAGGTAGGGGGAATCCACTGCCGGGTCCATGCAAAACAGGACGGAACAGGCCACTAAGCCAATCAAAATGCCTGCGTTCACAATACGCTGGGCACCGAAAACAACCGCCGCCGAGGTCATGACTTCACTGAGCTTACCCCACGCCAGAATACTGCCGCTGAAGGTCATGCCACCGATCACGATGGAGAGCAAAATGGTGACGTCGGTAAACGTGGTGTTCCCCATGTTGTACAGAGCCGCCCAGCCCACCATCAAACTGGCGATGCCGCCTGAGCCATTAAACAGGGCCACCATCTCAGGCATGCTGGTCATCTCGACCTTCTGGGCTGCAATGGCACCAATCACGGCACCAATCACTGCTGCAACAACAATCAGCTCAAACGTCAGGATGTCTTTATTGAACAGGGTCACGGCGATGGCTATCACCATGGCCAGGGAAGACAGCACGTTGCCGCGTACCGCGGTAGCCGGAGAACCGAGCTGTTTCAATCCGAAAATGAACAGCGCTGCAGCAACCACGTACCACAGGTTAATAATCACTGGGTTCATGAGTTACCTCCCGGCTGATTTGTATCTTTCTTTTTGAACATGCTCAGCATTCGGTTGGTAACCAAATAGCCGCCGGCAACGTTGATCATGGCGAACATAACAGCGGCTGCGCCCAAGTAGCTGGACATAGCACCGGACTCACCACCGGCTGAAATCAGCGCACCGACGATGGTAATACCAGAGATGGCGTTAGCGCCGGACATCAACGGCGTGTGCAGGGTCGCTGGCACCTTCGAAATCAGCTCAAAGCCGAGGAAGATTGACAGCATTAGAACCATTGCTAGAAATACGGCTTCCATTATTTAGCCTCCGCTATAGATGTTTTTGATGGTTTCGTTCACCACGGCCCCATCACGGGTAATGACACAGGCCTGTATGATCTCGTCTTCTGGATCTAGGTTCAGGGTCTTCGCTTCGCTGTCCCAAAATTCCGTGACTAGGTTCAGCAGGTTATTGGAGTACATGTCGCTGGCGTTTCGAGCCACTTCGCCGGGCAGATTGCCTTGGCCAACCACTTTTACACCGTTGATATCGACAACTTCGTCCATGACCGAGCCTTCCACATTTCCGCCGGTCTCGACCGCCATGTCGATGATCACGCTGCCAGGCTTCATGGATTCCACCATGTCACGACCGACAATTTGCGGCGCGGGTCGTCCAAATAACTGAGCGGTTGTAATCACCACATCGGATTGGCTGATGATGGCCTTCTGGCCTTCTCGTTGCAGCGCGACCTGTTCCGGAGTCAGTTCCTTGGCATAGCCTTGATCGGTTTGGCCGGTATCGCCCAAATCGATCTCTACGAATTTCGCACCAAGGGACTGTACCTGTTCTGCGACAACGGGTCGGGTGTCAAAGGCTTCAACCCGGGCACCCAAGCGTTTCGCTGTGGCGATGGCCTGCAAACCTGCCACCCCGGCGCCGATCACAAATACCCGTGCCGGTGGAATGGTGCCGGAAGGGGTCATCATCATAGGCATGATCTTTGGTAGGTGGAACGACGCTTGGATAACCGTCACGTAACCGGCCAAGTTGGCCTGAGATGACAAGGCATCCATTTTTTGCGCCCGCGTGCTGCGAGGCACCATTTCCATAGAAATCGCGGTAGCGCCTTGGGCAGCAATGCTTTCGACTAGGGGCTTTTCGTTGAAAGGGTCCAAAAAGCTGATGTACAACGCGCCACTTTTCAGGGCACTGACATCTTGTGCATCGGGCTTACGCACCGACATCACGATATCTGAACCGGCCAACAGTGCACTGCGGTCGTCGCTCACACTGGCGCCGGCTTCTGCATAGTCCGCGTCTGTATAACCGGACGCTAGGCCCACACCACTTTGCACGGCAACACTGAATCCTTGTTTGATCAGTTTGCTCGCATTTGCAGGCACCATGGCTGCGCGTACTTCGCCCGGCCAGGTCTCCTTCGGTACTCCGATCTGCATAAAGCCCCCAACAATTATTGGTCAAATTTATCCCAACGTGCCCAGCAAACCCTGCTCTTTTGGACGACATACCTAACGCAAGTCCAAATCTTGGTCACATTGAGCGCGGCAAGCTAACAGCCTGCCGCCCGCTAAAAAAAGGAATAACTCACAATCAATACATTCCCAACAGGAAAATCAAAAAACCTCTTGGACGTACCACACTACAAAGGGGATTGTGTTCGGCACGTGTAAAAAACAACCCAAACCGTCCACGATGACCTTGCATGTACTACACGGGCTTCTCACAATCGGTGTCCTTGTTCTAGGCAAGACATGGTCGCCGCTAGTGCGCTTCGGGAGAGTCCAGTTGTCCAAAAATTCCATCAGTAACCGAGCTGCCCTGTTCGCGGTTGTTACCGCCTTCGTGGTCGGCACTGTCGGCACCTTGGCGATTCGCCCGGTACATGCCCCGGATGCCAACAGCACAACTTCTGCCCAAACCCAAACCAGGGTGGCACGCATCGCTTGGCGTTTGCCCGTAGTGTTTCAAACCACCATGCCGGTACTTGGGGATAACCCGGTGTACTTAACGCGCATGATCAAAGACGCCAGCGGCGGCGCAATTGATTTACAAATTTTCGAACCGGGCGAAATCGTTCCGGCCTTCTCAATCACCGACGCAGTTCGGGATGGCAAGGTGTCTGCTGGTTATACGTGGTTAGGCTACGACCAAGGCAAGATCCCGGCCTCCCCCTTGGTGTCTGCTGTGCCCTTTGGCATGGAGCCTTGGGAATATACCGCCTGGTGGTACGAAGGTGACGGGCGTCAGCTAACCGAGGCTCTGTACCAACGCTACAACATCCACCCAATTCTGTGTGGTATCACCGGACCCGAAACTGCGGGTTGGTTTCGCCGCAGGATTGACTCCCTAGACGATGTAAAAGGTTTGAAAATTCGCTTCGCCGGACTAGGCGGCCAGGTCATTGAGCGGCTTGGGGCCAGCGTCACCATGCTGCCCGGGGGTGAAATATTTCAGGCGCTGGAGAAAGGGGCCATCGACGCCACAGAGTTCGCTCTACCCGTGGTTGATCAGTCCCTAGGATTCAATCGCGTCGCGCCCTATAACTATTACCCCGGCTGGCATCAGCCCTTCACCTCATCACACTTAGTCGTGAACTTGGCCGTATGGCAGACCCTGTCTGATGCAGACCAAGCCATGCTCGAACTGGGTTGCACCGCAGCGGTGACACGCAACTTGGCTCAAGCAGAGGCACTGCAGGGCGAGGTTATTGAAGGGTTTGCCGACATCGGAGTCTCGGCGGAGATTCTTCCGGAGCCACTGCTTCGGGAGTTGAACAACGTTTCGGATCAAATCCTTCAGGAGGAAGCCGACAGAGATCCAGATTTCGCCGCGATCCTCGCCTCTCAAAAGGCTTTTCGCAGCCAATACGCCCAGTGGAAATCCCGAGCCTACCTGCCACGAGACTTTTGATGGCACGGGACTACCTACCGCATACATCCTGGTCCCGGCGCATCGACCGGGCCGCAGATCAAGTCGGGCGCATCACGTCTTACATTTGGTTGCTGCTGCTGGGGGTCATCGTGGTAAACGTGCTGCTGCGATACGCCCTGAACCAAGGCAGGATTGAGATGGAAGAACTGCAGTGGCATTTGTATTCCTTGGGGTTTCTGCTGGGCTTAGGTTATGCCTACCAAGCGGATGCTCATATTCGCGTCGATGTGCTTCATGAGCGCTTTCAGCATCGCACCAAGGCATGGATTGAGCTGTACGGCATTTTGCTACTACTGCTGCCCTTCATCGCTCTGATTCTGATTTACAGCGTCCCTTTCGTGGCTAGCTCTTTCGAGGCGGGCGAAGTTTCCAATTCACCCGGAGGGCTGCCCTTTCGCTGGCTAATCAAAGCCGCGCTGCCTTTGGGATTTTTCTTGCTGCTGCTCACTGTAGCCGCGCGTCTAATTCGAGTCTGGCACTTTTTGTTTTTACTCCCCCAAGGAACCGCCAGTGGCCGCTAATGAAATTCTAGCCATCGGCATGTTCGTCAGCTTCATCGCCTTGGTGTTCACTGGTTTCCCCGTGGCTTGGTTATTGGGAGGGTTGGCCGTTGTCTTCAGCGCCTTGGCCGTCGTCTTGGAAGCGGACTTTAACCTCGCGACGGGCATGGACTGGAACTACACCTCCCTCACCGTCGAGCGTATCTGGAACGTGATGGAAAACTGGGTGATGGTGGCATTGCCCATGTTCATTCTGATGGGGCTGTTGCTTGACCGTTCCGGTATCGCGAATCAACTGATGCACAGTTTTGCCCGACTTTTTGGCAGCCTGCGCGGAGGCTTGGCCATCACGGTAACGGTCATTGGCCTTATGCTAGCGGCTACTACCGGCATCATCGGCGCATCAGTCGTCCTACTGGCTCTACTGGGGCTGCCCGCCATGCTGCAGCAAAACTACGACAAATCCTTAGCCGCAGGTACGGTGTGTGCCGTGGGCACCTTGGGCATATTGATTCCGCCCAGCATCATGCTGGTACTAATGGCCGACCGTATGTCCATGAGCGTGGGCGATTTGTTTTTAGGCGCTGTATTCCCCGGCGCGCTGCTGGGCGGCTTGTACATTGCCTACATTTTGCTGGTGGGGTGGCTGCAGCCGGAAAAGGCACCAGCGGCGCCTACAGAACCCTTCGATTGGTCTGCTGTCAAAGAGCTGTTCTGGGCGATCTTACCCCCGGCTTTTCTCATCTTGGCAGTGCTCGGGAGCATTTTTCAGGGATGGGCAACCCCCACCGAAGCGGCAGGCGTTGGCGCCGCTGGCGCACTGTTGCTGGCGGTGCTCAAACGGCAGATGTCCAGAGCCGTTATGCAGGAGGTACTTCAAGAAACCACCCGCACCACCGCCTACATTTTTGCCGTTTTGTTGGGGGCGACGGCGTTTTCATTAGTGTTGCGCGGACTTGGGGGCGATGAACTAATTGAGGGCGCACTAATGTCCCTACCCTTTGAACCCACGGGGATCATCGTAGCCATCTTGGTGGTGACTTTTTTACTTGGGTTTTTCTTGGATTGGATCGAGCTGACCTTGATTGTGCTGCCGCTGGTGGCACCAGTTGTGGGTAACCTTGGGTTTGATCCTGTCTGGTTCACCATTTTATTTGCGGTCTGCCTGCAGACGAGCTTTCTTACCCCGCCTGTGGGCTTTGCTATTTTTTACCTCAAGGGCGTCGCCCCAGAGGGCATTGAAGTCACCACGATTTATCGTGGCGTGGTGCCGTTCATCGCCCTGCAGGTCATTGGCATGCTGATCATCTTTAACTGGCAGGCCATTGTTACGTGGTTGCCTGCCCAGGCTTACGGTTGATAATTACGCCCATTTCCGGGAAACCATTTCCCTTGTCGAAGCAGGCCCAATAAACTGTCCAACCGGATCATCGTCGAACCCGGCCAGCATTTGTGCGCGAGCAATGCGACTCATCAGCGTACAGGAAAAACTAGGCCGGCAAAGGACGACCCAAGAATTAGCAAGCATTGGAATACTCAACCATGACCGCCTATCAGGTAACTGCCAGAAATTTCAGCACCAGTAGCGAAAATCGCATGCACAGTGACGAAGTGGCCAATCGCTACGGGTTCAAGGGCGCGCTGGTCCCGGGCGTGGCTATTTATGGCCACTTGGTCAAACCCTTTGTCGATCATTTCGGCCCCGCCTGGCTAAGCGATAGTTGCGCCGAGGTTAAGCTGATCAAGCCAACCTACGACGGCGATACCCTGAGCATCGACTGGCCAAGCCCTACGCAACCGGCATCCATCACCAACCAACACGGCGAGCTGTTAGCCGTACTGGCGCCATTGGAGGTGTTGGCACTTCCCGAGGATCTTGGTCTAACAGGGGATCTCAAAATACCGGGCCGACCCGAGATTGCTTGGGACACGGTCTGTGTCGGCGAAGTGTTTTCGCCTAGAGCGCTGCAGTTTAGCGCTGAGGAGAATTCCCGATATTGCGCGGAAATTGGCGACGACGACCCCATTTACCAAGAGTTAATCCACCCTCACTATTTATTGTCCTTGGCAAACGAGGCGTTGATGCAGGAATACCAAATGCCTGCGTGGATTCATGTGAAGTCTAAAATCACCCACCGCGAGGCCTTACGGGTTGGGAATGAGGTGGTCCTTCGCAGCGTTGTCACCGACCGCTGGGAAAAGAATGGCCATCAGTTCATCGCCATTCATCTGACCTTTTGGCACAACGACTCCATTGCCGTAGATATCGAACATCAGGCCATTTTCCGGATCGCCGAATAATGCGTTTAGCTGTTCTGGCCTCTCACGAGGGTTCCACGCTACAGGCGCTGATTGATGCGTGTACCGCCAAAGATCTGGACGCCACCATCGCGCTGGTAATCAGCAACAACAGCCAGTCGGGGGCCATACAGCGAGCCGAGCAGGCGAGCATTCCAACCCAGCACATCAGTAGCAAAACCCACGACGGTGAGGCTGGAGCAGATGAAGCCATGGTAGAGGCCATCGACCAAGCCAATGTGGACTGGGTGTTGTTGCTCGGCTACATGAAAAAAATGGGCGGCCAAATGCTGGTCCAGTACGGTGGCCGAATCATCAACACCCATCCAGCTTTGCTACCCAAATTTGGTGGCAAGGGCTTTTTCGGGCGCAAGGTTCACGAGGCCGTTCATGCTTCAGGGGCCAAGGAGTCGGGGGCTACATTGCATCTGGTGGGAAACGACTACGATACCGGGCCGGTCATTGCCCAAACCACCGTTCCAGTGATGTCCGACGACTCTGTGGATGCTATCGAGGCTCGGGTAAAAAGCGCAGAGCGCGCTTTGTTGGTGGATACCCTGCGTGGTATTCGTGAAGGTCGACTAAAGCCTGAGCTCCTGTAGCCGCAGAGCCAGCCCAAAAACCAACCATAGTCCCGGTTCTAAGTTACAGCGAGCAAACTCAGGGCTTCGTTGTGCAGGGGCTGGGTTGCCGATGCCACCACGGTACCGCCGAGACTGGGATTGCCCCCATCCCAGGCGGTAATCACACCACCAGCGCCGCGAACAATGGGAATCAACGCCTGTATGTCATAGGCCTTCAAACCCGCCTCAACCCCTAGATCCAAGGCACCCATGGCAAGGGTGCCGAATAGATAGCAGTCACCGCCAAACTTCGTGAGTTTGGTCTGTTGGCTCAAATTTCTGAACTGCTTTTGTTCGTCGGCGCCAAGCCAATCGATTCCCGTCGTGGACAGACTGGCCTGAGCCACCTGCTGACAATCACTGGTACGAAGGGGTGCCGAATGCCCTGCCCGCTCTAGCCAAGCGCTTTCGCCGTCACCGCAAAAAAGCTCGTCGGTATAAGGCTGATACATAACCCCAGCCACAGGCTGCTGTCCGTCAAACAACGCCAGCAATATGCCCCAATGCAGCATGCCGGTCATAAAGGCTCGGGTACCATCGATGGGATCAATTACCCATGTCAGGCCGTTGCCCGGACTCAGACCGTATTCTTCACCGAAAATGCCGTGCTCTGGGTACGTGCTCTTGATGGCGTCACGAATCGCACGCTCGCCCGCCTGGTCTGCAACGGTTACCGGGTCAAACCCGCCGCTTTGCAGTTTGTTGGTCACCTGAAGGGACGAGCGAAAGTGCGGCAAAATAACCTTGCCCGCAGCTCGGGCCGCTGCCTTGGCAAAACTTAGGTACTCCTGCCGCTGGGCTTGGGATAGCGCAACAGGGGTCGTGTAATCCAGTTTGGCGGACATGTATTTCTCCTGAATCAACCTTCATGGTACTCACCCGTAACGAC
>JAYOVN010000064.1:0-11672 GCA_038151515.1 Gammaproteobacteria bacterium | reverse complement strand
TGACCATCAAAACCGCTCGCCTTGGCTTGCTCGATCAACAGCTTGCGGACTACCCGGGCTTTGACAATCTGTTCTCGCAAATACTCCGGCTCGGATAGCTGCTGTTGATTTACGCCGGTTGTTTTCAGCACCTCGATAAAGGCAAGCAATTCTCCTAGCGAATACTCCACCGCCCCCATTTCCGCAATTACTCGTTTTTCTGGGCGACGAGGCAGACGTTTCCCCTCCAACCAGCCAGCCCAGGAACGTTCGCCTCTCAGTTTTATCGGATTAGCTTGGACTAGTTCCTCTACATAGGCGGTTTCTAGCGAATTACGTAGCGCCGTAGACGCTCGGTCTCGGATTAGATCCTCCACTTCTTCTAACGCCCGCGACCCAGCCGGTAAACGCTGGTTAAGTCGAATGAACGCCACCCCTTGAGCCACAGCGATTGGGCCTACCGCTTGGCCGACGTCTGCTGCCGCCAAGGCCTCTCGCACCGACGGCAACAGATCCGCTACTGCGACTGTTCGCTCCAGAGCTGCATTCTTTTGAACCTCATCCCCCAGCCCTAGGTCACTATTGACATCAAAAGCCTCCCCTCCCTTGGCCTGAAGGGTCGTTTGCAGATTTGAAACGACTTACTCAAATTCCACGCCATAAACGGCTGGAGTGACCACCATTTGGGTTAAGGTTACCGACTCTGGTCGTTGGAACTGCTGAAGGTTTTCGCGATACAGCCGCACCACTTGTGCGGTCGTGAGGCCGGTCACCGGAACTAAGCTGCGAAGGTAGGCGTTGTACAGCTGGGATTCTTCCGCTAGCACTCTAATTCGCTCTGCAACGGCAGGTTGCTCGTGGAGTCCCACCTCTTCTGCTTGCTTCGCAAGATATTTAGACAGCAGGTTTTGAAAAATCAGGTCACGCTGCTGCTGCTCCGTCAGCTCAGGCGCAGCATCGTCTGTTTGCTCCAACAAACGCATCACCGCGTCGGCGTCGAGCCCCACATCCCCAAGTGACACCAAGGTCTCCGCATTTCCTACTGGAAACCAGCCCATCACGACGAGCAGTAACAGGTGTAGGAGCGCCCGTTTAGCTATACCCACAGCTTCCTTTTCTTCAGTCATCTTGAGCCCTTTTTCCTTCTGTTTTTATTCTGGCGGTCCCAAATGCGAACTTAATCTAGAACACCACCACTCTTTGCTTTAGCGCTGCCGTTATTTGACGCTCTTGGGCCAACACCATTTCATCTCTGTGCAATTCAATGAGATCGTTTTTAACGTCATCGCGCGGCTTCACGGCTGCCGGGGTGAAACGGTCCAACACAATGATGTGAGCGCCAAGACTTGACGTTATCGGTGCCGAGACTTTTCCAATTTCTAGGGACAAGATTGCCTTGAACACAATCGGATTTAGTTCCTCAAAAGCAATCGGTTTACCCAATCCATCCGCACCGAGGTTGCTTTCGCTTGGATTTACGCGCACCGCAACCGCATTAAAACTCTGGGGGTTGAGTTGTACTTGATCATGCACTGCCTCAACGTCGTTTTGAGAAAACTCAGCAGCGGCAAGAAAAATTTGCCTCAACTTGACTTGAGCGGGCAGATAAAATCGATCGATGTTCTGCTGGTAGATCCGATCCAGTTCTTCATCGGTGGCTTGGCGCTGCAACACCTGTGCAGTTGCCAACGCACGAAGCTGCATTCGCGAAAGAAAACGGTCCTGCGACGCCGCCATTCTTGCCAGCAGTGCTGCGGGCCGCTCACCGCCCAACGAATCCCAAGCGTGCTCAGCAAGCACTCGATGCTGCTCACGACGTTGCTGCCACGCTTTTGTAGGATCACCCATGAACTCATCAGCCACCCCTCGGTCTTGCAGCATGGTGCCTGTTTCATCTGGCAAGATCGAATCGGCTGCCCTCTCTGAATAATCAGCATCAGACGCCAAGTTCCCAAGCTCTTGAAAGAGGCCGCCCATTTGCTGCAGTAAGGGCACCAAGGCAGCGACGTTCCATGCGGGTGCAGCAGTTGTTGTCAGCCTAGTGCTTGGGGTCCTCTCTATCGGCGCATCTTTTGCGATTTCGATCTCGCTTCGAGTGTTGAGCAGCTCGGCCACAACGGCCTCTCGAACTCTGCGTTCTCGACGCATGCTTGTCATTTGAACTGCGTCAACGCCTGAGGCCGCTTTCGAGCGCTTATCCACAACACTGAGAAATATCCAGCCCGATTCGAGACGCAGCGGACCAAAAATATCGCCCGCCGCACTGCTTTCGATAAACGGCCGAAAACGCAATTCGATGTCAGCCGGCTCGTGCCAACCCATGTCGAAGTCAGCGCTGGTTATATGACCTTGGTTTGATGCGGCAGCCTTGCCAACGTCCGGCAAATAGCGCGACAACACCTGGGCAAATGAGCGCTGCGATGGGTTGTTCTCTAAGTCATTGGAAATAGAAGTGATCAGCGCTTGCGCGTTCGGTTCTTCACGCGAAACGAAGGCCTGCTGCAATCGGTACTCCGCAGGCCCGTCAGTCGGTTCACGCAAGGTTTCTTCTGCGATTCGCCTAGCTCTAGCCACCACGTCGTGAGCGCCGGTGGAATGAACATGCCAATCGATCAGTGCTTCCTCCCGCACCAATGCCAACGCATTCTCGACTAACGGCAGTGTATCTAGCCGCTGCCGCCTTGCCTGCTCAGCAAGATATTTCTCCAGCAGACTGGCTTTGAGAACATTACGAGCATCTTTTTCGCTGGCCAACGCTCTTTGATAGGAATCCGCCGGAAGAGACTCCAAAGCTGCGAGAAATTCATCGGAAGAATAGTTTAGACCATCGAGCTCTGCGAGTTTCACCGCTTGCGCGGCGGGGACCAACACAACCCAAAGAAACGCTACTATCGACGCCACGCAACATGATCGTCGCAAGCTACGGTATTCCTTACGGTGATCGCCCTCAGTTTTCCGAGGCCGCACCATCACAACTGGTCGACAGTATGCTCCGAAAAAATCACCCATCGTTAAAAACACTCTGTTGAACCAATCGACGATTAACGTTTCGTAGGGTGTCCGAGACACTTCGGCAGTGCGCCTTGTGACTGGCCATTGCAAGCTTGCTACCCTGAGATCGCGGGACACTAGCAGCAAGACCTCGACCAATCAATATCCTCCCCCGAAGTGTCGACGGAGTTTGACGCAAAGGCATTGGCCGGATTAAAGACTTTGTCCTTGCAGCCGATTTCAAACTTATACCCGACTCTAAAGCGTTCTCGCGGGCGCAGGTTTCGCAGGACTTTGAGATTACAAAAATGAACCTTAGCGCCCGTTACATCGTCAGCCGCTCCGGTTTTATACAGGTTCGTCTGACTACAGCGTTGACATTCCTGTGGCTTTTCGCTGTCTTATCTTTCGGCCTGCTCCCAAACACGGTAGCCGCGCCCCGCCCTGCGGTTGTGCTCGGCAGTTTCGCAGAGCGAAGCAATGCTTCAGCGATGGTAGAAAAACTATCTCGGCGTGAAGATCTGGCCGGGGCCAGATTGACAGTGGTGGCCAAGGGAGCTCCCGACCATAACAGCCCAAAGCAACCCCTCATTCGCGTCGTGGCTTTTAACGAGGATCCATCACAAACCCGCGTCCTGCTGGCACAACTGCGCGCCGCGGGCTTTACCAACGCCTGGTATCTGAAGGATGCGCAAATCGACACGCCGTCGGACGTTACACGACCCAGCGATCGTGTTGCCGCGGGGAATGAGCGTCCACTCGCGTTAGGCGATGAAACCACTAACCCCAGCACATCAGACGACAATGCCCGCGAAAGCCGCTACATACTGACCGACACCTCACTACCCGCTGTCGCAGCGTCAGCGGAGACACAGGTAACCGCTGGCGAGTCTGAGTTAGAGCAACCCTTGGCTGCAGCGATCTCTCCTGTGAGCAAATCTGTCGCTACGAGCCCAGTTCGAACCGAAGCAGAACCCACAGCGCCAACAGCTGCTGGCAATAAAGATCAAATTAGCCCAAACACGCCAGTTAGCGATACCGAACTGGCGCAAACGGATCAGCAAGGGCCTCAGGACGGCAACGAGGAAGCGACAAGCCACACTCTAAAGTCTCGAGTCTTGCCAGTTTGGGGCGCAGTAACAAACGCTTTCACCAGCGAGTCGTTGCAATGGTCGCTGGATGTCAAAGCAACCCAAGACAGTCTTCCAAAATCAGCCCTAAAACGCCCATACTTCGGTGACGAAACCTCGGCTTATGTTGCTGATCTGCACCTCAAATGGCAGCACCGCTTCGACAGCATAACCTTGTCCTTGGACCACGTGCTTCAATGGAATGCCGGCGATATTATTCCTTGGAGCCGCACTCCGTACGGGGCACCAGAGCTTCGTCCTTTAAACGACAAGCCTCGCCGATTTGATTTGACTAGCGAGTTAACGGATGGCGACCACCATCGTTTGCACAGCCACTTCCGAGAACTCATGGTGCGTTGGCAAGGGGAGCAATGGAGCCTTGGCTTTGGCCGCGACACCATCAGTTGGGGCACCGGTATCGTCTTCCACCCATTGAATTTGTTTAACCCGCTTCCACCTCTCCACATCAACGGTGATGATCAACTTGGCCAAGACCACATTTTGGTCCAGCGTGTCTGGAATCGCGACGCTAAGCCAGTCCACAACCTGTCTTTCTTACATGTTGGACGGCGCGAGACCCCAGGTCTGGCACTTTCCGAAGACGTATCAACGACAGCGTTAAAATGGCATCGCAAATCCGAACGCTTTGCATTCGGTGTCACCGCCGCCCAGCACTACGGGCAGACCTTCATTGGTCTGGAGGCCGAAAGGCAAGGGAATAACCTAACCATTTCGTCAAACCTCGCGCTCCACGAGCAGAGCGACCGTTACTCAGATACTTCGTGGGTCGTCGTTGGAATGGCTAACGCTCGGTTGGACATTTCAACACCAACACGCTCGGCCTCGGTTTTCGCCGAGTACTTCCACAACGGCTTTGGCGTGAGTGTCCTACCCACAAGCTACGACGATTTGCCTGCAGACCTAAGCTACCAACTGGCACGCCAAGAAGCGTTCATGCTGATGCAAGATTACATAGCTCTGGGTGGCGACGTCGATTGGAGCAGGCGGTTAACCCAACACCTGTCCTTGATTACCAATCTCCATGACTCAAGCCTCATGGTAAAAACCGAGCTCAGCCGAACCTTTCGGGATTATCTGCGCCTGCAATTGGGGCTAATCACGTCGTTCGGCGAGGAGGGAGAAGAGTTTGCTCCCCTACGAATAGGTACCACGCCCAACGGCGATCCAATAACCTGGGGCGCCGACCGTCAAATTTACTTACGTCTGGAATTCAGCCGCTAGCAAAACAAAAGCTAACCGTTATTATCAGTACCAATCAAAGCCTGAAGAGAACACAGACCATTCATAACGGATGAACCGGTTGACCCCAGACCCATGACTACTGTGACGCGAGCAATACGGATTCGCGCACTTTCGCCACCCGACCCTCTCGAGGTTGTTGCTCTGTGCCCGTGATCTTATGCACGATGCCAATGCCCCTTTTAGGCTATGGCGATAGCCAACCGACCTGCGGTTGCTGCGTAGATAGCAGAGAACAGCAAAGGCCTACTCGGCCCATAGTTCTTCGTTAGTCGAGATTTCAGCGTCATTTGGGCGAAAGAGTATCGGAGCAGGCAGGCAGCAGTAGCGCATCGTCAACGTGCAATGCTTCGTTGGCAATTCTCAGCATTAGATACCTCGAAAAGCCATGTTTCAGCCATGCGCGGTACAGATGCAAATCTGCAACACTTTGTTATCGTCCTATTGTCTTCATGACATAAAGACGAAATGATCTAGCCCCCACTTTCACTCGGCCAGCAAAACCTTCTATGCCCACTCGCCCAACACGCCCCAACGCCGATGGCCTGCAAGCTAGCGCACCCAAGGAAGCTTCTCAAAAAGAAGTGCTTACCGTAAGCCAGCTCAACCGGCGCGCGCGAATGACCATCGAGCAGCGTTTCAGCCAAATTTGGGTTAGCGGGGAGTTGTCCAGCTTTGCCAGACCCGGATCAGGACATTGGTATTTCACCTTGAAAGACAACGATGCTCAGGTTCGTTGCGCGATGTTCGCCAATGCCAACCGGCGGGCCCGCCTTCAGCCTAGCAACGGCCAACAGGTACTGCTCCGCGGCCGGGTCAGCCTTTACGAGGGGCGTGGTGAGTTCCAGATTATTGTCGAGCATATGGAGCCTGCCGGTGAGGGCGCTTTGCGAGCCGCCTTTGAGGCCTTAAAGAGACAGCTAGATGCCGAGGGCTTGTTCGATACCCAGCGCAAACGTCCGCTGCCAGAACTGCCCACCAGGGTTGCCGTGGTTACCTCGCCTACCGGAGCCGCCCTGAAAGACGTGCTGTCGGTATGGGGACGGCGCTTTCCCAGATTGGAAGTCATTGTGGTGCCGACTCTGGTACAGGGGGCCGAAGCTGAAGCGGAAATACTTGCAGCGCTTGAACGTGCAGAAGCGTTGGCACCGGATATCATCTTGCTGACCCGGGGCGGCGGCTCCATGGAAGATCTGTGGGTATTCAATGCCGAATCCATTGCCCGTGCTGTTGCAGCCTTGGACATTCCCGTGGTCTCTGCCATCGGTCACGAAATCGACGTAGCCATGACGGACTTCGTTGCGGATCTGCGGGCACCCACGCCATCTGCTGCTGCCGAAGTCATCGTACCCGACGGCGAAGAACTGGTTCAGTGGTTTGGCAGTCAACAGCGCCGGCTGCTCTCGGTCACCAGCGCCCGATTGCGCGAACTACGACTGTCTGCAGAAAAACTGACTCTTCGGCTCATCAGCCCCGAGCACTACTGCCAGCAAGCGTCTCAGCGCCTAGACGAGTTGAGCGCCCGACTGATGCGTCTACAGCATAATCACCAGCTGCAGTCACAAGATCGGCTAGGAGAGATAGCAAACAGGTTGGCGCTGCAAAGCCCCCGCCGCCTGCTGGATGGCCTGGCGGCGTCTTTAAGCGACAAAAACACCCAGCTTCGCCGGGCCATCAAGCGCCGCCTAGATGACCACCAACAGACCTTGGGTGCCAACTCCCGAATGCTGGAGAGTGTCAGCCCATTGCCGACATTGGCTCGGGGTTATGCGGTATTGCGAAGCGACAGCGGTACCGTGGTTTCTCATGTGACCGATCTGGAACCGGGTCAAAGCCTGCAAGGCCAGTTACAGGACGGCAGCTTTAGCGCCCAAGTCACTGAGATAAAAGCCGGCGACACCTTAAACCGCGACGCCTCGAATCCCCGGGCAACACCCAGCTAAATTCAACGTCTAAATTGAGACCTATGTTGCCATGCACAAGCTGACCTCTTACCTAATTGCTGCCGCCCTACTGGGCTACCACTTCCTTTCTTTGGCTCAGACTGATGAGGCCCATGAAGGCATATTGAAAACAGTGCCTGGCGGCATTTACGCTTGGGAGGTTCCCCAAGGCGCAACGGATATCCGCTTCAATGATCGTCCGGTATGGGTCAGCCGGGGCACGGCATTGGTCGGCGTTCCCCTCAATCAATCACTGGGCAACGCAGAAATGCAGTACCAACTCGGGGGCAAGGTTCTTACCCACCACTTTCAGGTCACTGAAAAAGCCTATACCGAGCAACACATCACCCTGCAAAACCGCGAGATGGTCAACCCAAACCCAGATCAATTGGCTCGCATCCGTGAGGAGAGCCGGCGTCAGAAGGCGCTTTACCTACGCTTTACTGAACAGACCCTGACGGAGGGAGGCTTCATTTTGCCCTTAGAGGGCCGGATAAGCAGTCTTTTTGGACATCGCCGATTTTTTAACGGCCAACCGCGCAATCCCCACAGCGGTCTCGACATCGCCGCCCCTACCGGCACTCCCGTGCTGGCGCCAAGCTCGGGACAGGTCATTTTGGTCGATGACCTTTATTACAACGGCAAAACGGTATTTCTGGATCACGGTCAGGGGTTGATCACCATGTACTGTCACTTAAGCGAACAGGCCGTGGTCCAAGGCGCCATGGTAGAACAGGGGCAGATAATCGGTTTGGTAGGCGCTACCGGCCGTGTCACCGGCCCCCATCTACATTGGTCAGTGAGCCTGAACGGTTATCGGGTTGACCCTGATACGCTGATGGCGCTGTTGCCAGCCCGGGCTTCGAACTGATCTATTTCTTCGACTTCTTGCGGTGCTTGATACTGCGCTTGCGCCGGTCAACCTGCCGCTGGGTCAGCACATTGCGCTTCCCAGCAAAAGGGTTATCCGAGTCTCGCAGCTCTAACTTCACCGGATTACCCAGCAAATTCAGGGCCTCACGAAAGCCGTTCTCTAAGAAACGGCGATAGCTGGCGGGTAAGGCATTAAGCTGGTTTCCGTGGACGACAATCCGGGGCGGGTGCGCGCCGGCTCGAGTGGCTACTTTGATCTTGATCGCACGCCCCCGCACCGACGGTGTTGGGTGAGCGGCGACCATGTTGCGGACTAGCCGGGTCAGCAAAGAGGTAGAAACATCGAAAAGCCCCATTTGGTAGACTTCGTCGATCCGCCCCAACAGTTTTCCTACGCCGCTGCCGTGTAAGGCAGAGATCATTTGTAGAGGTACCCAGGGGACGAAGTTCAGACGGCGATCCAGGGCCGTTCTGACGCGCTCACGCTGAACTTGTTCCAGACCATCCCACTTGTTTACGGCGATCACCATGCCGGCGCCGGCCTCCAAGGCGTACTCCAGCACATGCAAATCCTGTTCGACTAACCCCTCAGAGGCGTCGATCACCAAGATCACCACATGGGCCCGCTCCATGGCCTGCAGGGCCTTTACCACGGAGAACTTTTCGGTGATTTCCGACACCTTGCCCTTTCGACGAACTCCTGCGGTATCGATCAACACGTAGTCTGTGCCGTCTTTAGAAAATGGGATATCAATGGCGTCCTTAGTGGTACCGGGCATGTCAAAGACAACCTGCCGTTCCTCACCAATCAATCGATTCACCAAGGTCGATTTACCCACATTTGGGCGACCCACCACCGCCACGCGGATGCCATCCAACTGTTCTTCAACGTCATCACCTAGGTCTAGCTCTAGGCTGTCAAGTCGCTGGGTCACAGACTCTCTGAGCTGCTTTAAGCCTCGGTTGTGACTTGCCGAGATCATGGCGTACTCGGGAAATCCGAAGCGTACGAAGTCGGCGATGATCTGGTCTTCGTTAAGTCCATCTATTTTGTTAATCACCGGCAGGAAGGCCACATTGCTCTTGCGCAAATAGGTCACGACATCCTCATCCGCCGCGGTCACGCCATCTCGGCCATCTAACAACAACAGCACTAAATCCGCTTCATCAACTGCCAAGCGCGTTTGGCCCGTCAGCTCATCGGCTAGAACATGCTCACCGAATAAGCCACCGGTATCGATCAAGGTAGCCTGACTTTCCGCAAGTTCCATGCGACCGTAGCGCCGGTCCCGGGTAAGGCCGGGCACGTCGGCAACCAAAGCATCCCGGGAATTCGTCAGCTTGTTGAAAAGCGTCGACTTACCAACATTGGGCCGCCCGACCAGGGCCACGGTAGGTAACATGGCTAGCGGGTCGTGATTTTATATGCGTGAAGACCGCCGGCGTTATCTAAGACATAGAACATACCGTCCGCCAAGGTAAACGAGGTACGCAAACCTTTTCGGCTCACCCGAGTTCGGCCCATCATGCGTCCATCCCGCTGGGCCATAACGTGCAGATAACCCTCAGCGTCGCCAACAACCAAGTAGTTCGAATAGGCCAATGGTGGGGTCAGGCCCCGACGCGCCAACAGCTCGTGCTGCCAAACGACTTCACCACGGCTCTGATCAACGGCGGTCAACGTGTCTTTCTCTGCCACCGCATAGACTTGCCCGTATCCTTCCGCAAGATCAAGGTAACTGGATAGCTCAACCTCCCATCGAGGACGTCCGTCCCGGGCACCAAGTTGCACCAGACGCCCCTGATAGGCCTGACCAAATACCGAGGCACCAACCACCAATGGAGAAGCATCCACATCCACAATGCGATCTAGCTCAGAGCGACCTTCAGGCAACATGATGCGCTGGTCCCAAATAGGTTCGCCATTACTGGCGCGAAGGGCCACCACCTTGCCGCTGGCAAAGCCGGTATAAACAACATCACGGCCGGTTACCGGCGCACTGGTCCCGCGTAAGGTCAGCAGAGGTACTTGGCTTGAGTAGGACCAGATCTGCTCTCCGGTTTTGGCATCTAGGGCAATCAGTTCGCCATCTATCGTTTGGGCAAATACCCTGCCTTGAGCCGCCGTTGGCCGGGCACCAATTTCAGACCCCAAGTAACTTCGCCATTGAACACTGCCATCGACCACGGAGAGCGCGATCACATCGCCTCTCGTGGTGCCCAGCAAGACGAGGCCTTCGCCGCCACCCACACCGCCGCTCACGAAGCCGGCGTCGCTGCGATCCATAATTCGGCCGAATCCAACGCTTCGTCGTTCGACTTGATCAGCCTGTTGACGCCAAATCTCTTTGCCGGAGAAACGATCAAAGGCCACAACCGCGCCGTAAGCGTCTGCTCCAACCACCCGGTCAGCCGTTACCAGCGGTTGAAGCCGTATGTACTTTTTACCGAGGCCCTTACCGACCTTGGACTTCCACTGTCGTTGGACCCGCACTTCGGCATCGAAGTCGACTAACTTAGCTGGCTTGGTGCTTTCTTTTTCTTCGTCATCGCCAACACCGGGTATCCAAGAAAATGCGGCGCACCCAGCCAGTAGCGATGCCCATACGAGCAACAACAGACCGCGCACGCTGTGGCGCCTGACGGCGCCTGCCAAGGCCAACGCCGGTTGGGTCATGGGCGAGAATTTCATTAACGAACCTTTTCTTGACGAACCTTTTCTTAAAGAACCTTGGATAGACGAACCTTTCATTGATCGGTGTCGGCGCTTGGTGCGGCATCGGCATCGGTATCGGCATCTAGAGTCTCGCGCGCTTCTTTCAACGCCTGATCCAACGGTTCAGCGAATACTGAGAACTGGCCATCTGCTGGAGCCGCATTATCCCGTTTGATTTCCAGCAAAGGCCGAGCCGGCTCGTCGCCCAACGCCTCTATGGCGCTGCTGTAGGCCTCAAATGCTTGTTCGGTTTGACCTTCGGCCAGATAGATGTCACCGATCAGTTCCAATGCCCAAGGCCGATACCCCGGGTTACGTATACTCTGCAAAGCGTTCAACGCTGAATCTGGATTACCCAAGCCGTACTGAACTTTTGCCAATCGAAGGCTGGCCAAGTCCTTTAGCATGTCGTCCGGTGCTGCGCTCTGAGCTTCCATCAGCGCGCTCTCCGCTGCGGCAAAATCACCTTGAGAGACCGCTGTCTTGGCATCGGCCAACGCCACTAGGGCATGAAAACTGGAATTGGCAAACTCGGCTCGTATACGTGCTGCAAGGGCGCTCTTTTGTTCTTCGTCAGTGGCATCCGCGTACTCGGCGTAAACCGCTGTGCCCGCTTCCATGGTTTGTTGTTGCTGGGACGAGTAGACGTTCCATCCGACAATCGTGGTGACGGCCAACCCCACGGCGATCAGCAGCGACGTGCCATTGTCTTTCCACCACTCACCAAAGCGGTTCATTTGCTCTTCGTCGCTCATATATTCCGACACTGCCTACCCCTAC
>JAYOVN010000063.1:8711-12489 GCA_038151515.1 Gammaproteobacteria bacterium | reverse complement strand
GAGTAGGGTGTCATCATGATGACCTCGACTGGTTGTCTTTGAGCGGAAGATACCCATAGTTTCTCTTGGCAACAATAGGGTAAAAGAGCCTTGCTTGGGTGCTTCCACTTAGCTCGAAAAGGGCACAGACTGCCCGGCTAGTTTGCTACGAGTGCTGTTAGTGGAGTGGTTCATCATCGTGTTGGCCTTGGGTGTCGCCATTGGCCCGATTCTTTACCTTATGCCTACCGAGCGGGATCGGTACATCACCAGTCTGCGGGCCCAAGCTCGTAAGCTTGGTTACACGGTACAGCTCGATAAAGTCCTGAAACTTGATCCGGACGCTGACGAGCGAGTCACAGCGGGAGGCAGTATTCGACATAGCGCGGTTTCGTGTACGCGATACCAACTGCCCCTGGGGGTCACAGTCAACGCCGTATCGCCCATCTTGCTGCTGCGTATACCAAGTAATCCGACCATTCCTATCGAGCGTTTAGCAACTCATTGGGGGGTAAATGGTTTGGATGTGAGCCAGTTGAAGTCGGCAGCACGTTGGCAAAACGACACAGGCAGTCTGATGGAACTGATCTCGGTATTGGATCAAATGCCAGTAGACGTGTTAGCCGTACAGTTGGATAAGCGCTTTATCGCCGCGTTCTGGCGGGAACAGAACCCGGGAAGCCAAGCCAATCAAAAAGGGGCAACCAACAAGGCCCAAGTTGGTTTGGCCCAACTGCCATGGTTTTGGCCTTCTTCAGGGACTAAACAGCCGGCTACCTTGGATGATCTGCCGGCATTGCAGGCGCTGGATCGAGTTATGCGCAGTTTGCTCAATACTGTGAAGAAGCATTGGGGTACGACGGACCACTGAGCCTCCATGAGGTTAAGAAGACAGGTCAAGTTCGTCGCAAATTTGCGGATATGGCGAGTGTCGTACAGCTTTCCTTTCGCTCATTTCTTGACACACAGGATCGCCAGAGCCTATAAATCGCCGACCTCGAGATCTCCGAGGGGCATTTTTAGGAAAGGGCTGCGAAGCCGATACTTCCATTTATAAGGGTTTTCAAAACATGGCACGTTCTCTCGTCATCGTAGAGTCTCCAGCGAAGGCAAAGACCATAAACCGCTATCTGGGTAAGGATTTTGTTGTCAAATCCAGTGTTGGACACATTCGAGATCTGCCTACCGGGGGTAAGGCGGTGGATCCCAAGGCGCGGGCGGCTGAAGCGCAAAAAACCAAGGCGCTGACACCTGCAAAAAGAGAGGCTTACAAGAAAAAACGCGCCCGGGAGCAGTTGGTTCGTCGGATGGGTGTGAATCCTGATAAGAATTGGTCGGCCCAATACGAGATCCTACCCGGTAAAGAAAAGGTCGTAGACGAACTTAAGAAGCTGGCGAAAAATGCCCCGGCCATTTATCTGGCCACAGACCTAGACCGGGAAGGCGAGGCCATTGCCTGGCACCTGCGTGAGGCCATTGGGGGCGATGAAGACCGCTATCGCCGAGTTGTTTTCAATGAGATTACCCGCAAGGCTATTGAAGAGGCCTTTGTGGACCCGGGCGACATTGATATGGACCGGGTGTATGCCCAGCAAGCTAGACGCTTCCTGGACCGTGTGGTGGGCTTTGAACTGTCGCCCCTGCTGTGGGCAAAGGTCGCCCGAGGCCTCTCTGCCGGTCGCGTGCAGAGTGTTGCCGTGCGCCTTATCGTAGAACGCGAGCGCGAAATACGCGCCTTCGTGCCGGAAGAGTACTGGGATGCATTCGCCGACTTGGGTCGTGAAAACGATGCGGCGGCGGTTCGGTTTCAAGTATCCAAATATCAGGGAGAAAACTTCCGGCCCACCAACGAAGCCGACGCCATGGGGTTGATGGCGACGCTACGAGAACAAACATTCGCTATCTCCAAGCGCGAAGATAAGCCCACTCGGAGTCGCCCCAACGCACCGTTTATAACGTCGACACTGCAGCAGTCTGCTAGCACACGTCTGAGTTTTTCGGTCAAGAAGACCATGACGATGGCCCAGCGCCTTTACGAGGCGGGTTACATAACCTACATGCGTACGGATTCAACCAATCTCAGCAGCGAGGCTGTGGATGCCGCGCGCAGCCTGATCGGTAAGGAGTGCGGACCAGAGTATCTCCCAGACAGTCCCAAGCGATACAGTTCCAAGGAAGACGCCCAAGAGGCCCACGAAGCGATCCGTCCTTCTAATGTTGCGACCAAGCCGGAGCACTTAACCGGTGTAGACGGTGATGCTGTGCGCTTGTATGAGTTGATCCGCAATCAGTTTTTGGCCTGCCAAATGACGGATGCTCGATACCTCAGTACCAGTATTAAAGCTCAGGCCGGTGATTTTGAGCTGTCAGTGCGGGGGCGCATTTTGCAATTTGACGGGTTTACCCGGGTCATGCCGGTCAGCACGAAGAAAGACGAGGACACTACGCTGCCGGATTTTCAGGCTGGGGACCGGTTGAATCTCGCCGATTGCCAAGCGATCCAGCATTTTACCAAGCCCACGCCCCGTTTTGGTGAAGCGAGCTTGGTCAAGGAACTCGAAAAGCTGGGTATTGGTCGTCCATCCACCTACGCCAGCATCATTTCCACGATCCAAGACCGTGGCTACGTTCGGCTGGATGCCAGACGCTTTTATGCGGAAAAAATCGGTGAGTTGGTCACAGACCGGCTGATGGAGAACTTCGACAATCTCATGGACTACCGCTTCACCGCGACCATGGAGGAAGAGCTGGATAAGGTTGCCCAAGGCCAAGCTCAGTGGGATACGGTGTTGAACGAGTTTTACGGAGATTTCAGCGGCAAGCTGGTGACCGCAAAGGATGTTGAAAACGGTATGCGGGTCAACGCTCCGACGGATACCGACATTATTTGCCCTAATGCTGACTGCGGCCGGCATATGCAGATTCGCAACGGCTCCACAGGGGTCTTTTTGGGTTGTTCTGGTTACGGTCTTAAGCCCAAAGAACGCTGTACCAAGACGGTCAACCTAATCCCCGGTGAAGAAGCCGTGGATGTGGATCAAGACGAAGAGGGTGAATCAAAGCTGCTGCGAAAAATGCGTAAGTGCCCCACGTGCCACAGCGCCATGCTCAGCTATCTGGTGGATGAGACGCGAAAACTGCATATCTGCGGTAACAATCCAGATTGTTCTACTTTTGAAATCGAAACCGGCACGTTCAAAATCAAAGGCTACGACGGTCCGCTGCTAGAGTGTGACAAGTGCGGGCAGGAGATGCAGCTTAAGTCGGGTCGATTTGGTAAGTACTTTGGTTGTGTGGAGTGTCCCAATACCCGCAAGCTTCTGCGTAACGGCGAACCGGCTCCACCGAAAGCCGACCCGGTGCCTATGCCAGAGCTTCGTTGCGAAAAAGTTGATGACCACTATCTGCTGCGCGACGGCGCCTCAGGGATATTCTTGGCCGCCAGCCAGTTTCCCAAGCACCGGGAAACCCGGGCGCCCCTCGTGTCGGAAATAAAACCCCATGCGAATGAGCTGGACCCCAAGTTTCGCTACTTGCTCGCAGCCCCAGAACAGGATCCTGAGGGCAATCCGGCGATTATTCGCTACAGTCGTAAAACCAAGGAGCAATACGTTCAATCCGAGATTGAGGGTAAGGCCACAGGCTGGAAAGCGTTCTATCAGGAACCGGCTTGGGTGGAAGAGGGCGAGGTAAAGAAGCCAGTACCTAAGAAGAAAACGGCCAAGAAGACGAAGAAGTCGGCCTAGTGGCCGGCTCAATCCGGAAGCTACTCTGAGGGACCGGTTCTGTGGACCGGTTC
>JAYOVN010000063.1:0-8611 GCA_038151515.1 Gammaproteobacteria bacterium | reverse complement strand
TTCCTTGGAAGAGTCTTTGGTGAAGGCGTCTCTGTTGAAAGATTTTCAAAGAGTCTTTTTAACAGTCTTTGAAACAGTTATTCAAACAGTTATCTAAAGAGATATTTAAACGGTTTTGGGGCGCCGGTGGTCGCCCCTGTCTTAAGCCTCAATATAAGCCTCTATTAATAAGGCTCTATTAATAAGCCCCTATTATAAGGCCCTATCTTAAACAGCGCTGGTGTTGGCCTGTCCTAGATCTGCTGGCGAATCACGCCCACAGATAAACCCTCGATGGCGAAGCTCTGCTCTGACAAATCCACTTCGATGGGGTCATAGGCCTCGTTCTCTGGCAGCAGCAAGACCTGATTTCGCTTTCGAGTGCGTTGAAAGCGCTTCACTGTGACCTCTTCCTCGATTCTTGCTACTACGATTTGGCCATTGGTTGCCTGCTCGGTTTTATGCACCGCCAGCAGATCACCGTCGAGAATGCCGGCATCCACCATGCTGTCGCCACGCACACGAAGCAGGTAGTCCGCATGAGGTTGGAAGAAGCCGGCGGGCAGGTCGATACGGTCCTCAATGTTCTCTTCGGCCAGAATGGGGTTGCCTGCGGCAACGCGGCCGACGATGGGCAGGCCTTCGTCAATTAGCTCCGGTAAGCGAATGCCCCGTGAGGTACCCGGAATCATTTCAATAGCACCCTTACGAGCCAGCGCTTTGAGGTGCTCTTCCGCCGCGTTGGCGGACTTGAACCCAAGTTCTGCCGCAATGTCAGCTCGGGTAGGGGGGTATCCGGTGTCGCTGATGTATCGCCGAATCAGCGCTAAAATCTGCGCCTGGCGGGGTGTGAGGGCCGGTGCAGGGGGGCTTATACCGTTCATAACATTCCTGAATATTTGTACAGTGCTGGCAGTATAGACAGCATACTGAATTTTTGTACAGTGCTAATTCTCGGTTTTTTCCTAAGCGTGCATTTGATCCAAAGATCCTCGCTGGGTTTTGCTACCATGCGGTGACGGAGGGCGTGCTACCAATCGAAGCAGCGCTTGAACCTGAGTCTTGAGCAAATGGAAGACGGTGTATGGATGCGTTCTTAGCATTGATCGAAGAATATGGCTGGGTTGTCAGGGCCTTCGGGGTTTTGTTTATCGCAGCGGTGGTGCGCTTCGTGGTCGGCAGGTTGCTGACTAAGGCTGAGACCCAAGCCCAACGCACCGCCAACGAATGGGACGATTCTCTAATCCTAGCCGCGCGCAAGCCGTTATTTTTAGGCATCTGGGTCATGGCCATTTCGTTTGCCGTGGACTCCATGAACCTGCAATCTCAGGCCGAGGTGTTTGGCCTCACTGATAATCTCCGCGACATTGCCGTGGTCTGGCTGCTGATATGGTTTGCCGTGAACTTTACGCAAAACGTTGAAAGCGCCTATGTTGCCGGTCGCAATGGTCAAAAGGTGGATCCCACCACCGCCGCTGCCGTGGGCAAACTGCTTAGAGCGACCATCATTATTACTGGTGTGCTGATGGCTATGCAGGCGCTCGGCTTCTCCATTTCCGGGGTGTTAGCCCTTGGTGGGGTGGGCGGTATCGCTGTGGGTTTCGCGGCCCGCAGTTTGCTTGCCAATTTTTTTGGTGCCCTGATGATCTTCTTGGATCGACCGTTTTCTGTTGGTGACTGGGTGCGTTCACCGGACCAAAATATCGAAGGCACCGTTGAAGCCATTGGCTGGCGAGTGACCCTGATTCGCACCTTTGATCAGCGGCCTCTGTACGTGCCTAACTCGGTATTCACGGAGATATCCGTGGAGAATCCCTCCCGCATGCACAATCGCCGGATCAACGAGACCTTTGGTTTGCGCTACAGCGATTTGCCGAAAATGCAGGCCATTGTCGACGATGTAAGGCAGATGTTGGTTAGCCACGATGACATCGATCAAGCCAGAACGCTGATGGTGAACTTCGTGACCTTTGGTACCAGTTCCCTCGATTTCTTTATTTACACCTTCACCAAGACCACGGATTGGAGCACCTATCACGCGGTAAAGCAGGATGTTCTTCTGCGCATCGCGGACATTGTCGCTGCCCATGGTGCTGAGTTTGCTTTCCCCACCCAGAGCTTGCATTTGGAGACGCCGGAAGCGTTGGCAGAGATTGGTCAAGGTCTGAGCGCTCAACGTTCACCCGATGAGCCGAAAGATGGATAACCCTCTGTCGGATGTTTTGGCCTTGGCGGTGTTGCCCGATAACGTATCTCGGGCCATTCACAGGGCAGAAATCCTGGTCAGTGCTGAGGACACAGACGCCGCCATAGACCGGTTGGCGGTCCGGCTCACCGCTTTGGCTCAGGATCGTAATCCGGTGCTGCTAACCCTGCTCCCCGGTGGGGGTTATCTATCCGGGGCTTTGCTCCGACGCATGATTTTTCCTTTGCAAACCAGCTATGCATACTGGCATCAGGAGAGCGACCAATCGCCCCAAATTGCCTTTGCTGGCGACGTGACCAAGTTAGGTGGTCGACTGGTGATTTTGGTCGATGATGGCCTGACCTCAGGGGATGAGTTAGAGGCCTTGGGAAAGCGGCTTCATCAGGCAGGTGCCGTGGAGAGGTGGCGGTGTTCCATGGTTGCTCGGCCCGAGACAGGGAAGGCGACAGGAGGCTTTTTCAACCAAAGCTTGTCTGCAATAACCACAGATGCCCAGAGTTTGTTCGGGTGTGGTTTGGATGTACACGACTATTGCCGCAACCTGCCGAGCTTGTATCGCCCTGAGTTGGGGTAAAAGATCGTGACTCTTAGGGCTGGGTCGTGAGGGCCAGCGCGCTCTTGAACTGTTCGAACTCGCTGGTGAGTTCCTCCGGGTGCGTCACTTTATCGATACGAACCAGCACACCAAAAAGCGGGTGGTCGAAGTAGTGTAGTTCACCACTGCGCATGCGTCGGCTTTGCCTGAGCTCTGCATAGGGTAGCTGGCGGTCTGATGAGGCGGTTTCGTTGCTGCCAAACGACGGCCTAATCGAAAGTCCCTTGGGGTCAAGCCACAGCGTCGCCGCCGTGTGCAGATATCGTCCCAAGGTCACCGACAGATATCCCTGAAGCTCATCACTTAGGTGGATGTAGATCGGTTGTGGTGCGTTTCGCCCAGGCACCCGCTGGTGCCATCCGATGTGCTCCAGCACTTGAAATTCGCCTGAGGCTTCAAGCCGGCGCACTTGGGCACTGAGCGTCAGGGCGTCCTGAGGTCGCATTCGATATTGGTTGTCTTCAATACCCAGGGCGAAGGCTGTGAGTTCCTGAATTAGGGTCAGATAGGGCGTGACGATAACTGTGGCTTCGCCCAGGGGCACGGGTCGCGTTTCGACAACCATTGGCTCTGAACTATCGACATTGGCGTCCGGGTTCGCGGGGCTCAGGTGCCCGGTGCTTTCTGGGTCGTTGGCTTGGAGGGCGCCAGCTAGGGGGGCGCTGGCTTGGAGCTGCGGGGGGGCGCGCTCGGGTACCACCTCCAAATCCGATCCGAGTTGGGGGGAACCCTCAGCTGTGGTCTCAGCAGTTTGATTAATGCTCGTTTTAGCCGGCATGTCCGCATCGCTTTGGAAGGCCTCGGTGGTCAGGACGATGTTTGTCTTTGCGCTCTCTAGGGCCAAAATGGGCCAGCAGCCGGGTTCGTCAGCGAGAGTTGGCAGGGCCGGGTCATCGTTCTCAATCTTGGGGGCGCTTAGCGCGTAAAGGTTGAATGGCAAAAGTCGGGGGCTAGTCAGCAGTAGCGGTTCTCGAGAATCGATCAGGTACTTTCCCCCAATCTTTGAGCTGTCCGCGGTGCTGTCTACTGTGTTTTGCCGGGGGGCTGCCAGTGCACGAGACTCGACGCGCTCTTGGCTAGGGTCATCTGCGGTAGCCAGCAGTGCTTGGGAAGTGTCCAAACGCTTAAAAATGACCACTTCGATGCCAAATAAATTGGCGGGCAACAACTCATCGAGGGATGCCAGCGCGCTCAGTTCGCTGACACTGTAGTCGGGTGAGGGCGGTTGAGCTGTCGTAGTCTCGGCGAACAACACACGGGTTGGAATCAGCGCAAACAGCACCACTAGGGCTGAAATTCCGGCGGAAAGCGCCACTCGATAGGGGCGGCGTAGTGCTGGTGGTGCTGGTTTAATCACGACGTTGGTGTGCTGCCTCGGCATTTAGAGAGTCACAACGCTTCCGGAAAGCTCAAGAAGCTGAAGCAGACAATACCTTAAACAGCCCTTGAACAAACGCGACTCGGTCAGCAAATTCAGGCAGTTGTTCCTCGATTCGCAGCGTTGACGCGCCATCAAGGCGGTAGGTGTCGGCCTGCTGCTGCACTAATCGAACGATGGCGATGGGCTCTACGGCAGTTGTTTTACTGAACTCAAGTTTGCCCTTGGTCTCGCCAATGTCGACTTTGATGATGCCTAGGCCCTGAGCCTGAAGTTTTAGAGCGGTTATCGCAAACAGATTCTGCACGGACTGGGGAAGCAGCCCGAATCGATCAATGATCTCGCCTTTTAAGTCGTCCAACTCAGCCTGTTCGACAGCGCCAGCGATGCGTTTGTAAAGAATTAGGCGGCTTTGGACATCAGGTAAGTAGTCCTCGGGAATAAGCGCCGCCACGTGGAGGTTTACTTCTTGGCTCACGGGTTCTAACGGCATGTCCCGATCTGGGATCTTACCCGCACGCAGTGCCTCTACGGCCCGATTGAGCATATCCATGTACAGCGAGAAACCAATGGACTCGATCTGTCCAGATTGGTCGTCGCCCAGCAGTTCGCCTGTTCCGCGAATCTCCATGTCCTGAGTGGCTAGAGTGAAGCCTACCCCAAGCTCCCCAGCAGCTTCGATAGCCTCGAGACGTTTTACTGCGTCGGTGGTCATACTCTTGCGGTCTGGGGTCAGCAGATAGGCGTAGGCCTGTCGATGACTGCGTCCAACTCGCCCACGCAACTGATGCAACTGGGCTAACCCAAATTTATCCGCTCGCTCTATGATGATGGTGTTGGCGTTGGGGATGTCGATCCCGGTTTCGATGATGGTCGTACACACCAAGACATTCAGACGGCGGTGGTAGAATTCACCCATGACCTGTTCCATCTCGGTACTTCGCATTTGACCGTGGGCTATTCTAACCCGTGCTTCGGGCACCAGCTCTTCTAAGTTCGCTGCCGCTTGCTCGATGGTGCGGACTTCGTTGTGCAGGTAAAACACTTGGCCGCCACGCATTAGCTCTCGACTGATGGCCTCTTTGATCCCTTGCTCCCGGCGGGGTTGCACAAAGGTTTTGATGGACAGCCGCTTGGCCGGCGGGGTGGCAATGATGGATAGATCCCTCAACCCGCTCAGCGACATGTTCAACGTTCGCGGAATTGGCGTTGCGGTCAGCGTGAGCACATCAACTTCTGCCCGCAATGCGCGCAGCCTTTCTTTTTGCCGCACCCCAAAGCGATGTTCCTCGTCGATAATGACGAGGCCTAAATCTTTAAATCGGAACTCGGGACTGAGTAACTTATGAGTACCAATTAAAATGTCTAGGTTGCCGCTGGTGCACCGTTCGGCAATACCATCGACGTCGGCTTGGGAGCGCTGCCGGGAGACCACATCAATGCTGAAGGGCCAGTTGGCAAATCGATCTCGAAACGAATCATAGTGCTGCTGGGCTAACAGTGTGGTTGGTACCAGCAAAATCACCTGTTTGCCGCTTTGCACCGCGGCAAAGGCCGCCCGCATGGCGACTTCTGTTTTGCCAAAGCCCACGTCGCCGCAGACTAAACGATCCATGGCTTGCTCTTGTGCCATGTCAGCAAGGGTTTCTTCGATGGCGATACCCTGATCTTGGGTCACCTCAAAACCGAATTCGTCAGCGAACGTTTCATAGTCCGTCTCGTTGGCGCTGAGCTGATGGGATTTTTTCGCTGCTCGTCGCGCGTAGATGTCTAGCAGCTCGGCTGCCACATCGATGACTTTTTCTGCTGCTTTTTTCTTGGCGCGCTCCCACTGGTCTGAGCCTAAGCGGTGCAGTGGTGCATGCTCTTCGTCAGCCCCAGCGTAACGGCCGATCAGATGAAGGGAGGTAACCGGTACGTAGAGTTTGGCGTCGCCAGCGTAGCCTAGGGTTAAAAATTCCTCAGCGGCATTATCAATGGTGAGCGTTTGCAGCCCAAGATAACGACCAACTCCATGCTCTACATGCACCACTGGGGCGCCCATGTTCAGTTCGGTTAGGTTGCGGACGATCTGGTCCGGGTCTATGACCCGTTTGCCATTCTCCCGCCGTTTGGCTGATGGCTTGGTGCCCAGCACCTGACCTTCGCAAACCACGACGACGTCTTCGAGTACCATGCCTTCTTGGATGGGTCCGACGCAGATGCTGGTTGCCCCGGTCTTGGCATATTCTGCAAAGCTGTCCACATGCTTGGCTTGGATTTGACTTTTACGTAGCAGCTCGTCAAAGACCTCTCTGCGCCCGGCAGATTCAGCGACGAATAAAACCGGTTTGGACTGTGCGGCGATAAATTGCTGCAGAGCCGCAGCAGGAACGTCAGCCTTGGCGTCAATGTGCAGACTGGGTAACTCGTTGCTGCTGAATCCTAGCTGGTGTTTGGCATAGTCGCCGCCCAAAACCACTCGGCGCTTAAGCTGCAACTGTTGGTTTAGCTCGTCGCATCCCAAGTAAAGCTGAGAAGGGGGCAGGATAGGGCGCTCGACATCGTGGCGTAGCGATTCGTATCGGGTTTTGACCTCGCGTTCGAAGGCCTGGGCGGATTCGGCAATGCCATCTTCGGTGAGGTACAGGGTTTCTTGTGGCAAGTAATCAAACAGGCTCGCCAGCTCACCAAAAAACAGCGGCATGTAGTACTCGACGCCATTGGGCACAATGTAGCTGCTCACGTCCTGGTAGACGCTGCATTGACGCACATCCACCTGGAAGGCGTCGTGCCAACGGTCGCGGAAAGCAGAAACGGCCTCGTCGTCAAAGGGGAACTCTTTGGCAGGCAGTAAACTTAACCCGTTGATGCGTTCTACGGTGCGCTGGGAGTCTGGGTCGAAAGTTCGTAGGGTGTCGATTTCGTCGTCCAGCAGGTCGATGCGAACCGGGAGGTTTGCGCCCATGGGATAAATATCCATCAGAGCACCGCGCACGGCGTATTGGCCCCGTTCGGTGACGGTTTCGACGCTTTGATATCCGGCGGCTTCCAACATCAACCGCTGACTGGCCACATCAAACGTCTGGCCGCATGCCAGTTCAAAGCAGGCTCCGTCCAGATAGCTCACCGGCGGCACTTTTTGCATCAGAGTGGAGACCGGCACCGTTAACACGCCGTGGGTTGCTTTTCGAAGTGTTTGCAGCGTGCTCAGGCGCTCGGAGATTATGTCCTGATGCGGAGAAAACGCGTCGTATGGCAGTGTCTCCCAGTCCGGAAAGCGGAGATTTTCAAGACTGGATCCGTCGTTGTCGGTGTAAAAAGCGATGCCATCTCGCCAGCGATCGGACCGGGCCGGTTCCCGAGTGATGACCACGCAGAGTTGCTCCACCTGCTTTGCCATTTGCACCACAGCCATTATGTCGCTGCTGCCAGCCAAGCCGGTCCAGTGCAGCCGCATTCCCGGCCGCTGGGGTAGGGCAGTATCAGGGTTTAGTTGAAGCGGATCCATGGGTATTGAGCCATCTTCCGAAGACGCGAGGATAGTGGGCAAAAATTCTAGTCCTTTGGGTAGGCCAGTAGCAGTCTGGCAAGGGCGCGGAGTTTACCCTCAGCTAACAGTGATGTCAGTGCTGCAGCAGCAGACAAGGGTTGGATTTTCTTGGCTAAGCGGGTCGACCACTTTTTGTGTGCGCCGCGTGAAAATACCCTGTGCCGGGTACTAGCGTAACAACTAAGGCTGGGCTAGAGTCGCTGGGTCGTCTCAAGCGGCACAACAAGCAGTACATTAAACAAGCAGTACATAAATTGAGGGGGGAGAGGCCCAAGATACGGCGCTGCGGCGCGAGTACTTGGTGTGCATAGCATTTATGGAACAGACCAATATTTTTGATCCAAACTACTTTCATAAAGTAGTCGATTGCCAATATGCCTGCCCGGCCCACACACCGGTGCCGGAATACATCCGCTTGATCGCGCAAGAAAAATACACTGAAGCCTACATGCTGAATTGGGATTCCAACGTGTTCCCCGGGGTTCTTGGACGCACCTGCGATCGCCCTTGCGAGCCTGCCTGCCGGCGTGTGAGAACAGAGGAAACTCCGGTCGCCATTTGCCGACTCAAGCGCGCGGCAGCGGACAACAAGGGAGATGTCAGCGCCTACTTGCCTCACGTGCCTGAGCAGAAAAACGGCAAACGCATCGCCTTGATTGGCGCGGGACCCGCCTCTCTAGCGGTGGCTCGGGATTTACTGCCTTTTGGTTACGAAGTGCATTTGTTCGAACAGGACGAAAAAGGCGGTGGTTTTATGCGCAGCCAGATACCGGCTTTTCGTCTGCCGGAAGAGGTATTGGACGAAGAGGTGGATCGCATATTGAATATGGGCGTCCACTGCCACTTTGGGCAGGCCATCGACAGCATGAAAGAACTGATGGATCAGAATTTCGATGCCTATTTTGTCGGCACCGGCGCGCC
>JAYOVN010000062.1:0-12608 GCA_038151515.1 Gammaproteobacteria bacterium | reverse complement strand
AGCTGCACGTAGAGGCTTAGGCCTATTAGCAAAACGCTGGAGATGAATGGTATCCGCCACCCCCAGTCCAAAAATGCTTCGTCGGTAAGATTGCCGCTTACGGCCAAAAACGCCAAGTTCGCCAGCACCAACCCTGCCGGAGCACCGGCTTGGGCGAAGGCACCATAAAACCCCCGTTGATTGGCAGGCGCGTTCTCTGTTACCAGCAACATGGCACCACCCCACTGGCCACCTACGGCCAGCCCTTGGACAAATCGCAGCAAAATCAGCAGCAATGGCGCCAAGGGTCCGATTTGAGCGTAGCCGGGCAACAGGCCAATGAGGGTTGTGGCAACCCCCATCATCATCAGCGCCGTTACCAAGGCTGCTTTGCGGCCGACCCGGTCTCCAAAATGCCCGAACAATAGGCCACCGATCGGTCTTGCGATAAAGCCGACGGCAAAGGTACTGAATGACGCCAAAAGGGCCACATAGCGGGGCATATCCTCGGCAAAAAACAGAGTGGGAAAGATAAGCGCCGCGGCGGTGCCGTAGATAAAAAAGTCATACCACTCGATACTGGTACCGCCTAAGGCGGTCACCGCAACCGTGCGCATAGAGCGTGCGGTCGGCTGAGTTTTCTCGCCCACAGGTTGTGCGTTATTGTTATCAGTCATTGTTACTTTGCGTCCCTTAACCGTTGAGATGAACTAATGCGGCAAATCCGGTGGTCGCTTTCCAACGAATGATTGAAAGCGATCACTCAAATCAGCTGCCTGCAACGAGATACTGGATTCCCCTCCGGCATCCTCGTGGGCCATCATAGACGAATCTCTATCAATAACGACCCATACTAGGCCTAACCACAATGTTTCGATGCGCTGTAATTCTATGTCTTTTTGGATTGTTGCCCAGCCTAGTTCAGGGCCAGCCTTTGCGCATCGCTGTCGCCAGCAACTTCGCCGTTCCGCTGAACGACTTGATCAGCCACTACCGACAAACTTACCCCTCAGCGCCCCCTATCTCTGTGAGCATTGGCTCCACGGGTAAGCTGTATGCGCAAATTCAGCGGGGAGCGCCTTTTGATTTGTTCCTTGCGGCAGATACAGAACGTCCTAGGCGATTGGTAGAAGCCGGTCTCACCCTTGGCGCCGAAGAAATTTATTCAATTGGGCGCTTGGCCTTGTGGCATCCGAAAAGTACAAGATCAGACGCGTTGCTGAACCAACTTCTGGTCAGCCCTCGGATCGCCATGGCAAATCCTAAGCTGGCTCCCTACGGCCTTGCAGCCGAGCAAACGCTTAGCGCCTTAGGCTGGTACCAAACCACTTCAGCCCAGCTGATTACCCTGGAAAACGTTGGCCAAACTTGGGCCGCCGTGGCATCGGGTAATGCCACAGCAGGCTTCGTGGCCTTGTCTCAATTGCGCGAACAAAGCACCCCGGAGACCAGCTTCACCCTAGTTCCAGAGATTCTTCACGACCCGATTCGCCAAGCCGCCGTGATCCTGAAATCAAGCTCACAGCCCGAAAAAGCCAAGCGCTTCCTCGCCTTTGTTCGAGAGAACTCAGGGCGCCTAGCGCCCTAAGACCCAATTCTGGGCCAAGGCCCATCAGCTGGTTTTAGCGTCCCTCAAACACCGGTTCGCGTTTTTCCACAAAGGCCTTGGTCGCGTTCTTGTGGTCTTCTGTTTGCCCGCAATGAACATGATGGGTGGCCTCCAGATCCAGACAATCGTCTAGATCACCGGACGAAATAGCCCGAGCAAAATTCTCCTTCATATAGCGATAGGCGACTGAAGGCCCTGCTGCCAACTGGGCAGCGATTTCTTGCGCCTTTGCCTGAAGCTCTTCCGCCTCACAAACCCAGTTGGTCAAACCCAGCTGCAGAGCTTCTTCCGCGCTGACCCGCTCGGATAGGTAATACAGCTGCCGAGCTTTGGCAGTGCCCACCAGTTGAGACATAAAGTACGTGCCGCCGTAATCACCTGAGAAACCAACTCGTGCAAAGGCTGTCGTCATAATGGCGTTACGAGCCATGATGCGCATATCGCAAGCCAACGCCAAGGAAAGCCCAGCCCCGGCAGCCGCGCCGGGCAACGCCGCAATGGTCGGCTTTGGCATACTGTACAGGCGACCTGCGGTGCCCCGCTGATTCGAACGCTGACGATGGATGGCATGATCGATGGTGTTATCGCCCACGGTGCCGTCCCCGTCAGCGGCCATACCTTT
Source organism: Gammaproteobacteria bacterium (assembly GCA_038151515.1). GTDB lineage: Bacteria > Pseudomonadota > Gammaproteobacteria > Pseudomonadales > Azotimanducaceae > UBA4421. The sequence continues at coordinate 10,398 of JAYOVN010000062.1, read as the reverse complement.
CACATCACCACCGGCGCAAAAACCTTTGCCGGCACCGGTTAGAACGATGCAGCGCACTTGCGAGTTCAGCTCAGCATCGGCCAATTGAGCAGCCAAGGCGGCGGTCATCTCACCGCTCATGGCATTTCTCGCCTCGGGCCGGTTTAGAGTTAGGGTGAGCACCCCCTCGTCAAGACTCGCTAATAAATCTTCGGTACCTGTATCAATCTTCTGTTGCATTAGTTTTCCCCCAGTAAGTAAGGTCTGAAGCTTAACAATTCAGAACCAAATGCAAAGAGCCACACCATAGGTCGGAGAACCCCTGACTCTCTAGGTGTATCGTTTTGCAACCCTCTGCCGGAGGAACACGATGCTAACGCCAATCATGAGCGCCCACTTATTTACCGTGCTGCCTGCTGCGCTACTGGGTACCTATCTAATACTGAGGCCCAAGGGCACCCCGAGTCACCGATTGCTGGGCAAGGTCTACATGATATTGATGCTGACTACGGCCGCCCTCTCTCTGCTGATTCCCGCCACCGTAGGACCCCAGTTGGTTGGCCACCTTGGCCTGATTCACATTTTGTCCTTTGTGGTACTTTTTTCGGTTCCGCGAGCTTACTTTGCAGCTCGAAACCACAACCTTGTCCAACACAAGATAGCTATGATCGGTGTTTACGTTGGCGGCATATTGGTTGCCGGTGGATTTACCCTAGCGCCCGGGCGTTATTTAAATCAGCTGCTGCTGGGCTGACCGCCTGCTAGGAGCATGGTTATACTTGGTTCGCGGAAATACAAACAGGGAACACCATGAGCCAACAGCACTTCGAAACCTTCGATCTGTCCATTGAAAATGACATCGCCCACATTTGCCTGAATCGGCCGGACAAGCGCAACAGCATGATTCCGTCTTTTTGGGAGGACTTGCCCAAGGTCATCGAGAATATTGATGGCAATGCCCTGGCTCGGGTAATCGTGATTTCTTCCACCGGTCCGGTCTTTACCGCCGGTATGGATCTCAACGCGTTTGCTCCGAAACAACACGCAAATCCAGACGATGCCAAGCGCGATCGAATTCGTCATGGTGCTGCATTTTATGATACAGCGCGCAAGACACAGGCAGCCTTCAACGCGTTAGAAGACTGCCGCTTGCCCGTACTCGCTGCAATTCAAGGCGGCTGCGTAGGCGGTGGTCTAGACATGGTGACAGCCTGTGATATGCGCTACTGCACACAGGACGCTTTTTTCACCATTTTCGAAATCAACATCGGCATGACAGCAGATGTGGGTACGTTCCCACGCTTGGTACAACAAATGCCCGAAGGTTTAGTACGGGAACTGGCCTACACAGGTCGGCGCATGCCGGCTGACGAGGCAATGACTACCGGCTTGGTTAATCGTGTTTTTGGCAGTCAGGAAGAAATGTTGACTGGCGTGATGGAAGTTGCAAAGGAAATCGCCTCTAAACCACCACTGGCTGTCTATGGCTGCAAGCGCATGATCAACTACTCAAAAGATCACACCACGGCGGACACGCTGGACTACATTGCCATTTGGAATGCGTCGTTCTTGCAAGGTCAAGAGATGCAGGAAGCCATGATGGCCAACGCGGAAAAACGACCTGGCGATTTTGTCGCTCTACCAACCCGCAGCAAAAGCTTTGGATCCAATTAAACGAATCAAGTAGAGGGGATCGAAATGACCATACAGCTAAGACAGATTTGCCTAGTGGCCAGCGACCTTGAGGCGGTGGTGGATGATTTGTGCAGCATATTGGGTATAAATAGCTGTTATATCGACCCCGGCGTTGCCAAGTTTGGTTTGGCCAACAACCTGATGCCCGTCGGCCGGAATTTTCTGGAAGTGGTTTCTCCCATCCAAGACAACACGGCGGGAGGCCGCTATCTGGAACGACGGAACGGCGACGGTGGCTATATGGTCATCACTCAAATCGACAGTTTTGCCGAACAGCAGCGGCTACGTCAGCAAGCCTTAGACCATGGCGTGAGAGTAGCCCACGAGCATTCCAACGAACATTGGACCCTTACCCAGTTGCACCCAGGGGATTTAAAAGCTGCTTTTTTGGAACTGGAATACAACAGCGGTGACGATTTTGAAGGCCACTGGGATCCAGTCGGCGGAAAAGGCTGGGAAGACAAGGTCAAACAAGACGTCACGACGAATTTCGTGGGCGTGGAACTGCAGGGTGATGACCCCGAGGCTCTGGCCACCCTGTGGAGCCAATGCATGGATCAACCGGTCATGACCAACGCCACGGGCCAGCCAACCGTCCAAATGAACAATGCCGTCATCCGTTTCGTGCCGGTCACCGATGGGCGTGGCCCGGGCCTTGGGGGCTTAGATATCGCGGTAGCGAACCGTGAGCATATTTTGCGCGAAGCAAAGGCCAGGGACTGTTACATCAGCGACGACTTAGTGATGATTTGCGGCACCCGCTGGCACCTGAGCGATGCCTGATTTCGTTAGCTGATTCGGCAGCGATTTACGACCAACCTTGAGGCCTTGTTGTTTACTCTACAAAGACGCCTTCTCAGCCAAACTCAGGGTAGCGTTCCGTTTGCTCCGAAGCTCAGATCAAGGGGCGGCGATAACGCCCAACTTTCTAGCGGCATCAATTTCCGTTTGAGACAGTCCAAGCTCCCCAAGAATCTCGGCACTGTGCTCTCCAAGCCCGGGCGCTCGCTGGGGCGACCAATCAGAGCCTTGCTCGTTAAAAAAGCCCGGTCGCAGATACTGCATGAGACCGAGTCCCTGATCCGGCATCCGCTGGAAGACCTCAGAAGCACTAAGCTGAGGATCGGCAAACAGGTTCGATAACGAATTCACTTCTGCACATGGTACGTCCAGTTCCCCAAGGGCCAACATCCATTGATCGTTTGTTTTTGTTGGCGCAACTCGGGCGATCAATTCATAGAGTTCGTCAATCCGATCAGACCGGGCACTGGCGTCGTTAACCCACGCGGCCTCCGCCAGTTCCCCCTCTTCAACCAAGATCAAAAAGCGAATCCAGTGCCTTGTGCTATACGGCATGATCGCCATGTAGCCGTCCTTGGTTTGAAAAGGTCGGCGATTGGGCGACATCAGTCGTTGATAGCCCATATCACCCTGACTGGGCACCATGGTATGCCCGGCCAAATGCTCAGCCATTAAAAAGCTCGTCATGGTTTCCAGCATGGGCACTTCGATGTTTTGGCCCTCACCGGTGCGGAGTTTGTGGACCAGCGCCGACGCCACAGCTAAGGCCAGGTGCAGACCAACAACCTTGTCGCAGACGATGCTCGGGAAGAACTGAGGTGCCCCGCTGCTATCAGAATTCAGGGCCGCCATACCCGATCGTGCCTGAATAATGTCGTCGTAAGCCGGACTCTCTGCATCAGGCCCAATACTGGCAAAACCCGGCGACCAGCAGTAAATCAGATCTGGTTTGATCTGCTTTAGCTGTTGGTAGGAGATACCCAGTGTTTGGGCGGACATGCCGCGCATGTTGTGCACTACCACATCTGCCTGACCCACCAGTTTAGCCATAATGGCTTGACCACTTGGCTGCTTGAGATCCAGGGCGATGCTACGTTTGTTGCGATTAAAGTTCGCGAATCCGGCACCAACGTCGGGGCTTGGTCCGGGTCTGACCGATCGAAAGCCGTCACCGTCCAGAGGCTCGACCTTGATCACTTCGGCACCAAAGTCGGCTAAAAACTGTGTGGCATAAGGCCCCAGTACAACAGTGGTGAAATCCACTACCTTGATGCCCTTTAGCAAGCTCAGCATATCGCTTTTGATTCCCAACAGTTGATGAACAGGTCTAATCGAATTCTTTCTCACCGCTGGCGAACAGCAAGTAAAAAATCATGCCAAACAAAGTAACGCCGGCGGTCACTTGAAAGACCAAGTCCCACGACCCGGTGTATTCCAAAATCAGCCCGGTCACCGCGACACCAACGATGCCAGGGATGGTGCCTGCGGTATTGGTAATACCCATTAAGGTTCCAGCATGTCGGGGTGCTACGTCCATATGATTAACGTTAAAACCGCCCATATTGGCGGCACTGAACATTTTACCCAGACATAAAATGCCTATCGCGGCCCAGACTGTATCGACGGTGGTAACCAGCAACAAACAGGCGGCGAGCCCACCAAAGGCCACGGTCTGGCAGATTTTCCTAACCAACGTCACGTTCATACCGCTGACGATCATTCGGTCGGCAACATTGCCCGCGAGGTTGATGAATAGAAAAGAGGTAATGTGCGGCAGCATGGCCACATAGCCGATGTCGCCAAAAGGAACCCCTAACCCCTCGTTCACATATTTGGGCAGCCAAGACAATATGACGTAAAGGGTCCAATTGTTGCAAAAGTGTGCAACTAAGATCGCCCATACCGCCTTGCTTTTGAGAAAGGTGCGGATTGGCGGCGCCTCCTCTCCTTCTTTCTCTTCGCTAAAACGCGCATTGCTTTTTATGAATTCCAACTCCGCAGCGGAAATGCGCGGATGGTCTTGAGGCTTGGCTGCAACGAGATACTGCCAAGCCGCAAACCAGACAATGCCAACCAAACCGAATAAGTAGAAAGCCCACTCCCAACCGAGTGTGGTGACAATGATCGGCGTCACCACCAGAGCGAAAACCGTGCCCACAGGAATTGCGCTGGCATTTAAGGCAATGGCCTTCCCGGTTTCCCCCGCCGGAAACCAGCGGGTCACCAAGGAATAGACCGAGGGAAAGGTGACGGCCTCACCCAAGCCCATGCCAATGCGGGCGAGGTAAAGCATCATCAATCCACCCATAGCAGCCCAAGGGGTCACCAAGGTGAACAAGCTCCAGATCAACACACCGGCGCCGAGCACCACCTTGCCGCCGAAGGTATCCGCCAGCCGCCCGCCACCAATTTGCATCAGCAAATAACCGATATAAAAGGACGACAGAATGTAGCCCTGTGTTTCTAGGCTCCAATTGTAGTCGTTGGCCATAGGAATAATGGCCACAGAGATATTGACTCGGTCGATGTAGCAAACAAAGGTCGCGGCAAAGCACATGGCGATAACCGAATAACGAGTCTGCCAAAACCTCTCTCTCGTAGTGCCCAGTTCAGCCATACCTTCCTCTCCCCGATTTATGACTGCACTGAAAGTAACCCAATCTGGGCAATTCGCCTAACCGACGTTGCCGGCTCTCCTTACCCCGTTTGAGTAGGATCTGGGGAAACGCCCACCAGAGTTTTACCGAAATTGTCTCCCCTTAACATCTGCGCAAAAACTTCTGGCGCCTGCTTCAGCCCGGATCGCAGGTCCTCTCGATAGCTCAATTGACCCGAGCGCACGTATTCGCTGACCTCATCAAGAAAGGTATCTTGATAGTCCGCCACGTAATTTCCAACGAACAAATCGTGGACCTGCACCTGCTGGCGAGCAAAAACCTCCTCCCCTTTTTTCCTCCATTGCTCCCGCGGATCCAGTCCGTCTTGATTCCCGTACTGAGAAATCAGTCCGCAGAGGGAAATGCGCGCACGCTGGTTTAGCAGGGGCAGCACGGCATCGAATACCTGCCCACCCACATTCTCAAAATAAACGTCGCAACCATCTGGGCAAGCCGCTGCTAGATCGGCCGCGAAATGATCTGACCGATGGGACACCGCAGCGTCAACACCCAGTTCATTGAGATACCGGATCTTTTCCTCAGATCCGGCGATCGCTACAACCCGGCATCCGTATATCCGACCAAGCTGAGCAACCACTTGACCCACGCCGCCGGATGCGGCTGAAACCACCACGGTTTCTCCCGGGCGGGGCTGGCACTGCACGATCAACCCTGAGTAGGCGGTTAATCCCAACATCCCCATCACGCCAACGGCGGTAGAGATTGGTGCTCGGCTAGGATCCAGCTTTCGTGGAAACATGTAGCCAAAGACATTGATGTTATCACCAGTCAGACCGTGGCTTTGCCACCCATTGGTGTTGAATATCAGATCACCCTCATGGAAACCCTCTAAACGACTGCGCATGACCTGAGATACGGTACGCCCGTGGCAAACCTCTCCAGGGACCTCTACCCCTTGACGTCGCCGTCCCCATTGATAGGGATCGAGGGACAAATAAATGGTTCGGGTCAACATCTGATTCCGGGCAGGCTCCGGCAAGGTTTCTTCGCTCCAGCGGAAATCATCAGCCTGAGGCCAACCTTGGGTTGGTGTTCTGGCGAGCCGCCAAACCTTGTTCACCTTTTCATCGCTCACGGGTCACCTCCCTCATCAGTTGCACAAAACATGCGCAAAGCATACGCGCTAGGGAAAAGCGATCACGCTTTTCTTCCCTCACAATCCTTTGTATAACCGGGGCTGGAATTTAGAGGGTTTCGAGAAATGGCAGAGACGGCAAACATCGCAGAACTATTGGGCGGCCTTGATTTCGATCCGGCGGCCTTGAAAACCAAGTACTTGGCCGAGCGGGATAAGCGACTTCGGGACGACGCCAACGACCAATACGTTGAAGTGACCGCAGAGTTTTCTCACTACGTTGACGACCCCTATGTAGAGCCAGGTTTCACCCGAGAACCACTCACCGACCAAGTTGAGATAGCGATTATTGGCGGAGGTTTTGGTGGCTTGCTGATGGCGGCCCGGATGAAAGAGGCTGGATTTGATGATATTCGTATGATCGAAACCGCCGGTGACTTCGGGGGCACTTGGTACTGGAACCGTTATCCCGGGGCCATGTGCGATGTTGAATCTTACTGCTACTTGCCACTGCTGGAAGAGCTCAACTACATCCCCAAACACAAATACTCCTTTGCCCCGGAAATTCTCGAGCACAGCCGTCGCATCGCGCGTCACTACAGCCTTTACGACAACGCCTGCTTACAAACCAGCATCACCAATCTGACCTGGGATGAATCAGATCAGCATTGGGTCATCGAAACTAACCGCAATGACAAAATGCGTGCCCGCTATGTGGCCATGGCCAATGGTCCCTTGAGCCGGCCCAAGCTGCCGGGCATTCCGGGCATTAACGACTATCAAGGCCACACCTTTCACACCAGCCGGTGGGACTATGCCTATACCGGCGGAGATTCCTATGGCAACTTGACCAACCTCAAAGACAAGCGGGTCGGCATCATCGGCACCGGCGCCACCGCGGTTCAGTGCATTCCTCACCTCGGGGCTTCGGCTAAAGAACTCTACGTCTTTCAGCGCACGCCCTCCTCCATCGACGTGCGAAATAACGCGGAAACGGATCCGGATTGGGCGGCTAACCTGAAACCCGGTTGGCAGCAGGAACGCATGGACAACTTCAATATCTTAGTCAGCGGCGGCGATCAGGAAGTGGATCTGATCAACGATGGTTGGACGGATATCTTCCGTAATCTCACTGGCATCGCTGCCAAGCTGGCCAGTCGCAAACTTGGCCGCCGTCTCACCGGTGCTGAGCGCGCGGAACTGATGGAGCTGTCCGATTACAAAAAAATGAACTTCATTCGAGCCCGAGCTGAAGAGGTGGTCAAGGATCCCACCGTGGCCGAGAGCCTGAAACCTTGGTACCGACAATTCTGCAAGCGTCCCTGCTTTCATGATGAGTACCTGGACACCTACAACCGAGACAATGTCACCTTGGTGGACACCCAAGGCAAGGGAGTGGATTCACTCACCCAAACCGGGGTTCAGGTGGGCGACACGCACTATGAAGTCGATTGCTTGATCTTCGCCACCGGCTTCGAGGTTGGCACTACCTTTACCCGTCGCGCCGGGTACGACGTCGTGGGTCGAGGGGGCCAAACCTTGAGCGAGCATTGGCGTGATGGTTTGCGAACCTTCCATGGTCTAACCAGCCGTGGTTTCCCGAACTGCTTCTTTCTCGGTTTCACCCAAACCGCAGTGACCGTCAACGTGCCTCATGCCCTGAACGAGCAGGCCAAGCACCTTGCCTATGTGCTCAGCGAGGCTCGGGGACGCGGCACTCCAACTGTGGAGGCCTCGGAATCAGCGGAGCAAGACTATGTGGACCTGATACGTCAGTCGTCGAATACGGGTGCGCGTTTTTATCGAGAGTGCACGCCCGGTTACTACAACAGCGAAGGAAAGACTGGCAACGCCAGCGGCTTCTTTTCTGACATGTTCGGCGCTGGCCCCATTAAATTCTTCCGCATGCTTGATGAGTGGCGAAAAGATGGGAACATGACCGGCATCGAGCTTCGTTAGACAAGCAAAAATCGGCCAAAGTCCCGGGCCAAATCTATGCCCGGGTTCACCTGTTGTTCATGCAAGGCTAAAGAGCTACCCCATCAGATCGCTTCAGCCGCCAGCTAATGGCAGCACCTGCCGTGATATCTATGGTGTCCTCGAAACACAGGGCGTGCTCCAAGGAGAAGTCACCGCTGCTATCCGCTGGGTATACCTCGCTGACCATATGCAAAACCATACGATGAGGCCCGGGCACCGGGCCATCGGGTGCATCAAGATGAAAGCAACCGGCGTTGGTACTGGTCAACCGAACTCTTACCATGGGGGATTGTTGTCGGTGGGGTATGAAACTGAGCCAACCGAGGGCGATTGGCTTACCATCCAGCGACACCTCACCCTCCAGCGTGCATCGCTCTCCGTTTCTGATCCGATCGTGCAGAAACCCGTGCCGCCGCAGCCAACTCAATAGCAAATTTCCCCAGGGGCTGGCCTGACTATCCAGTTCATTGCCCCCGCGATTTAGCCCTAAGCCATGGTCTCCATGGTTGAATATGTGCAGCTCCGCAGGCACCCGGGCTTTTAGCAACGCATCGTAGAGCAAGGTGGCCTGACTGGCTGGAACCACAGAATCCTCATGGGTATGCATGATAAAAGTTGGCGGTGTTTTAGAGTCCACCAAAGTATCCGTCGGCCAATACTCGTCAGCTTTACGCCCTCGAACAGCGCCGTTGGTTACCGCATACACGGGTACCAAAAAGTTTGGCCGGCTATCTAAGTCATCGATGGCGTCATAGGGTTCTTCTCGGGCATCCGCCGTCAGCCCAGTGGCCAAGGCAAGGTGTCCACCCGCGGAAAACCCAAGCATACCAAGGCGATTGGGGTCCAACCCCCAGTCTGACGAACGATAGCGCACCAAGCGCACGGCTCGCTTGCCATCACGTAATGACACAGAGGAGTGGTGTTTGGGTCCCAACCGATAGCGCAGCACGAAAGCATGAATGCCTGCTTTGTTTAACCACTGAGCCACCTGCAAGCCCTCATGATCACTGGCTAAGGTTCGATAACCACCCCCGGGGCAAACAATAACCCCGGCGCCATTGGGGTTAGATGCAAGGTGAATGGTCAGCTGTGGAATTTGCTCTGGGGCCAGCCCTTGTACCGCGTCCCACAGGGTCAACACCTCAAAGCTTTTGTAGGTAGAGACATTAAACATCGGCGATCCCTCCAGCAATGTTTCGGGTCCTCGGTAATTTACGTGCCCCTCTCATCTTCAAGAAAATCAACCTCAAGAAGCGAGACCTCGTACTTGTGGCAAACTGCGTCATCCCATCGATCAACCATAACGAATAGAAGGCCACATGATATACAACAACGTTATCCTCAAAGCTCGAGATAGTGGAAACATTGAAACGCTTAAAGAGCTGCTGACCGCCCAAGCAGAAGCATCCCTAGCTGAACGAGGCTGTGAACGCTTTGAGGTGTACCACTCAGAGAGTGAACCGGAAGTTTTTATTTTGGTGGAGTGGTGGGCAACCCAAAAAGACTTGGACGCTCACCGGAGCGCCCCGCACTTTGTGAATCGATATCTGCCCGAGGTTGTTCCGCTAGTAGAAAGAAGCCCTCACCCAAGCCAGCGCTTGGTGTGAATCGGACCTGTCTGAGTGACTTAGCGATCTGTCATGGACGGTTTTTAACCGCCCGTTAATAGAGAAAGGCTAACACCCCTTGCTGTGTTGCGGAGGTAAACTAAACGTCTAAGTTCCGGTTGTCCCGGATGTAGAGATGGTGCCCGTGCCGGTAGTTATGGGTCCTACTGGATCGGGACGATTAACGGCTGGTGCACTGGGTCCATCATCATCGGACTCCACAATTAATGCGATGCCGAGAACCCCAAGGGCCACAGCCGTGCCGATGCCAATACCACCGGCAGCTCCTCCAGCTCCAGCTGCTCCCTCCTTGGCGAACGCACTAGATGAAGCGAGGAACAACAGTGTTGCTGCGGCGCCAGCGGTGATTTTTTTTAAGATACTCATATTCGTCCCCTATAGACCCTACGATGCGGGCATTTGCTTCAGTTTTTTTGGCAAGTCACACTTTTTGGACAAGTCGAAGTTTTTGGAAACCCGAATTTGCTCTTTGAAAATACAGGCGCCCTTAACTGGTCAAACGTACTGAACCAGCCCCGAGACCCAGCTCATTGGTGACCTGTCTTTCATGACCTGTCTTTTC
>JAYOVN010000061.1:0-12630 GCA_038151515.1 Gammaproteobacteria bacterium | reverse complement strand
AAAACCGATTACGCCCAATGGCGTCTCAATTGGTTTGACCTAGCCAAGAAAAAGGGCGGCTGGGATGTGCCCAAGTGGCCGGTCGCTTTCGGCGGGCCAGGCTGGACGCCTACCCAGCACTACATCTGGGAGAAAGAAACGGCGGTAGCTCAAACGCCATGGGATCTGCCCTTTGGCTTATCCATGCTGGCACCGGTACTGATGAACTACGGTAACGAAGAACAACAGCAGCGCTTTCTGCCTGACATTCGTGCGCGCAAAGTCAATTGGTGCCAAGGCTATTCCGAGCCCAACGCAGGGTCGGATCTTGCCAACTTAAAGACCAAGGCCCAGTTGTCTGAAGACGGCAGCTACTACACGGTTAACGGCACCAAGATTTGGACCACGCTGGCCCACATCGCTGACTGGATTTTTTGCCTGACCCGAACCAGCGATTCGGGCAAAAAACAGGAAGGCATCACCTTTTTGCTCATTCCCATGAAACAAGAAGGCATTGAAGTAAAACCCATCATCACCTTGGGCGGCTCCCACAGCGTCAACATGGTGCATTTCACTGACGTAAAAGTCCCCGTGGAAAACCGCGTCGGCGAGGAAGGTAAAGGCTGGGGTTACGCCAAGGGCTTGCTGGCCCATGAGCGCACGGGCTTGGCCGGGATTTCAAAGTCTCTGGTCGCCTTGGACTTCCTGCGCCTGCAGGCAGGTGAGGTAAAGCGTGGCAACGCAACGCTGCTGGACGATACTGCCTACAAATCCAAGCTGGCAGAACTGGAGATCGACTTGCTTGCAACGGAATTTACTGAGTTGCGCTCCTTGGCCAGCGCGGCCAGTGGCGCTGAACCCGGTCCGGAGTCTTCGATTTTGAAACTCAAGGGAACGGAGATTCAGCAGCGCATCCAAAAGCTGACCGTAGAAGCCGGCGGCATCTATTCCGCAGCTTGGGGCAAACAGCCAGTTGGGCACAGCTTCGCCAAGGGCGGGATGTCAGGCTACCTATCCAGCCGGGCCTACACCATTTACGGCGGGGCATCCGAAGTTCAAAAAGATGTGGTGGCGAAAAATGTACTGGGGCTGAAGAAGGCCAAGTGAGCCTACGTTCTACGAACAACCGCCAGACCAACGAAGGAATTGCACCGTGAATTTTGATTTATCCGAGGAACAACAGCTCCTCAAAGACAGCGTTGACCGATTTGTTAGCGACAACTATGACCTCGATACTCGGCAGGCTCTCAGCAAAAACGAGGCTGGCTTTAGCGATACCTATTGGCAGACCATGGCGGAGCTAGGCTGGCTTGGGGTCACCGTACCGGAAGCCCATGGCGGCTTTGGCGGCAACCAAGCCGATACCATGGTGCTCATGGAAGCTTTCGGTAAGGGTTTGGTTCTAGAACCCTTCTTCGCCAGTGCGGTACTGGGCACCCGGGCCATTGTTGCTGGCGCCAGCGCCGAGTTGCAGAACACGCTTCTGCCAAAGTTGATGGCTGGAGAATGCAGGCTGAGTCTGGCCTATGCCGAGGAGCAAGCCCGCTTCGATTTAGAAGACGTGGTCACCCGAGGGGCTCAAGCCGGCGACGATTTCATCATCACGGGCCACAAAAGCATGGTTCAGCACGGGGGCAGCGCTGACTATCTGGTCGTTAGCACCCGCACCAGTGGTGGCCAGCAGGACGAACAGGGCATTTCCTTGTTCTTGGTGGACGCCAAAAGCCAGGGTGTGTCGATCCAGTCCTTCCCCACGGTTGACGGCCAACAAGCCTCAGAAATCACCTTCAAGGACGTCCGCGTTAGCGCCGACCATATGCTTGGCGAACTGGACAACGGCTTCGGCTTACTCCAAGACATCGCCATCGACGGCATCCTTGCGCTGGCAGCAGAGGCTGTCGGCGCCATGGAGGTGTTATATAAGGACACCGTAGCCTATACCCAAGAACGTCAGCAATTTGATCAAAGCTTGTCAGACTTCCAGGTACTCCAGCACCGCATGGTGGACATGTTTATGGAGTACGAACAGTGCAAGTCCATGCTGTACAGAGCCACCTTGGAAGTGGTGCAAAAGGGCCGAGATGCCATGCGCATCGTCCATGCCCTGAAATACATGGTGGGTAAGAACGGCACGTTCATCGGCGAGAATGCCGTGCAGCTTCACGGCGGCATGGGCGTTACCGAGGAACTACGAATCGGTCATTACTTCAAACGATTGCTGGTCATCGATGCGCAATTTGGCAACTCTGACCATCATCTAGGCTGCTTTGCGGGCTAAAGCCACCGGGGGAGACAACACGTGGGCATGTTTAAAGACCCTCTTTGGCTATTTTTGTTGTTCGGCACCCTGCTGTTTGGGCTGGCTCGCTGGCAGGACGACGCCCGAGTGATCCAAGTCAGCAATGGCGACATCGAACGACTTTCGCTCCAGTGGCAGCAGCAAATGCGTCGGGAGCCTACACAGGCTGAGCGGCAAAACCTGATCGCCCAGTTCATTCGAGATGAAGCCTACTATCAAGAGGCGCTGCGGCTGGGTTTGGATGCCGATGACACCATCGTGCGGCGGCGGCTTATCCAAAAGGTCACCTTCCTCACCGAAGACCTCGCGGCTATGGAAGCTCCTGACCAACAGACGTTGAAACAATTTTACGCCAGCAACCGTCAGCGCTACGAAATTCCTGAGCAATTCACCTTCCAACACATTTATTTTTCCTCTGACCGGGATGCCGGGACCTCTAGCGACGGCGCAAAGGCCATGGCTACCGAGGCGGTATCTAACCCGGCCGTCACGGGTGACCCGTTTATGCTCCAGTCTCAGTATGTCCGCCGATCCCAACGAGAAATCGGAGACCTGTTTGGCCGTGGCTTCGCCGAGCAGTTGGTTGCCCTAGCAGTTCCGGGAGAATGGCAAGGACCGATTCAGTCCGCCTATGGCTGGCATGCGGTGTTGCTGGAAAACAGACGGCCGGTTCAAGCGCTGCCCTTTCAGCAGGTACAAGACAAGGTGCTGTTGGACTGGCGACAAGAACGCCGAGTAGAAGCGAATAAAGCCTACCTTGCTGAGCTACTGGATACCTATGAGATCCAGATGCCCGATGCCTACGACGACACCTCAGAACCGGCTGAGGAATGAGGTCAGCAATGCCCCAGGTCATAAAAGGCTTCGACATCCGAGGGTTCGTCCTAGTTTTGTTTCTAGCGGGACTGGCTGGCTTATCGGCACCGGCACAGGCAGATGAAGTCAGACCCGCCTATCTGGAACTGCGGGCTGTCGAAAACCACGACTCTCACCAATACACTGTGCTTTGGAAACAGCCGGTGGTTGAAAACAAACGCCTACCCATCGATCCAGTTTTTCCTGAGTCCTGCAACCTCGAGGAAACAGCCCCGCCGGAACTGACGGGCAACGCGCTGATCAAACGTTTGCACGCCTACTGCGACCTAAGTACAGCCACCATCGAAATCAGCGGTCTTCGCACCTCAATTACCGACGTGCTGGTAAGACTGATCAAGGCGGATGAAGCGCCAGAAAATTACATCGTTAGACCCAGCAATCCAGTACTTTCCCTTGGCGGCGAAGGCGCTGACTCAATAGGCTATCTGATGATTGGCGTCGAACACCTGGTGGGTGGTATCGATCACGTGCTCTTCGTAATTGGTCTAGTGCTCTTTATTCATTCACCTTGGATGCTGCTGAAGACTATTACTGCATTCACCATCGCTCACAGTATTACCCTAGCTCTGTCGGTAATGAGCGTCGTCAGCTTGGCTCAGGCTCCGGTAGAGGCTGTTATCGCGCTTTCCATTGTTTTTTTAGCTCGGGAACTGGCTCAGCCAGAGGAGAGCCGATCCGCCCTAACCCGCACCAGCCCATGGCTTATGGCCTTTATCTTTGGACTTCTGCACGGGCTTGGCTTTGCTGGCGCCCTAAGTGAAATCGGCCTTCCGGAGGACGCATTGTTCACCAGTTTGCTGTTATTCAATCTGGGTATTGAACTGGGTCAAATCTTGGTGGTTTTCGCACTGGTTTTAGTACTTTGGCTATGGCGCAAAGCCAACCAAGGCCTTAGTCTGCGACCAGACTTAGTGCACCAGATGGCCGCCTATACGATGGGCAGCGCCGCCATGTACTGGACCATTGATCGAACGCTGATTTTGCTTTAACCGGCATATCGCAATTTGTCACCCGGGGGGGCCATGAAAAAAACTGCCATGCTGGTCATGCTTGTGCTGGGGTTCGGCTGTGCCGAGCAAGCACCTTTTGAGGAACAATTTCGAAGCGCCTTGGAAACCGCTCAACCCGGGGATGTAATCGAAATACCCGAAGGCACTTTCACCTTCGATCGATCACTGGTCATGAATACCGACGGGGTCACTATTCGCGGACAGGGCTTGAACAAATCCGTGCTCTCCTTCAAAAGCCAGCTAGCAGGAGCTGAGGGACTTTCGGTGTCAGCAAGTGATTTCACCATCGAAGACCTCGCCATCGAAGATACCGTGGGTGACGCGCTGAAGGTCAACGAGGGCAGCAACATCGTAATTCGCCGGGTACGCACCGAGTGGACCAATGGCCCGGATGTGAAAAACGGTGCCTATGGGATTTATCCGGTACAAACCACCAACGTGTTGATCGAGGACAACGTGGCCATCGCCGCCTCGGACGCGGGTATTTACGTCGGGCAGTCGGAACAGATCATCATTCGCGGCAACAGGGCAGAATTTAATGTCGCTGGCATTGAGGTAGAAAACTCCGTGGGTGCCGATGTGTATAACAACACCACCGTGTCGAACACTGGCGGCATTCTAGTCTTCAATATGCCCGGCATTCCCAAGCGGGGTTATGGCACGCGAGTTTTTGATAACGACGTCCACAACAACAATACCGCTAATTTCGCTGCCCCCGGCACCGCCGTTTCGGGTGTGCCGGCGGGATCCGGCATTATGGTGAACTCAAATGACGAGGTTGAAATTTTCAACAACCGTATCAGCGGCAACCAAACCGCCAATATTGTCATCTCCAGTTATTTCAGTGCCAACTACGCCGGCCAGCGAGAGGTTGCTGAAGAATTCGACCCCTATCCGGAACTGATCAGCGTCTATGACAACGCCATGAGCGACGCAGGTACTGCCCCGGGTATGGATTACTTGGTGGCCCTGCGTGATGCCATCTTTGGCCCCCAAGGCGCGTTTCCGGACATCATCTGGGACGGTATTGTCGATCCAGAAAAACCCGAGAACCGAGAGGTTATTTGCGTGGACAATGGCGAAGCACAACTGCTGAACATCGATGCAGGCAATCAATTCGCCAGCCCCACCCTAGACATGGCCGCTTACCGGTGTGTCGTTGAAAAGTTACCTGCCGTGGTGTTGTCCGGTGACCTTGGGGCTTCCGCGGGGTGACGTACCTTGCTTGAAACGACTCGAACCAACGCTCAAACAGATTGGTCTTGCCGGTGTGACTAGACGCCCTCCCCGCCGGTGGTGCCTTCACCTGCTTGTAGCGGTCACCATAGCTATCAGCCTGAGCGCTTGCAGCCCGGCTGAGGTGACCTTCCACACGCCCGAAGCCTACCCAGAGCGCTTATCCGAGTGGGGCTTGATCAACCTCGACCGGGGACAGCTGCACGTCAGCGATCAGACCGTGGTCTATCAGATGAACACCGCACTGTTCTCCGATTATGCGCTAAAGCTGCGGACTCTGTATCTGCCGGAAGGCACCAAAGGGACTTACGATACGTCGGAAACCTTTGCATTGCCGGTAGGCAGCATCATCAGCAAAACGTTCCTGTACCCCAAGAATGACCAAGGCGAACTGCTTACCGTGTCTGAATGGGACGGAAATCCTGACGCGATCACCCTTGCTCAGTATGAACTGATTGAAACACGGTTGCTGATTCGACAAAGCCATGGCTGGGATGCCCTTCCCTATATTTGGCGCGACGACGACGCCTATCTCAGTCTTACCGGCGCAATTCGATCTCATACGCTGGCTGGTGGACAAGCTCTGAACTACTTGGTGCCGAGCAAAAACCAGTGCGCGTCCTGTCATGCAACCAACCATACGACGAAAGACATACAGCCTATTGGCATCAAGGCCCGGCACCTAGATCGCTACAACACGGTCTATGGAGTAAATCAGCTGACTTATCTGCAAGAACGAGGTTGGCTAGAGATATTGAGCCATTGGCATCGACCAAATGCTCCGTGGGCAAGTGCCAACGCGACACTGGAGCACCGAGCACGCAGCTACTTGGATATTAACTGCGGTCACTGCCACAACGCCGTCGGTGCCGCCGACACCTCGGGTCTGTTACTGGACTATGCCGAGCACTCCATGGAATCCCTAGGGCAATGCAAGCCACCCATCGCAGCGGGTCGCGGCTCTGGCGGTCACTTGTACAGTATTGTTCCCGGGCGCGCAGACGAATCCATTCTGAGCTTCCGCCTCGCCACCAACGATCCGGGCATGATGATGCCCGAGTTGGGTAGATCTATGGTGCATGAGGAAGGTTTGGCGCTCATCAACGAATGGATCAATAGCTTAGAAGGCCGTTGCCTTTAGCTGCCGTACAGCACCCTGTCACGGGATTTTGGGCCACCTAGCTACCCGCAAAAAAGCAAAGGCGTCCCGGCAAACAGATAACCCTGCATGTCTCAGGCAGTAGTCTTAAGCAATAGTCTTAGCCAGTAGCCTCAGCGTTCTTTCGTTCAGCGCGCATTACCGCGAGCTTGGCCACCACTTCCGCGTGCTTTTCACGATTCAGCCCGTACTTGGAATAGCAGTAAATGGACACCAAGGCGAATCCCGAGACGATGGGGCCGTAGATTAGGCCGAGCCAAGCAATGGTGTCTGGGCTGATGTCTGCGGCAGTTTGGATGTCCGCCCCGGTAGGCCAGGCTATCAGTGTCAGCGCGAAGCCGGCGGCTGTGGTGCCGATGCCTGAGGTCATCTTATTCGAGAAAGAGATGGAGGAAAAAAAGATGCCCTCTTGACGCAACCCGGTAATCAACTCGTGTTCATCCACAACGTCTGCGACCATGGAATTAAAAGAAACCAGAGCCTGCACCACACCAAAGCCCTGCACGAATTTGATGATAATTAATGTCACCAGCAACTCATCGGTACCGTTTTCTGGAAACCAGTCTAAGAGCCGAAGCACCACAGGAACCACTTGGCACAATGCCCAGCAAGAGGTGCCAATGATTACCGACGGCTTTTTGTCAAAAAGACGGGTAAAGGTACTGGCAAAAATTGTGCCCAGCAGCGCACCCACTGGTGTGGCTGCGAAAAAGAATAGGTTGCCCTGGCCCTGCAACTCCCAGAAGTAGGTATTCATATGCAGGTTTAGGGCGTTGTCGACGCCTACCATGGCGAATACGATCAGCACGCCAGCGAACATCCAGCGAAAAGACCGATTCGTCAGGGCAGAACGAATTTCGGAAAAGGTTTTCTTCAAAACCGATAGCGCCGACAGTTTGTCGTTGTTGACCCGGCTGGCCGGCAGGTAAGGGATGCGCTTGCGCGTACCGACGGACGTCAAAAGCACCGCCAGCATCATGATCAGTGCCAAGGTGATGCCAAACGGACCGTAGGCCTCAACATTGAATTGCGTGTCGGGGAAATACACGATGAAGCCAATGACGTAGGTCAAAATACCGCCGACGTAACTGAAGAAGTATCGGTAGGCCACTACCTCAGTGCGCTCGTTGAAATCCTCGGTCAGCTCAGCACCCAGCGAGACATGGGGGACGTAGTACAGGGTCATCAGGGCACGAGTGCCTACGGAAAACACCGTGAGCCACACAAACAGCGAAAACTCGCCCAGCTCTGGGGGATTGAATAACCCGATAAAAACCAAGCCAAGGGGCAAGATAGAGGCATACATAAAGGGATGCCTGCGTCCGTTTTTGCCCTGCCAATTGTCTGACAGCGAACCAATCACCGGATCGGTGATTGCATCGACAGCCAAGGCAATGCCGATGGCGATGCCGGTGTAGGCTGTTGGTAAGCCTAGAACCTGTGTGTAGTAAAAGAAGACAAAGACGTTGAAGGCGGCAGTCTTAATGCCTTCAGCGGCCTGTCCTAATCCGTAGCTGATTTTGATACCGCGAGTCAGCGGAGGGGTAGTACTTTCCATCTACGGAGGTTACAACGCCGCGTGATCTATGTAACGCTTTGGATGACAAAACACCGCCGAGAATTACTGAGAACACCATGTCAACGCCCCAACTCTTGCACGCCCCCCTGATCAGTCCGACCCAAACCGTCATCGGCGACTGGATCGACTACAACGGTCATCTAAACATGGCCTTTTACAACGTAATTTTCGATCGAGCCGTTGATCACTTCTACGACCTGTTGGGCGTGGGCGCGAAATATACGGAAAGCGGCGCAGGCTCGTGCTTTACCATGGAGGTTCACGTGCACTACCTGAACGAGGTATCGCTGGATGACGAGTTAGAGCTGCATTTGCAACTTCTTGACTACGATCGCAAGCGCCTGCATTACTTCCAGCAGATGTATCACAAAGAGCAAGGCTATTTGGCGGCAACCTCGGAACAGTTAGCACTGCATGTGGACATGACAACGCGGCGAGCTGGCGAATTCCCCCAACACATCATCGACAAGTTAGACGCCATGTCCGGGCCTCATAGGCGCCTAGAGATTCCAGCACAGGTGGGCCATCAAATCGGCATTAAACGGAAGTAGACGCAAACGACGCGCAGGTAAACTCCAGACACAAAAAAAGGCGGAAGACCGCCTTTTTATCAAGCAAAATTAGAGGCTTAATAGCCCTCTAGTTCACCATAACGATTGCGGTGAAAGTTCACATCGCCAAAGGTCTGCTCGGCAACTGCCGCTCGCTTAATGAAGAAGCCAATTTCAAACTCGTCGGTCATACCGATACCGCCGTGCATTTGAATTCCCTCACGAGATACAAGGTTGTAGGTTTCACCCACTTTGGCCTTCGCCAGAGAAGCCAGCTTTGCGACCTCAGTGGCATCACGGCCTTCGTCCAATGCTGTTAGTGCTTCAAGAACGCACGACTTAGACAGCTCGATTTCGCAGAACATGTTGGCCGCGCGATGCTTCAGTGCCTGAAACGAGCCAATGGCGACGCCAAACTGCTTACGCTCTTTTAAATAGGCGACGGTGCGCTCGAAACACTCCTGCAGACTGCCCAGCATTTCCGCTGTGAGTCCGATGCGAGCAATGTCCAACGCAGGATCCAGTACATCAGCGCCGCCATCCACGGAACCAAGTACCGCATCCCCAGACACGCTGACGTTGTCCAGTGTAACGTTCGCCGCATTGCGGGAATCCGCCATGATGGTGCGGGTGACGGTAACGCCAGCCGCTTCACGATCAACGACGAACAAAGTCAATCCAGCGCGAGCGACTTGTTCACCGGAAGTACGTGCCACGACGATCAGTTTATCGGCGACGTGACCATCAAGCACGAAGGTTTTTTGACCGGATAACGTGAAGCCATCACCAGAGGCAGAAGCCGCCGTAGAGATGTTGTACGGGTTATGGCGATGGGTTTCCTCTAGCGCCAAGGCCAACTTCAGTTCGCCAGCGGCAACACTGGGCAGCAACTCGGCCTTTTGAGCGTCCGAGCCGCCTTGATTTATCAACGTACCGCCGACCCAAACAGAGGCAAACAAAGGACTGGCCGCCAGTGTACGTCCGGACTCTTCTGTAACCACGCCAAGGCCCTTGTAACCAAATGCCAGGCCGCCGTGTTCTTCGCCCCAAGGAATCGCCGCCCAGCCAAGCTCCACCATGGAGTTCCAAGTGGCTTGATCGTAACCATTGGCATTTTCTTCGTCGCGCAGTTGACGTAATTGGGTGATTGGAGCATTAGACGCGCAAAAGTCCTTCGCACTGTCTTTGAGCATGGTCTGCTCTTCGTTGAGTATCATCGCCATAGAAGCCTCTCCTGTAATTCGGCGCCTAGTATAGCGTTTTGTCCGACGGAGACTAGAGGTTGCTAGGAATTTCGGTTCCGACTCTGAGTCCCAGGCCTGGATATGTTTCGCAACGCTGCATTCCGGTGAATTCTTCGCCAAATATTATTCGTAAATATTTAATGACGACGTATGAATATTTAAATATTTATACACGAATACCTTGTTGTATTATTTGTTAAATTCTCATATCTTTCGCGAGCTACGTAATCAACAGGATGTATTTGGTGAAAATATCAACAAAAAAAGCCCAACTCGAAAAACAAATGGCCCAGCTGGAAAAAGAGCTTAAAAGCATCGAAAACAGCGCAGCATTTCGAAAAGAAAATGCGGTTAAAAGAGCCTTAGCTAACCTGATGAAAAAGCACGGTTGTTCAAAAGCCGATTTAATTGCCCTTCTACAAAGCGACGGTGGCACAGCTGCCAAGCGAGGCCGTCCGGCAGCCAAATCAGCCGGATCACGTAAACCTAGAAAACTGAAGGTCTTCAAAAACCCCAATACAGGTGAAACGGTTGAAACCCGCGGCGGCAATCACAAAGTCTTAAAAGCTTGGAAAGCTGAATATAAGTTAGCCAATATCGACGATTGGTTGGTGGGCACTAAAGACTAATCCAGAGCCCTCTTACTATGCCTCGCTCCGCGCGGCATAGTGCATCTAAACAGTTGATTTAAAAATAAAAATCCCCACCCCTCATTAATTTTTAAGATGCGGATTTTAGCCCACGTTGCATTGTCTTGTTACGGCCTTATCGATACTCAAGTCTGACAATATCTCCTCGCCTAAATAAGAACCCGATTGTATTTCGATAATCTCTAGAGGCGTTTCCCTTGGGTTTTCCAAGGCATACACAGTTCCGATTCGGACAAATGTTGACTCATTTTCCTTTAATAAAAATATGTCTTCGCCGTTAGTCACGTTGGCGGTTCCCGACGCTACAACCCAATACCCTGCACGATAACAATGTTTTTGTACGCTAATTTTCGCACCGGGGTCTGGGGCAATTCGCTTAAACCGATAACGCTTCCCGGTAGCCCTGCATCAAAAAAGGCTAATAATTAAAACTATCGTTCACATCTCCCAACAGTATGCCAATGAGTATTGCGCTTTCAGTGGGATTCATCTCTGTCAACGTTTTACCGGTGTCGTAATTCGACGATCTTCGTCCAATCCTGCTCAAGTCAGCTTCAGAATCCACAAAGACCCACTCGGCGTCGTAATTTGGCTTACGCAACGCGTAGCTCAATATTTCAAGCGCGTCGTTGGTGGAAACAGACCCGTTACGATCGAAATCTGCGGAAATATAATCCTCTGCGGACCTGCTGCCGCTCGTGGTGGATTGGTTTAACGCGAGGCGAAATGCCTCTAAGGCGTCCTGAGCGTTGATAGCTCGAGAGGCGCGGGAGTAAGAGAGAGTGCCATCAATCCAGACAATAGAATCGTCTTCTGGCGTAAATGTTACCGTACCGTTTTCGACCGTGGCCCTATCCAGTGTAATGCTTTGGTCCGTGAGCGTTTCGTTGCCTAGCGAGACATCCCTCAGATGTATTTCGAAGTCCTTAGCGCTATCTCCGGTAGCCGTAATTTTGGCGATAACCGTTTCCTGGTCGGGACTAATTGTTTGGCTTTCGTCTATCGCTCCAAAACCTGAAAAACCAAAAGAATTTCCTGAAGGTGTCGATGTTTCGTTTGTCCAATTCGAAATCGAATCTGCCAAAGCAACTTGAATCAAAGAATTAGGACTTTCAATAAAAAAATCAAGAGCATTAAACGACGTTGTTGGACGCACCACTAGCTCAAACTCGCTAAACACGCCGACCTGTATTGGCCGAATAAATATTTCCTGGTCGCTCTTAACTTCGTGCATCAAACCGTCAACACCAGTCATGATGTCTCCAGCACGGTTAATAACGCTCACCGTTACATCTGTTGCCGTGCGTTCGATAACAGGATCAGTAGCTGGACTAGAGATGGTTTCACTCGATCCCTGCAGGTCCACGTAGGAAACATCAACAGAAATGGTCGAGCCAATCTCAGCTTCTGTCAAAGAAAATGTTCTAGCGTTATTATTTTCGACCGCCGCTCCGTCGACAAACCACTCGTAATTAAGCTCACCTAAACCGTCTTCGTCGCTTAGATCACTCGTGTCTGCCGTTAACGTTTTATCCGCCTTTGCCTCTCCAGAAATTACGACAACGCCTAACGGTGAATCATTGACGTTTGCGACAATGGCCGTCGACTCGCTAAAAAGGCTCTCATTAAATCCTGCACCGTCCGTATATTGCACACCGACGCTGATAGGCTCACCAACCTCAGATTGAGAAAGTCTCAGTGTGCTTGCGGTAGCGTCAACAATCGCCGTGCCATTCGCATACCATTGATACTCAAATTCCCCAAAGCCATCGGCGTCAAATAAGGCACTCGTAGAAGCCTCTAGAAGCTGATCCTCTACCGGATCACCATTGATAGAAAGCGCGCCTTGGACTGCATCGTTGACCGCGGTGATGTCCATCGACGCGGTACCCGTGACCGACCGGTTGTCTGCAGCACCGTCCGTCGTGCCGTCATCGGTGATCGTATAGCTGAAGCTGACATCGCTGTCGTCATCATCCGACGGTGTGTAATCCCAACTGCCGTCGCCGTTGTCCGTCAACGTGCCCTGACCGTTGGTAATGATCAG
>JAYOVN010000060.1:0-12693 GCA_038151515.1 Gammaproteobacteria bacterium | reverse complement strand
TTACGCCCTGTGCGTAGCGGTGTTAGTCAATTTATGGGCTGGTGTGCACTACTTCCTAGGCGCACGCACCATGCGTGGCGACTTGCTAGAGACTGAGGCCATGAACGAGCGGCTCGCAAAAGCCAGCTAGCAGCCGCTGAGTGCGGCTCGGCAACAAGATTGATCCGAGCCGCAGCCTCTGCAACCAAGAAAAAACACCCGCCCATGCAGATCAATTAGATCGGTCTGGCAGCAGCAGGACAGCTCAAAGAAAAAAACAGGAGAGTAAGTATGTATCCAGGACACTGGGCCAGGGTAAAACCCAACACACCGGCCATTATTGACGCAGCCAGCGGCGAACAGGTCTCATGGTTGGAACTGGACCAACGTTCGAACCAGATAGCCCGTCTTCTTGAACATCTCGGATTAGGGGTGGGCGACCACGTATCCATTCTGATGGAGAACAATCTTGAGTATTTCTCCATTGCTTGGGGAGTACTGCGATCGGGCATGTACCTGACCTGTATCAACCGCTACCTCACCCCGGATGAGGCCGCCTACATCGTCGAGGATTCCACCAGTCAGGTTCTGTTTGCGTCATCGGAGTTGACCCAAAGCCAAGCACTACCTGAACTGATACCCGGCTGCCCCCACCGCTTTAGCATCGGCGGCACCATGACGGGGTTTGCTGATGCAGCTGAGGCCATGGCGCCAATGCCCACCACACCGATCGCCGATGAGCGCGCAGGTGACACCATGCTGTACAGCTCTGGCACCACCGGGCGACCGAAGGGTATTAAGCGCCCGCTAACTGGCGATCACGTGGGCGATGGTCTGCCCGGCGTAGAGATCAACAATCCCTACGGCATGAACTCAGACACGGTCTACCTATCTCCCGCACCGCTGTATCATGCGGCGCCTTTTGGTTTTTGCACCCGGACACTGGCCTTAGGCGGCACCGTCGTCATGATGCGCAGCTTTGATCCGGAACAATCCTTGGGCCACATCGAACGGTACGCGGTCACCCATTCCCAATGGGTGCCTACCATGTTCATTCGCATGTTGAAGCTGGACGAAACAGTTCGAGGACAATATGACTTGAGCAGTCATCAATGCGCGATTCACGCAGCGGCGCCCTGTCCAAAAGAAATAAAACACCAAATGATGGATTGGTGGGGCCCGATTCTCTGGGAATACTACGCCGGCACGGAGCGTAACGGCACCACGGTAATATCCCCACAGGACTGGCTTGAGCATCCGGGTTCTGTGGGCCGAGCCATCGCCAGTATTCTGCATATCTGCGACGAAAGTGGTGCTGATGTGCCCACCGGTGAAGAAGGTATGGTTTATTTCGAGCAATCCAGGCGCAGTTTCGAGTACCACAATGCTCCGGACAAAACACAGTCGGCTACACACCCCATTCACGACAACTGGACGTCACTGGGAGACGTGGGCTATGTCGATGAAGACGGATTCTTGTACCTAACAGACCGCAAGGCTTACATGATTATTTCCGGTGGCGTGAACATTTACCCTCAGGAAATTGAAGATGCCTTAGTCCTGCACCCCTCGGTTCAAGACGTGGCAGTCTTCGGTGTGCCCAACGCTGATTTTGGGGAGGAGGTAAAAGCCGTAGTGGAGCTGGCTCCGGATCAAGTGCCATCCGACGACGTCGCCGATGATCTGATGGCTTACGCCAAGGAACACCTGGCAGGCTATAAGGTGCCCCGATCTATTGACTTCACCGACGCGCTGCCACGCCTGCCAACGGGCAAGCTCTATAAGCGCCTGTTAAAAGACCAATACTGGCCCGAGAAAAAAGCCTAGTACATATACTCGGGGCGCCACCGCCCCGAGACCAACCCTTGGTATTGAACCAACCCTTGCGATAGCGGCACTGAGACCCTAGCATCTGCCCGAATTTTTTTGAGTTAGTTATCGTGAGTCATTCCGCCAGCGCAGAGCAAAACCGTCCCATCGAATGGCGCAAAGCCTTTCGCGCCATGGGCCGGTTGATGGGTAATCCAGAAGCCACTGATGAAGTTTTCACCATCATCGATGCGCTTTCCGGCAACTCCTTAGAAACCGGCTTTCAACGCTTCAGAGCCACAACCATGGGCCAGAAAATCTTGGCAGAGCGCCGATCTCTTTTGAACACACTGCGAGATCGCGAGCACTTGGCCACCCTGCCAGCGCATTCCTTAGCCGCCCACTATCTGAAATTTGTGACTTCGGAAAACATTAGCGCAGAAGGCTTAGTGGAACCCAGCGAGGATATGCGCGCGTCACGCCACTTAGATGCTGATCGCTTGCTGTTCGCCAATCGCCAAAGAGACATGCACGACCTATGGCACACTCTGACCAACTACGGGCGGGATGAACTGGGTGAAGTGTGCTTGCTCGCCTTTACCTGCGCTCAAAGCCCCAATCGAGGCATCGCCTTTATCTGCCTAGTGGGTATTTTCCAGATCGGCAAAAGACTTGGATGGGCGGTACCCAAGGCCGCCTATCGTGCTTACCGTGATGGCAAAAAAGCGGCTTGGCTACCGGCTCAAGACTGGGAGGGTCTGCTGTCCCAGCCCATTGGGGCCGTGCGCGCAAAGTTGAACATCCAACCACCCCAGCGCTATCAAGCACTACGCCACCTCGTACTGCAGTCCGAACTGGCATAACCTAGGACCCACCATCAAGGTTTCCCGTAAGGCTCGATATGAACGATTTTGACTACATCATTGTCGGTGCGGGCACAGCCGGCTGCGTTCTGGCCAATCGTCTGTCCAAGGATCCCAGCAAGCGTGTGCTGTTGCTGGAGGCAGGCAAGAAAGACAATTACTTTTGGATCGATATTCCCGTCGGCTATCTATACACCATCGGCAACCCGCGCACAGACTGGTGCTTCGAGACAGAACCGGAGCCGGGACTAAATGGCCGCAGCATTGGCTACGCCCGAGGCAAGGTGCTAGGCGGCTGTTCCTCCATCAACGCCATGATCTACATGCGCGGCCAACAATCCGATTACGATCACTGGGCAAGCCTAGGCAATGAGGGCTGGGGCTGGAGCGACGTGCTGCCGATTTTTCGCCGCTCTGAAGACTACCAACACGGTGCCGATGATTTTCATGGCGTGGGAGGCGAACTCCGGGTTGAGGAGCGCAGAGTAAATTGGGAGATTCTGGACGTTTGGCGCGAGGCCGCCCAAGAGTGTGGCATTCCGAAAATCGACGAATTCAATCGGGGCGATAATTTCGGCAATGCCTATTTCCAAATGAATCAGCGCAGCGGCAAACGCTGGAGCGCTACCCGAGCGTTTTTGGACAATATTCGGCAGCGTCCCAATCTGACGGTACTCACCGAAGCCACCGTTGAGGCGCTGGCCTTAGAAAAAAGCGATGCTGGCTTGGCAGCTACCGGCGTGCAGGTCTTGCATGGCCGCCAACGCCGACACATCACTGCCCGCAACGAGGTCTTGCTGGCCGCCGGCGCCATCGCCTCCCCCCAATTACTTCAGCTGTCTGGAATCGGCTCGGCAAATGGACTACAGGCTCACAACATTCCCGTACAACACTCACTGAATGGTGTCGGCCAAAACCTGCAAGACCATCTGCAGATCCGCACCATCTATCAGGTGGATAACACGGTTACCCTGAACCAACGGGCCCGCACACCCTGGGGTATGGCGATGATGGGGCTGGAGTACTTTCTGAAAAAGACCGGCCCCCTTACCATGCCGCCATCCCAATTGGGTGCCTTTGCCAAGAGTGATCCTTCCCAGCCATCCGCCAACATTGAGTGGCATGTGCAGCCACTGTCTCTCGATAAATTTGGATCGCCTCTGCACAAATACAATGCGATCACACCTTCCGTTTGTAATCTGCGGCCTAGCAGTCGAGGCAGCGTCACTCTTAAATCGGCTAACCCAGCTGACGCGCCGGCCATCGCCCCCAATTACTTGAGCACCCAAGAGGATCTGGATGTGGCCGTGGCGGGTCTGAAGTACACGCGCCAAATCATGGCCGCCCCGTCCTTGGCACCCTTCAATCCGGTGGAACTGAAGCCCGGACCCGGCGTTACCTCGGAAGAAGACCTGCAACGGGCCGCCGGCGATCTCGGCACCACCATTTTTCATCCGGTAGGTACTTGCAAGATGGGGCCTGCTCACGATGATTCCGCCGTCGTAGACGATCAGCTACGCGTTCACGGTATTCGGGGATTGCGAGTCATTGATGCGTCCATTATGCCCACCATTACCTCAGGCAATACCAATGCCCCAACGGTGATGATCGCCGAGCGTGGTGCAGAATTCATCAAAAAAGACTATGGGCATGCCCGGTAGTTGACTATCCAAGCGGACGCGTTCCGACGCTGTCAGAAAAGGTATAGAGGCTAGGGACCGACTCTGCTTTCGGTCATGGCAGCATAGGTCAAGGCCTTGAAGTGGTCTGCCAGCCGCATCCGATTCGGCAGCGTTTGGCTCATAAAAATACCAATCACACCCTCAACCGGATCCACCCAAAACCGGGTTCCCGCCGCTCCACCCCAACTGTACTCGCCCGGCGAGCCGATAATTCCTAGGGCGCCGGGATCCACATGAATTCCAAAACCAAGACCGTATCCGTAACCTTGCGTGCCATAAGGAACAGGCAGATGGCCCACATGGTTTGCGGTCATCAGCTGAACGGTTTTAGGCGCTAAGATTCGCACGCCGTCCAGTTCACCCTGGTTCAACAGCAACTGGGTAAACCGCAAATAATCGCGCATGGTAGACACCAACCCAGCACCACCGCTCTCGAACTTGCTCATGCCTAAATAGCCGGCACTGATCCAGGGGCTGGCCACTTCCAACTCAGCGCTACGTGTCATAGCCAAAAAGTCAGCGCCTAGATTTCCCTTGGGTTGGTATAGCTGGGCAAGCCGCGAACGTTTTTCTACCGGCACGACGAAGGAGGTATCGGGCATATCCACGGGCGCAAAGATTCGCTGCTGCAGAAAGTCGCTGAATCGCATACCCGAAAGCACCTCGACCAACCGCCCCTGAATGTCCACGGAAACGCTGTAGTGCCACTTGGTGCCTGGCTCATATTGCAGCGGCAATTTGCCAAGCTCAACGACGAACTGTTCAAGGCTCATATCGCCTTTGGCTCGCAGTTGGTTGTATAGCCTGTCTACCTCTGTGTCACCGAAAACCCCGTAAGTAAACCCCGCGGTGTGCAGCATCAAATCGCGAATGGTTGGCTGCCGAGCAGGCTGACGAGTTTGTCCAATAAGAGCTTCATCGGTTTGGCCATGGCTTCGGGTGATGATGCCGTCTGAGGTAGATCCTGTTTCCACGGTGGAGAGCGCTACCTGTAGATTTGCCAGTTCAGGCAAGTACATGGCGATGGGGTCATTGAGCTTAAATTTGCCCTCTTCAAAGAGCATCATCAGAGCCACGCCAGTAATAGGTTTGGTCATGGAATAAATTCGGAAGATGGCATCCTCTTCCATAAGCCGGCCGGCTTCTCTATCCGCCATACCGTAAGTTTGCTGGTAGACGATTTTGCCATCCCGAGCGATCAGGCCCATGCCACCGATCATGGTGCCCCGCTGTACTTCGGCATTCATAAAAGCGGTGACGTTGGCCAAGCGTTCCTTAGAAAACCCTAGCTTTTCAGGAGAGCCCTGAGAGATTTCCCGCGCTGAAACTGATGCCGTGAGCACCAAGCAAATCAACAACATGACGAACCGTCGCACTCTCACAAGCCCCCTTTAGCGATCTTCACCATCGGCTCGTCTTTGACTACACAATGTCTTCTGCATTGGGCGATGAATACGCCTAATTGCCGAAGCGGTAGCGTAGTTTCGCTACGAAAGAATCAATCACCGGATCGGTAAAGCTGTCTTCAAACAAATCCGGTACGTCGTACTCACCGACCGGTCGCAGGGAGTTGCCTCGGTTATAGACCAAGTAAAAATCTGTCAGCGGTGCAATGGCCCACCGATAACGCAGCTGGGTAGTCAGGCGGCTGATGTTGAAGTCATAGTTTGGCTTTTCTCGGGCTGCCGTCACCAAGTCCCCGTCACCCACCGGAATTTCATAGAAGCCAACATCTGTGGCCCTTACCCCAGCCCACTGCAGGTTCCAGCGCAGCTGGTGGCCCGGTGCAATAAACCAGTTAATGTCCAAAGAGGGTTTCCACTCGTCCGCATCAAAGGCGCCAAAATTTCTGCCCCCTTGATGGACCAGCCAACCCTTTCGATCCTTGTATCGCAGGTCAAACGAAAAACTCAGTTGGTCTACCGGCAAATACGTGACCCCTACCCAAGCGTTATACGACCAGTCTCCCAAGTGCTCTTGAGCGCCGCCAAGACCAAAGGTGTAGCTAGCCTTCTTGCCCGCGTCGGTGGCAAGTACGGTTTCGAACCAGCCGCCGCCATCAACTCGGTAGGCACCGTTGCCGCGACTGTCGATGTCCTCGTATCGTGTTGGGAAATACCCCACCCCAGCTCGCAGGGTATTGCGCCCCGGTAAAACCACAGAGGATCGCCACAGCACGGCGCTGTCCGTCACCTGATTTTCTTGCATGTTGTGCTGCTGTTTCACGACCAAGGTCGTTCGGTAATTTGACAGAGATCGGGTGAGCTTTTGCTGGTTATAGATCAGCACGTAACGACCTAGGATGTAATCGTTTCGCCGCAAAAAGCCCAAATCATTGAAATCGATTTTCTCGTCCATGATGTCCAGTTCAAACTTATGTCGCAAGTTTGGGCTGGCCGCATACAGGGCGTCGAACATAGCCCCGTAGCCTTGGACACCGTCTCGGTCGCTCATGATTAGCTGGGCGTCTGCGTTGAGAACACCACCACCGGTGCTCAAGTGTGCGTCAACGCTGTGCACGCTAGCGTCGAACTGGCTGCCGCTCATATAGGTGCCCATGTAGCCCCAAGACGTGGCTTCTGGACCGGTGTAGAGCACTCGCGCTACCGCAAAATCTCGACCCGGACCGGTGAGAGCTACTTCCTGATTACTGGCATCCCGAGCCCGCCATTCCACGTCGTCTTCGAAGGCTGCGAGCACGCCATAGCGCCAGCTGTCGGTACTGCCCGTTATCTTACCTGCACCCAACAGATCCGTAGGCACATCACGCTGGCCACGCTCCAGGGTCACATCCTCTGGCACAGTCATTTGACTCGCCGTGCCGCCAATTCGACGGGTATTTAACAACGACACCGGCAGGGGCACATGATCCTGCAAATAAACCCGCCGGGAGGTGGTAGAAAAATCATCATTCAGCGCGATGCGGGTGATGGAGCTGAAGTCATCCCGAGGCATTACGTTGAAAACCTCGCTACCCTCTAAAAAGAATAGGCGTTTCTCAGGAAAAAACGTCTCACTAGCCGTCAGGTTAAGCACCACATCATCCGATTCCACCGCACCAAAATCTGGATTGATGGATCCCGAAAGTTGCGCAGCCGGGGATGGCTTCCAGGCGAAGTCCGCGCCAATACGCACATCGGCATCATCGAAGACCTGATCTTGGGTGGCCGAGATGAATGGAATCACAGACTTCTGCGGTACCGGCTCCACGTCTTCCATTTGCAGGCGGTTAAAAGCCGAGACATAGCGTTTAGTGGTCACGCCATAGCGTGGCCATTGGTATCGCTGGTTGCGATGAGACACCATCCGGCTTGCCACAAATCCCATGTTGCGCAGGCCATCCCGTTGCGGCATATCCATCATGGACCAAGGCAGGTACATCTCCGCACTCCAACCCCGGTCTGTGCGTACTGCTTTGGCGGTCCATGGGCCATCCCAGTCGCGCTGAAAGCGGCGCTCTGGCAGCACCTTGCCATCATTTAGGCTGTTGCCAAGAGCCACGTAAAACCAATACCCCAGCTTACCCTCGCCGGAGGCGTCGATGGTTACGCCAAATAAATCTCGATCAACCCAGTCATCGCGCCGCGTGAGACGCTCAACCAAGGTGTCTGCGGGCTGTTCCATATCGGCGCTTATGTAAAACCCTTTCTCTGTGGCGAACATACGCATTTTCGTCGAGTACTCGGCGTCGGTACCCAAATCTGGGATCGAAACACCCATGTTGTCGTAATACGGAATGCCGCGCCAAACGGCCTCGTCGATCCGACCATCGACGGTAATTTGAGCCGCGTCGTGATCAATGGTTTGGATCTTCAGTTCGTGCAGATCAACACCCGCCTCAGTATCAAACACCCGCTGAGTGCCGGGACCAGAAAATCCGGACAAGTCCGGCGCCGCATCGGCCACGTCTGTGCTGGCGACGACCTGTACTGCCTGAGCAGTCGGCTGTGATACCAATTCACTGCTTGAGATAGGTAATGCTGGATCTGTTAAGGCTGTCGGGGCAGGCAATGAACGCCGGGGCTCCCCAGGACTTCGAGCAAGCTCCGGGGCAGTAACATGCCACGCATCCGCGAAGCCGTTAGCACGCAGGCGCTGGAGCAAACTGCGGCTATCCAGCGACATTGATTGGGCAACTACCCGGTATATCGGGCCGCGAGACCCTTCCCCAGAAATTACCTGCAGGCGAATATCGTTTGTGCCCACGGTCTGTTGTAACCGCCGCAGCTGACCGTCAGCATTGGCACGCTGACCGAAGCTACCAAGAACGACCCCTGAAGCGCTTTGCTGGCTTACTGAAGGTGAGGATGACTGAGCTACCACCAAAAGTGGGCAAATCAATACGACAACAGCGGCAAGCAAACTGGCGACATTTCGCCGCGCCAAGTACGTGGGCACAAGTGATCGGGACAACATAAACCTCTCAACTCTGGGACGCGATCGCAGCAGCGGATGGCGATAAAACTTGAAAACAGGGCAGCCCGAAATGATGCGACACTTTGCCGCGGAAAGATAGTCGAGCCCGTTAGTGCGACTAGCACCACAACCAACCCAGCCCACTATCCCGACCCTTGACCCCGGACCTAAAAACAGGACATCGTGGCTTGGATGAGCTAATGGAGCATTCCATGGCTGGACTATGGAGTATCACAAGGAGGAGATCATGAGCATTACCCAATCGACCACGGACGAACTGATTCTGGAGCAACACGACCGAGTGCTTTTGATCAAACTCAATCGACCCGACCGATTAAACGCCATCAGCCGAAACATGCTGGACGAGCTGTCCGCAAAGGTTGTTGCCGCGGACAAAGACCCGGAAATTCGCTGCATCGTACTGACTGGCGAGGGTAAGGGTTTTTGCGCCGGCCTCGATTTAATCGATACCAACAAACGCCGAGAAGGCGAGCAAGACCAAGAGGGTCGCGGCGAACACAATCGCCCGCCACGCAAACTTTTTGATCTACGCGATGCGCCCATCAACGTGATGTGGCATTGCGATACACCAATCATCTGCGCGGTTAACGGCGCGGCTGCCGGCTACGGCATGGATCTGACCCTGCTCTGCGACATGCGCATCATGTCCGAACACGGCAAGATGGCAGCAATCACTGCACGACGAAATGTGGTACCTGAAAGCGGTGGTACGTGGCTGTTGCCGCGACTCGTGGGCTGGGCCAAGTCTGCCGAGCTTTATTATCGAGGACGCACGGTTCTTGCCGACGAATGCTTGGAACTTGGCCTAGTGAACGCAGTAGTGCCTCACGACGAGCTGCTGCCCACTGCTATGGCTTGGGCACAGGAGGTCGCAGAAAACGCCCCCATTGCCGTTCAAACCACCAAGCGGATGATGCGCATGGGACTGGAAGAGTCTTACGACACCGCGGTAGACCATTTGATGGTGCACCTGGCAGGCATGTTTGCCAGCGAAGATTTCGAGGAAGGTTTGAAAGCCTTCTTAGAAAAGCGAAAGCCCAACTTTACCGGCCGTTAAGCCAGCCTCTTCGAACAGCAACACCGCAATTGGCGTTGCTGTTCGAGCAATCACTTGTCCTACTAGCGCTTAGCGTCATCGCGAATGACCTGAGCGCCGGCCGGATCCACCAAGCGGCCATGAACGATCTGGTTATTGGCATGACCCAACTGCTGCAATGACATAGCGCCCTGCAGTGCGGTCCAAAAACCTTGAGCGTCTTGGGCCTGATTCACGCTTTGCTTGGCCAACCTCAATCCCATACTCGGCCGGCTGGCGATGCGCTTGGCCATGGTCTGGGTGAAGTCCTGCAACTGCTCTCTTGGCACCACATGATTCACCATACCCAAGTCCTTGGCCTCGCTGGCGGTGATTTTGTCGCCGGTAAACAATAGCTCCTTGGCTTTACGCGGACCCATTTCCCACGGGTGGGCAAAGTACTCCACGCCATTGACCCCGAAAGCCACTACGGGATCCGAGAAGGTTGCATCATCTGACGCTATGATGAGGTCGCACACCCAAATCAACATCAGTCCGCCGGCAATAGTCTTGCCATGCACTTGAGCAATAGTGGGCTTGGGTAGGTTACGCCAACGCCAACAAAGGCCTAGGTAGATTTCTTCTTCCTGAGACTGGTAACCCTCGGCACCGGGTTTATCAAAACCACCCCAATTGGATACTGGCGAATAATCCGCCATGGTGGTTTTGTCGGCCAGATCATGACCAGATGAAAAGTGCGGGCCATTGGCATCCAACACAATAACCTTGACCTCATTATCCTGTGCCGCCAAATCGAAGGCGGTGTTCAGCTCGTAAAGCATGGCCTTATCTTGCGCGTTACGCACATCCACGCGATTCAAGGTAATTCGGGCAATCTGATCTGCCACCTCATAGACAATGGTTGAAAACTCTGACATCCGACCCTCCTAGGCTTACAATGTCTAGATACTAGCAAGTGCAGTCATTGTTAGAAGTTTTATTCGGCCCAAGCGTCTGACCCCAAACTAGGGGCCTTTGACTTAGGCCATCTGCACACAAACACTTAGATCGTCGCCCGCCGGACGCAACCTAACACTGGTGACCCACACTCAAGGCTATTACGAGTGCAACAGACAACGGACTCCTCACAACCAGACTCACCGGCGGATCAGCCGTTTAACCGCACAACGAAGACACTGTTGGGCTGGCGTTGGCTGGCCGTCGCGCTGATTTTTGTGTTTGGTTTAACCGCCTTTGCCAGTGGCGTCGCCCTAACCGAGCGCCCGGATGTAACCGCAGCGCCGCTACTGGAGCGCATCTACTACATTCTCGGGTTGTTCGTCGTTGGGGGGCTGGATTTGGGCATGCCTACCGGCGGTCCGATTTGGGCACAAGGTCTTCTTTGGGTTGCGTTTTTCGGTGCCCCGCTGCTGACCGCTTCTGCAGTGGTCGAGGCGGTGCTTCGCGTACTTAACCCCCAACAGTGGGTGTTGCGTAACCTAAATGATCACATCGTGATCTTTGGCTCCGGCGAGTTGACCATCAGTTATTTGCGTCTGCTGCGCCGAAAAAACAGCAAGTGCCAAGTGGTGGTGGTTGATACCGAATTTGAGTCCATTCGCGAGCAGGAACTGCAGCAAAAGTACGGGGCCGTTACTGTTGTAGGCGACCTAACCCTTGGGTTTTTGCGTAACCAGCTGAAACTGCAGCAAGCCAAGCGTGTCTTGCTGCTCGGGCGCAACGATTTCCATGCCTTTGAAGCGGCAACGCGAGTTCTGGAAACCGCTCCCAATCTGAAGTTTCGGCTGATCGTTCACTGCCACAATTTGCGCTTCATGCGCACCTTGCTGCAAACCTCCCTGGGCCGACACTGCATCATATTTAACCGCTACAACATGGCAGGCATGGCCTTTGTCCGCCGCAGCCTGCGCAAACACTTCGCCAGCACCCAAGGCCTAGACACGGTGGTGATTGCTGGCTTCGGCCGATTCGGCCAGTCTGTGGTGGAACAACTGCGGCAGAGTCAGGCACAGGAGTTGGCTCACGTGGTCATCATTGACCAAGATGCCGAACGGCGGATGCTGGTAGTCGAGGAACAACAGCAACTGCAGTCCAATTACGAGCGCTCGGTGATGCGCGGCGACATCTCAAACCCAGAGGTTTGGCGGCGTGTGGCAGCCAAGGTGGATTTAGAAAACGCCAACACGGCCTTCATCTTAGGCACCGGTAGCGGCCGGGACAACATTCGCACGGCCCTGTGGCTGAAGCAGAAGTATCCTACCTCTCAGGTATTCGCGCGATCCAATACGGACTCTAAATTCGCCACATCTGTCGGCGCAGAAAAGAACATCAGCGCCTTTAGCATCAACGGCTTGCTAGAAGACATGATCCCCCTGCGCTGGACCCGTTAGAGCATCGCCATAACCCCACCATGCTGAGCCAGACCGCGTCTGACCCCGACAGCAATGCGCGCCGCGTTTTCTTATGACTGCTACCGGCTACTTCTACCGACCACCTCTGCCTACTACTTCTACCAACCACACTGCCGGTCAGCGTTCTGTTCGTTAAGCCAAGCCATCAGAGGCTGGAAGTAGTCAATGATCGCCGCTGCATCCATATTGGGCTGGCCCGTTAAAGCCTCCATGGCCACCGGCCACGGCTTACTGGCGCCCATGGCCAGCATATCCCCAAGCTTTGATCCCGCCTCCTTGCTGTTATAAATCGAGCAGTCGTGGAGCGGCCCTGTATAGCCCGCCGCATCGCAGAGTGCTCGGTGAAATTGAAACTGCATCACGTGGGATAAGAAGTACCGTGTGTAGGGGGTGTTGCCGGGAATATGGTATTTGGCACCGGGGTCAAAGTCTGCCTCAGAACGCGGCACCGGCGGCCGAATACCCTGATAGCTTTC
>JAYOVN010000059.1:0-12721 GCA_038151515.1 Gammaproteobacteria bacterium | reverse complement strand
TAGCAGGGGATAGCAAGAGCGTTGAATGGTACCCGGGGCCGGACTCGAACCGGCACAGTGTTTCCACCGGGGGATTTTGAATCCCCTGCGTCTACCAATTTCGCCACCCGGGCAGGGACAAAAAGAAGGCTTCTTTCAAGGCGAGCGATTCTGCCCAAGCCTCGAAGCATATACAATAGCCGATCTTAAACTTTGGTCAGTAAAGCCATTGAAACTCTCCGATTTTGATTATGACCTGCCCGAGGGCCTCATCGCTCAAAGCCCCGCCGCCAATCGAACGGATTCCCGTTTGCTTCAGTTGGTGGGCGGTGAAATCGTTCATGGTCGGTTTACCGACCTTGCCAACATCCTTCGTCCGGGCGACTTGCTGGTCATGAACGATACCCGGGTGGTGAAGGCCCGGCTGCTGGCAACAAAAGACTCCGGCGGCAATGCAGAGATCATGTTGGAGCGGTTGTTGTTGCCCGACGGCCAAAACCAGAGCAAGGCCAGTTGTGAGGCTCTGTGTCAGGTGCGGGTGAGCAAACCGCTAAAACCTGGTAGGCACTTGCAGGTGGCTGATTGCCAGATTCAGTGCATTGGCCGTCAGGGCGAGTTTTACCACCTGGGGTTTCCTGAGCCTGTGTTCGATTTTTTGGAGCGCCATGGTCAGTTGCCGCTACCGCCTTACATCGAGCGAGGCGCTGGTGATGCGCCGGAGGCTGAGACCGATGAGGAGCGCTATCAAACCGTCTTTGCTCGCAATCAAGGCGCTGTGGCGGCCCCAACCGCGGGTCTGCATTTCTCCGAAGAAATGCTGGCGCAGTTGAACCAGCAGGGTGTTCAGACAGCCTTCGTTACCCTGCACGTGGGGGCGGGAACCTTTCAGCCGGTGCGGCATGAGGATCTGTCTGCCCATGTCATGCACGAAGAGCACTTTCAGATTACACAAGACGTCGTAACGAGCATTGAGCAAACCAAGGCCCGGGGTGGGCGTGTGGTGGCGGTGGGTACCACGGTGATTCGTACCTTAGAGGGGGCGGCAGCGGCCGGGGGCTTGGCGGCTGGCAGCGGTTCCACGGCGTTGTTCATTACTCCGGGGTTTCCCTTTCAGGTGGTGGATGCCTTGGTCACCAATTTTCATCTGCCCAAATCCACCTTGATGATGCTGGTCTCGGCTTTTGGCGGTTACGACTTGGTCATGTCTGCCTACGCCGAAGCGGTCGGCAGGGAATATCGTTTTTTTAGCTATGGCGATGCCATGTTTATAGAGAGAGCAAGTGTTTGAATTATTAGCCCAAGATGGCGCGGCGCGGCGGGGACAACTCACCTTGCCTCACGGCACAGTACAGACCCCGGTTTTTCAGGCCGTGGGCACCTACGGTACCGTGAAAGCTATGACGCCCAGAGACCTGCGCGAATCCGGAACCCAAATGTTGTTGGGTAATACCTTCCATCTGATGTTACGTCCCGGGGATGAGCGAATTCGGGATCTCGGTGGTCTGCATGAATTCATGCACTGGGACGGGCCGATTCTGACAGACAGCGGCGGCTTTCAAGTGTTCAGCCTGGGTGATCTGCGCAAAATGACCGAACACAGCGTGATCTTTCGCTCCCCTGTGAACGGTGATCGGGTGGAACTGACCCCGGAGTCTTCTATACGCGTGCAGGGGAACTTAGGGTCCGATGTAGTCATGGTGCTGGATGAGTGCACGGCGCATCCTGCCACCCACGCCGAGGCCAAGGCGTCTATGGAGCTTTCCATGCGCTGGGCCGCCCGCTGCAAAACCACCTTTGAACAAGAACGCTCAGGCAGCATGAACCCCGGTTCCCGGCTCTTTGGCATCGTTCAAGGCGGCATGTTCGAGGACTTGCGGGACGAAAGCTTGCGGGGCTTAGAGCAGATTGAATTCGATGGCTACGCCATTGGCGGTTTGTCCGTCGGCGAGAGCAAGGAGGATATGGAACGCATCCTCACCCACACCACGCCCCAAATGCCTGAACACAAGCCCCGTTATCTGATGGGAGTCGGCACTCCTCAGGATCTGGTGTTGGCAGTCAGCCGAGGTGTGGACATGTTCGATTGTGTGATGCCCACGCGAAATGGGCGAAACGGCTACTTGTTTACGTCCAACGGGGTGGTAAAGATCCGCAACGCCAAACACAAAAATGCCGATGAGCCCTTGGACCCTAACTGCACTTGCTACACCTGCGAGAATTTTTCCCGGGCCTATCTACATCATCTAGACCGCTGCGGCGAAATGCTGGGTGCCATGCTAATGACCCAACACAACCTGCATTATTACCATAATTTGATGGCTCAATTGCGCGGCTCTATCGAAACGGGTACATTTCGCAACCTCGCAGAATCCCTACAAAATCAATGGAATGCCAATCATGAATCTGTTTGAAACTACCGTTCATGCTGCTGAAGCAGCCGGTCCCGGCCCGGATGCTGGACTGATCAACCTCATCATGCTCGGCGGCTTTGTCGTCATATTTTATTTCTTGCTGATTCGGCCTCAAAACAAGCGTCGTAAGGAACACGACGCCTTGGTTGGCGGCCTGAGCAAGGGCGATGAGGTGGTGACCGCGGGCGGCATTGTGGGGCAAATCACCAAGGTCGAAGACGAGTTCATTAAGGTTCAAGTCGGTGATGGCGTCGAAATGCGCTTCCAGAAGTCCTCGGTGGGTGCGACCCTGCCAAAGGGCACGATTAAGTCCCTAGACTAATAGGTAGCGGGGCACCACGACCAACGGACGTGCGGGCCCTTCGACCGAGACGCGAAAGAGACCCACCACAGCCCGCCACTTTGGGTCTAACGAGGATTGGATGACAAACGACGACAAGACACCCTCCGGCCAAAGCGAGCGAGGTACTACCCTTCTTGGCGCACCGTCACGCCGGGGGCCCCTGAACGCCTTTCCGGTCTGGAAATACACGCTAATTGCCTTGGTGTGCCTGCTTGGTTCGATCTATGCGGCACCCAATGTGTTCCAACCCGACCCAGCGGTTCAAATACGAGCCTTAGATAGCGACCAATCGGTGGGTACCTCTCATCGGTCTAGGGTGGCGTCAGCTCTTGCATCGGCTGGTATCGACGTTTTGGCCATCGAAGACGATTCAGGTTCCTTGCTGGTGCGTTTGGCGGACGAAGGCGACCAACTGATCGCTCGGCGTGTCATTGCCGATACGTTAAACAATGACCGAGTGGACTTTGTGGTGGCTCTTGCTCAAGCCCCAACGACCCCTCAGTGGTTGCAGGGTATTGGTGGCAAGCCTATGTCCTTGGGTCTGGACTTGTTTGGTGGCGCGCACTTTTTGCTCCAAGTGAACATGGACGATTACATCGAGGGAGTGGTTAAAAACAGCGCCGAAGGCATGCGTGACGCGCTGATCTCTCAGCGCATTCGGTTTTTACCCGGCCGTGACTGGATCAGTGGCCGCACCATTAGCATCGCATTTCGCGACGAGGCTACCCGGGATGAAGCACGAGAGGCGCTGACCGAGTATCAGGACTTTCTCGTGCAAGACCGGGATGTGGCCGGTGCTGCGGTACTGCGATTTACCCTTACCGAAGAAAAGATCAGTGCCCTGGAGGATCGGGCCATCAGCCAAAACCTGACCAGTTTGCGTAACCGTGTCAACGAGTTGGGTGTCTCCGAGCCTCAGGTACAGCGTTTGGGGCGTTCACGCATTGTGGTGGATCTGCCCGGTATTCAAGACAGCGCCCGAGCGAAAGAGATTTTGAACAAGTTCGCGAATTTGGAGTTTCGTCTGGAGGCACTGCCTCGGGCGCGAAAGTCCCAGATCGAAAGCTATGACTATCAGGGCCGAACCCAAGACATCATGCGTCGCAACATTGTCACCGGCAACAACGTACAGGACGCCCAGCAGTCCTATGACCCCGAGACCAGCCAGCCTCAGGTCAGCATTGAGCTGGACAACGAAGGCGGCAGAAAAATGCACGCGGTGACCAAGGACAATGTCGGCCGATCTATGGCGATTTTGTTTATTGAGCAAAAGCCCCGGGTACGTAAAACCGTGATCGATGGCGAAACGGTGGAGGAGTACTACACCGTTGAAGAGCGCCGTTTGATCAGCGTTGCTACCATTCAAGCGGCCCTAGGGTTCAACTTTCGTATCACCGGCTTGAGCCTGCGAGAGGCTCAAGACTTGGCGCTACTGCTGCGGGCGGGTGCGCTGGCGGCACCCATGTACATTGTGGAAGAGCGTACGGTGGGTGCCCAACTCGGGGATGAGAACATCCGCAGGGGATGGCAGTCCGTGGCCATCGGCTTCGCCCTAGTGCTGATGTTCATGATTTTTTATTACCGCGGTTTTGGTTTGGCGGCGAATGTGGCCCTTGCCGCGAA
This sequence comes from Gammaproteobacteria bacterium, assembly GCA_038151515.1. Lineage (GTDB taxonomy): Bacteria > Pseudomonadota > Gammaproteobacteria > Pseudomonadales > Azotimanducaceae > UBA4421. The sequence continues at coordinate 8,365 of JAYOVN010000059.1, read as the reverse complement.
CCTGACCTTGCTGGTGGCCATTATGTCAGTGCTGGGGGCAACTCTGACCCTGCCGGGCATTGCGGGTATCGTGCTCACCGTGGGTATGGCCGTGGACGCCAACGTGCTGATTTTCTCGCGTATTCGCGAAGAGCTTAAGAACCATCCGCCGCAAATGGCGATCCAAGCCGGCTTCGACCGAGCCTTGCTCACCATTACCGATGCCAACGTGACCACGTTCTTTGTGGCCATTATTTTGCTGTCGATCGGCAGCGGGCCGGTGCGAGGATTTGCCGTGACGCTGGCTGTGGGCATCGTGACGTCCATGTTCACGGCGATCTTGGTGACCCGGGCGTTGGTGAATTTGATGTACGGCGGCCGCAAGTTAGAGACCATCAAGATATGAAAGACCTCCACGTAGATTTTATGGGCAAGCGGCTAATCGCCACGGCATTATCCGCTTTGCTCCTGTTGGTGGCCTTGGGATCTCTTGCCACTCAGGGCTTGAACTTGGGCTTGGATTTCACCGGTGGCTCCTTGGTGGAGGTGAAGCTTGCAGAGAAGGTTGATCCTCAGACTGTGCGGGGGTTCTTGGTGGACTCGGGCTTCACCAACGGCACCGTACAAACCTTTGGCTCGGACGAAGATCTGCTGATTCGGGTGCCGCCTCAGGCCAGTGCAGATCCTGCGGCTCAGGTGGGCTTGGGTGATGATATTTTCCGGGCGCTGGCAGAAAACTATCCTGGCATCGTCTTGCTGCAGTCCAACTACGTCGGTCCCGCAGTGGGTGATGAGCTAGCAGAAGACGGTGGTTTGGCCCTGCTAACGGCATTGATCATCGTCATGCTGTACATCTTGTTTCGTTTTACCAAACAGTTTTCGGTCGGTGCCGTTGTGGCCCTGGCCCACGATGTGGTCATCGTGCTGGGCTGCTTCTCGGTCTTTCAATGGACCTTCGACCTAACCGTGCTGGCGGCGCTGTTGGCGGTCATCGGTTATTCCCTGAATGACACCATCGTAGTCAGCGACCGTATTCGGGAAAATTTCCGCAAAGCCCGTCGAGGCCTGCCCGTGGAGATTATCAATACAGCGCTGAATCAGACCTTGGGTCGCACCTTGGTCACGTCGTTGACCACCTTGTTCGTTCTGCTGGCCTTGTTGTTTGCTGGCGGCGAAGTGATTCGGGGCTTTGCCACGGCACTGTCCATTGGTGTGGTGATTGGTACTTACTCGTCCATCTACGTTGCTGCCAACGTGCTGCTAGCCATGAACATATCTCGGGAAGACTTGTTGGTGCCGGAGCCTGAAAGCGACGCCAACGAAGACGGCAGCTACCCCTAGGGTCTCTCACTGTGTGGGCTTTGTTAGCCTATGCAAAGACTCAACCGAAGAAGGGCTGGCCTGTGTCGAGGTGGCGCTCAGCAGAGGCCCGTGACAGCTAGCTCTTAAGGGTTTGGATAAGCGGTTTAAAGCACTTGGCGTTGGCGGCGACGATGTTGCCGCTTTCCCAAAAGGTTTCACCGCCGCTCAGATCGCTGACAAAACCACCGGCCTCGCGAACCAACACGATACCCGCGGCAATATCCCACTTGCTTAGACCCGATTCCCAAAAGCCGTCCATACGACCCGAGGCGACATAGGCCAGATCCAATGCGGCGCTGCCGGCACGTCTAATGCCACGACACGTGCCGGTAAGGGTTTCCAAGGTGCGGGAATAATCCGGTAGCAGGTTCATGCTGCCCGGTGGAATGCCGGTGCCCAGCACACACTCGCTGAGCTTGGCTCGGGTAGTCACTCGAATACGTTTGCCGTTTAGCTGGGCACCTGCGCCGCGGCTACCCACAAATTCTTCGCCCCGAACGGGGTCCACGATAACCCCGTGCTCGTGGTGATTGCCCTTCATGATGCCGATGGATACAGCAAAGTGAGGAATGCCCTGCAGGTAGTTGAGAGTGCCGTCCAGCGGATCAATGATCCAGGTGTATTCGGAATCGCCAGCTTGCTCGCCAGATTCTTCCGCCAAAATTCTGTGGTTTGGGTAGGTTTCCCGGATTTGTTCAATGATAATCGCTTCCGCGGTGCGATCGATATTGGAGACAAAATCGTTGCGACGTTTTTCCTGTATCTGGAATTGATCGGGCCGATCCATGCTGCGGGCCAGAAAGTCTGCGGCTTTTCTCGCGGCGCGTAAAGCGATGTTTGCCATGGGCTGCATAGCTGCGGTGTCCAGACGAAGAGGCTGCGCATGCTAAAGGTTGCAGGCAGGGAAGCCAAGTACACTAGGCGCAAATACTAATATGAACCCACTCATCTAAGGCGGTGATTAGATTGAACACCCTTTTTCAGCGTATTCGGATCGTCCTCGTTGAACCGAGTCACCCCGGCAACATCGGTGGTACGGCCAGGGCCATGAAAACCATGGGCCTGCACCGATTGGTGCTGGTGAACCCCGCCCGATACCCGGATCCTCAGGCGGATTGGCGGGCCGCAGGTGCCATGGATGTGCTGGACGGTGCTAGCGTTGTTGCCGATGTGACTGAGGCCATAGCCGATTGCCACTACGTTATTGGTACCAGCACCCGTGCTCGAGCGATCCCGTGGCCGGCGGTGTTGGCAAAAGACCTTGGGCCGGTATTGGCTGAACAGGCACCGGATGCAGAAATCGCCATTTTGTTCGGCCGGGAGGACAGCGGGTTAAGTAATGACGAGTTGCAGCGCTGCCATACCCATTTGCAGATCCCGTCGTCCAAAGAATATGGATCGTTGAACCTGGCCATGGCGGTGCAGGTGATCTGCTACGAGATTTTTCAGTACGTAGAGCAAGCACCGGTTCAGGTGTCTGCGGACAGTCAGCTAGTGCAGGAGGAGGTGTCGGCCATAGGCCGTAGGATTTGGGACAAAGATCCGGCATCGGGTGTTCAGATGGATAAGCTGATCGAGCACTTGGAACAGGTAATGGTCTCCAGTGGCTTCGTAGACCCGGCAAATCCGGGTAATACTGTAACGCGTTTGCGCCGTCTCTTTCTGCGGCAGCAGCTTGACGAAACCGAGGTTCAAATTCTCAGAGGTATGCTTAAATCTGTGCAGCGTCGGATGAAGTAACGCTCATAGATGTGGCCGTAAATGCCTATTTGTTCTCGTTTTTTTGACTGGCCGCCCCTTGCATTCCTCGGGCCGTCAAGGTCAACTGCATGGATGCGAAAAATCGTCGTCGTAAATAGCAAGGGCGGATCCGGGAAAACCACGATTGCCATCAACTTAGCCGCCGCCCTAGCAGTGCATGGCGAAACGCCAGCGATTTTGGATCTTGATCCCCAAGGATCTTCCATCCGGTGGCTGAAACAAAGACCAGACGACATGGCGCCCATCGCGGGTATTGCCGGTTACCGGAATCAAGGGAAGGCGACTCGAACCTTCCAATTGACCCCACCCAAGGACTGTACGGCACTGATTGTTGATACACCTGCGGGACTCGATCGATATGGCCTGGAGGCGGCGACTCGGGGCGCTGACGCAATTTTAATGCCGGTCATGTCCTCTGATATCGACATTCATGCAGCGACTCACTGCATCGCCGATTTGTTGTTGGGAAGTCGTGGTGCGCTGGCCCAAAAACGTATCGGCATCATTGCCAACCGCTTGAAGACAAACAGCCGAGGCAGCCAGCGCCTGCAGGGTTTTTTGCAGAATTTCGACATCCCATCAATCGCTACGTTGCGCGACTCAGTGAACTACACGCGAGGCGCGGAGCTAGGCATTGGCATTCACGAGTTGCCAGTATGGCAGACTCGCAAAGACCTAGAAGCGTGGGAAGCCATACTCAGTTGGGTTCAAGGCGAACCCAAATGCCACGGCAGTAATCCCAATATGCCGCTGCGCGTGGGTCTAAGTGGCGCTGTGCGTGTCGCTCTGGGCCGCCATCAATCGGTATCCTAAACCCGCCAGCCCTATATTCGCTGTAGACCCTAGACCACAGACATCGTGGTGGAGGCATCGTTGTGTGGTTATCTTGCCCACAGGCTGCGCGCTGTGGTGTCGAAAGTAATTCATTAAGTCCATTAAGCTGGAATCGATTATTCGCGTTAAGATTCCCGCCAGTATTATAAGAGTGTCACTGCATGAGCAGCCCCATTTTCCTTGATTACGCAGCCTCAACGCCGACGGATCCCGACGTGGTCGATGTGATGAGTGCACACTTGGCTATGGATGGCGTTTTCGCCAACCCAGCTTCTCGCGGCCACGTTTATGGGTGGCAGGCCGAGGAGGCTGTTGAAACCGCTCGCGTTGAGGTGGCAAATACTCTTAACGCGGACCCCAGAGAAATCATCTGGACCTCTGGGGCCACTGAGTCCGACAACCTAGCCATTAAGGGCCTATTAGAGCGTGGCAAACGGCTGGGGCGTATGCACTTGATTACCAGCACCATCGAGCACAAGGCGATCCTAGATACCTTTGCATGGATGGAAAAACAGGGCTTTAGCGTGAGTTACCTGAAGCCAGACAGCCAAGGTGTCGTGCCAGCTCAGGCAGTAGCTGATGCCATTCGTCCGGACACTCTGGTGGCCTCAATCATGCAGGTCAACAACGAACTTGGGAGCATTAGCGACATCGGCGCGATTGCTCGTCTTTGTCGTGAGCAGGGTGTGCTCAGCCACACGGACGCGGCCCAAAGCTATGGCAAGTTGCCCATTGATGTTGAAACCCTAGGCGTGGACTTATTGTCTCTCTCCGGGCACAAGATCTACGGACCCAAGGGGGTCGGGGCCTTGTATGTACGCCGTGCCGACGGCCTATCCCTTGAGGCTCAGATCCACGGTGGCGGCCACGAAATGGGCATGCGGTCGGGCACTCTGCCGACTCATCAGATCGTTGGGCTGTCTGCGGCGGCAACGCTAATGCATAACCACATGGCAGAGGAAACTCTGCGCGTGCAGGCGCTCAGACACCGATTTGACGACCATCTGGCGCAGATGCCGGATGTGTTCGTCACGTCCAATACCGAGGTTTGTATTCCCCAGATCGTTAATGTGGCTTTCGGTGGTGTCGACGGCGAAACACTGCTGCTGGCATTGTCCGAGTTGGCCATATCAACAGGTTCAGCTTGCAACTCAACCAATGTCGAACCGTCTCATGTGCTGCGGGGTATTGGATTGTCCACGGAGATGGCGCAGGGCTCTCTGCGGTTTAGTTTTGGCCGTTACACCACCATGGCCGAGATTGACCAGGCAGCCGTCCATTTATCCCAGGTGCTGGGCCGATTGCGTCAGTAACCCGCAGGCGTATAATACGCGCCCTCGAAGCTCAGTGAGCCAGAGTTTTTTATTAAAAATTAGATACATAGCGGGTTTTTTCGTTGGCCGAAAGAGGGTGGTTATAGCCTTCCATTTGAGTCGTGAAGAATGGTAACCGCGTATCCATAACGGAGATGACCATGGGAATTGAGCGAACTTTTTCGATCGTGAAGCCAGACGCAGTAGCACGTAATTTAATTGGCGAAATCTACTCGCGCTTTGAAAAAGGTGGGCTACGAATCGTCGCCTCTAAAATGTTGCAGCTTAGCGAAACCCAGGCCGCTGGATTTTATGCTGAACACGACGGCAAGCCGTTCTTTGCAGATCTGTGCAGCTACATGCGATCCGGTCCTGTCATGGTCCAAGTTCTAGAGGGCGAAGACGCCATCGCAACTAATCGTCGTCTGATGGGTGCCACCAACCCCAAAGATGCAGATCCGGGCACTATCCGAGCCGACTTTGCCGAATCCATTGATGCTAACGCGGTACATGGTTCCGATAGCCCAGAATCCGCGGCCCGCGAGATTGCGTTCTTTTTTAACGAAGACGAAATCATCGACCGCGCCTAAGGCGAGGGTCTCAGGGCAAACGGGAACATCAGCGTGACCACCAAACACAATCTCTATGGGTTGGATCGAGGTCAACTTGAAGCGTTGTTCCAGCAAATTGGTCTACAGGCCTTTCGAGGCCGGCAGATCATGAAGTGGGTATACCACCAGGGCCTAACGGATTTTGGTGGTATGACCGACCTTCCTCTAACCGCACGTCAGTGGATGCTCGAGCACTGCACCCTGACGCTGCCGGAGGTACACGAGCGCTTTGTTTCCAAGGACGGCACCGTAAAATGGCTGCTGAAAGTGGCAGCCGGTGACCTAGTGGAAATGGTGCTGATCCCCGAAAAAGGCCGCAATACACTGTGTGTTTCATCCCAAGTGGGTTGTATGTTGGACTGCAGTTTTTGCTCCACGGGCAAGCAGGGCTTTAACGGTAACCTGACGTCGGCAGAAATTGTCGGGCAGATGGTAATCGCCAACGCGTATCTTGCCGAGCAGTCTCAATCCGTGACGAACGTGGTCCTTATGGGCATGGGTGAGCCACTACTGAACTTTGATGCGGTGCTTCCCGCGACCAACATCATGATCGATGACCACGCTTTTGGTTTGTCGAAGCGCAGAGTGACGGTGAGCACTGCGGGCGTGGTGCCGGGCATACGGCAGCTGCAAGAACATACCGATGTGTCTCTGGCGATCTCGCTACACGCGCCCTTTGACGAGTTGCGCAACGAACTGGTGCCAATCAACAAAAAGTACCCCATTGAGGTGCTGCTGGAGGCCTGTCGCGACTACGTGGAACACCTAGGGCCGGCGCGGAAACTGGTTATTGAGTACACCTTGATGCGGGGAATCAACGACCAACCCCAGCACGCGAAAGCCTTGGCTAAATTGCTTGGGTCACTACGTTGTAAGATCAATCTGATTCCCTTTAACCCGTTTCCCGGTTCGGGGTATGAAAAGCCAAAAAACGCCGATGTTTATGCTTTTCAAACCGTGCTCATGCAGGCTGGTTACATCACTATGATTCGGACCACCCGAGGGGACGACATCAATGCGGCTTGTGGTCAGCTGGTTGGTATGGTGGAGGACCGTACCCGCCGTCAAAGTCGTTACCGTGAACGTCTTGCCCAGCAAGTAGATGTTGTTCACGTGCAATGACGATGTCCCAAGGTATGGCCTGAACAGATGAATGACGACAGATGAGCGAGCAAAAAGACAGCCAAACCATCGTCGGTGCGGGTAAGGTTTTCGCCGAGGGGCGTGAGGCCTTAGATCTCACCCGGGAGCAGACGGCGGACATATTGAATCTGTCGGTTCGAATGGTTCGCGCTTTGGAAGAAAGTAAGCCAGACCAACTGCCCGACAAGGTGTATGTGAATGGCTATATTCGGTCCTATGCCAAACTGTTAGGGCTGGCAGCTCAGCCCTTGATTGATGCTTGGTGGGCCCAGCACGCGGAACGAGCCAATGACAGTAACACGGCGGAACCCATGCTTGATCGAGCCTCTGGCGAAGAGAGAGCTCAGCCCTTTAAAATGGGAAGATGGACAGCGCTGGCCTTGGTGCTATCTGTGGGGTTCGTTTATTTTGTGACCAACAGCGATCAGGGTGTTGTTGAAGAAGTCGTTTCTGAAACACCTCAGCAGGCGTTGACCATGGCGGTAGCCGAGCAGGGGATAGTGCCCGGCGATCCTTCCCCAGCCTACCCCTCAGAAAACTCGAGGGGTGTGGATGACCCTGTTGTTTCTGAGTTAGTTGACGACGGCGGAATTGAGGAAGCTGCAGAGGAAGCAGTGTCTGAGTTAATAGCGGCTGAGATAACAGTGGCTGCCGCTGGCCAAGTGCCAACTGATCAAGCGTCCTCAGCGCCGCAGTCAAACCGAGGGTCGCAACAACAAGTTATCGCTGCTGCTGGGGAGAGCACTCAGGCAGGGACAGCCCGATCTCAAGTGGTCGAAGATGCCGGCCCAATCGCACCTGAGTCGGCAACGGAAGAACAATCTCGCGGCCAATCCTTGGCGGCTGACAGCCGAGGCGAAACATTGGGTCAGCAGGAGGCGGACAGCGTCTCGTTGGAACAACCCTTAGCCCCAAGTGCCGAAAGTAACGCAACCGCAGACTCTGTCCAGGAAGAGGCTGCGCTTGTGGAAAGAGAAGTGCCGACGGCCTATGCGCTGCCCAGACTGACTGCGCTGGGCGACGATGAAATCCAGCTTTCTTTTACCTTGGATTGCTGGTTCGAGCTGCGCGATGAGGCAGGCGTCTTGTTGTATGCCGACCTTGGGCGGGCAGGCCAGGCGCGGCGCTACATTGGCGCGGGTCCGTTTCGGATCAAGTTCGGCTACAGTCCCGGCGTAACACTGATTTTTAATGATAGCGAAGTGGATTTGCGGCCCTTTTCCCGCAGAGATGTGGCGAATCTCGTGGTCGGAGCGGATGCTCAGTCCGGCAGCGTTTCTGCTTCGAGTCCCTCAACTTAGGCGAATACATTGTGGTGAAAGCAGTACGCGGAATGCGCGACATTCTGCCCGATCAGTCGCG
>JAYOVN010000058.1:0-12930 GCA_038151515.1 Gammaproteobacteria bacterium | reverse complement strand
TCCACGCCCTCGAATAGGTGTTATTGTCTTCGGCCATGCAGACAAACAATCCATCGCATTCTGAGCAAAGCAGCCCTTGGATATTGGCCGCCTACTCCGGCATTACGATGCCGATGGCGGCAATGGGTATGCCCGTTGCGGTTTATTTGCCAAGGTTTTACAGCGAGGGTATGGGGCTATCTCTTGCGACGGTTGGCATCATTTTCACCTTGGCGCGCATGTGGGATGTGGTGACAGATCCGCTCATGGGTATGGCGATCGACAAGTTCGAGACCCGTTGGGGCCGCCGCAAGCATTGGGTCGCGTTGTCCATTCCTATTTTGATGCTGTCCGTGTGGATGGTTTTTATGCCGAATCCGGATTCGGTTACACCCACCTACCTGATGTTTTGGCTGTTGGTTTTGTACATCGGCTATACGATGCTCGTGATTTCGCATTTGTCCTGGGGTGCTGAGCTTTCAACCAGCTACGATGCGCGCTCCCGCTTATTTGGTTGGCGAGAAGTTTTTACCATCGCCGGCATGACCATTGTTCTGGCGATTCCGGCATTTCTCGAACTCACTGGCAATGCAGACCAATCCAGCAAGGTGGCCAGCATGGGCTGGTTTTGCTTGCTGTTATTTCCGCTACTTGTGGTGCCGCTTCTGGTCGGTGTGCCCGATAGCAAAAGCGTCAACACCAACAGCATTCCATGGCAACAAGCCCTGAAGCTCATCGTACAAAACAAAGTGCTATGGCGACTGTTAGTCGCTGATCTGATGACGGGCCTTGGAACAGCTGTTTCGGGCGCGCTCTATATCTTTTTTGCCGCCAACTATTTCGAGTTGCCTGACCACGCAAGCATCGCCCTGCTTTTCTATTTTCTTGCCAGTTTTTTTGCCATGCCGTTGTGGTTAAAACTTGCCTACAAACTCGGTAAAGACAATGCTCTCAAGATTGCGCTGATTTACGCGGTGACCATAAACCTTGGTGTGATTCCCTTCGCCGAGGCGGGTAACGTCATTGTTTTGTGGGCGTTTACGATTTTATTCGGGGTGGCCTTCGGCGCTGCGCCAACGCTGCTGCGATCCATGATGGCGGACCTTACCGATGACGACGAGCTTAAGTCCGGCAAAAAACGCTCTGGGCTTTACTTTGCCCTACTAACGACGACGAGCAAGGCAGGCGCGGCATTTGGCGTTGGCGTTAGTTTCATGATTCTTGAGTTGGTTTTTGGGTTCCAACCCGGGCAGAGCAATTCTGCTGAGGCCTTAGATGGGTTGCTGATTACCTATACAGTCGGTTTCGCGCTCCCCATGTTCTTGGGGTATCTGGCTCTGATTCGCTATCCTTTGACCCGTGCCAAACATGACGAGATCGTTGCCCAGTTACAGGCCACATCTGCGAAGCCCCAGTGACCGGTGACTAGGTCACTAGTTCAGTAGAGAGCCGGAGCGGGGTAGTAAGAGCCCATGGCATGCCGGCGAGTTGGCTAGATCAACGACAGTTTGCCCAGACAATTGAGCGGGGTCGGTAACTCGGCTCGCTCAGGAGAGCAAGGCAGATTGCTCCACATCGAAATACAACAGTAAATTTCAAAGCCAGTAAGAGGTAAAGAAAAGTGTCAGAAGCCAAAGGCATCAGAGTAGTTTATGAGGCGCAAACGGTTCGGTTGATTCTGGATCGGCCGAAGCAGCTAAATGCGCTAAACGACGAAATCCGACAAGTCATTGCCTCGACCTTAAACGATCTGATGGAGCGCCCGGATATTCGCTTGCTCATTTTGTCAGCAGAGGGCAAATCGTTCTGCTCTGGAGCGGATCTTAAGACAACGTCTTATCCCAAGGTCGAGGGCGACTGGTCTACCCGTCGTAACCGAACGGCGACGTGGCAACGGGTGTTGGAGCAGTTGGAGCGTATCCCTCAGGTTACCGTGGCCTCCATGCGCGGACACGTGGTTGGGGGCGGCGCCCTGATGGCCACGGCCTGCGATTTTCGGGTGATCAGCGACAATGCTGTGTTGCGCATTCCTGAGCTGGCGCTGGGTATTCCAAATGTATGGAACGGGACGCCGCTGTTGGCCCGGGAGGTGGGGCTACCCACTGCCCGAGATTGGGTGATGACCACGCGAAAAGTCTACAGTGATGAGCTGAAACAAAGTGGCTGGGCCCAACGGGTGGCGGTAGATGATTCCTTAGAAAGCACAACCGAAGAACTGGTCGCTGAGTTGTTGGAAGTGCCTGCTGCGGCGCTGGCAATGACGCGATCAATGACCTCGGCTTTGGGTAGATCGGCTTCTGGCATGAGCATGGGCTGGGCGGATGCAGATCTGCAGCAATGGGCGCTGACCGAGGAAGAGTACAAAGAAACAGTCAAAGCCTATGCGCGAAAGCTGGCTGAAAAGAGCAAGTAGCATCGGCGCGTATAACACCAACGTTCTGGACAGTGTTGTACCTGAGCACGAGCATTTGAGAAAGAGCATATGAGAAAGCGAGCAAAGGACTGTGCCCAGTGCCTGCAGCCAAAAGGCGTGCTGTTCAGATGTCGATACCTCAGCCTCGACTGGCGCTTTCTTTGTGAGACATGCTTGTTATCGGTCAAGAGCTGTCACCCAAGCACCTATGTCTACGGCGGCACTTGGAAGAGCGACAAAAAATAGGACGACCTACCCGGGATCGGATTTCTCCTAATTCCAATCGACTAAGAATGGCGATCTGTTGGCGTGCATAGCCCAGCGATGCTTTCCAACCACCTTAGCTCATGGGGCGAAGTCGTTGTAAAAGTGTGGCAACCTGTCCACTTCCAGTTGATATTTGGGGAGATATCTACATGCGTGACTTTTCCGGCATCGTCGATTTACCGGCACTTTTTATGATCATTGGCGCGTTGATCGTAATGGCGTTGGCCAACGGGTTTTCATTGAAACGGTCTGCGGCAATGGCACACGTCATGTTGCTTGAGGTCGCGCTGCTTTTTATGTTGGTAAGCCTCGTGCCGCTTTTTGAGGATCCGCTGAATTTTATGACGTTGCCTTACATTGCCAGCTTTGCCCTGGTTACCTTTGCCTTGGCCGGCTTCGTTACTGTTTCGCTGAGCGTGGCCCTTGGGACGCAGTCATCGACGGCCGAAGCGCCGCCAAAGCCAGGCTTTCGTATTGCTGGTGCTGTTGCGATGGTCGCTGGTATTGGCTATCTCGCCATTGGTCATACGTCGCTGAGCAGTTATTTGCAGATGCCAGCCGTGACATTTGTCGCTGTAATGTTGCTGTGGATTGGCATCGTCGCTCGTTTTTCAGGTGCTGACTCCGTGGCCCAGAGTTTTAGTGACGCCTTACCAAGTGTGGCTATTTTAGGCATGGTGGTTGGAATTGCAGCGGCTGTTTTGGATGTTTACGAGGCGCAATTTTTACTGCCCCTGTTGGGTTTTGGCGTCAACGTAGTTTTCTTAGTCGTTTTACTGCGTGTGCTGATGCAGCTTGTCGGGTGGACAACTGGGCGCTTGGATAGCCTGCGTTTTTTAGCCTTGGCCGGCTTGCTCAGCTTTGCACTTGGCTTGGTGCTGATGGCTCAGGCGCTGGTTTAAATCCGAGGACTTAGGCAGCCGATTGTGCGAGGTCTGCTTGAACCAAAACAGGAATGATTATGGATCACCTACCTTACTCAGTGGTCACCGATACCGGCGACACGTTCGATATTGAGTTCCCGTTAAGTCCACACACTCAAGACAGCGTTCGGGTGCATCAACTGCTGACCACCATCATGAATGCGCTTGCCAACGATTTGAAAATACTCGGCGATGTTTCCAACGGCGACATATTGCAGGCTGTGACCATGGCTGCCGCAATTCGGGCCCGCATGATCCACGCTCCAGAGGCGACCATGCGGGAGATTGTGTCGAATCTGACCGATACAGCTCTGCAGGCCAGCTATGCGGCGGAGCGAAAGAGTGAACCAGCGGGTCACGGCTGAGGCAGTTCCTGAACGTATGTTACCGGCTGTTAGGCATGGAGCGCACCCGGGCTAAAGGAGAGAAGACCATGACAAAAATGACTCAAGACGAAAAAGAAGCCTACCTGAGTGAGGTTCGCATCGGAGTGCTAGCCATCAACGACGCTGGGTCTGGCCCGCTCACGGCCCCCTTGTGGTACGACTATCAGCCCGGAGGAGAGATTTTTATGATCGTGGCTGCTGATTCTCGTAAAGGTAAGCTGCTGGCGGTGGGCCAGCGGGTCAGTCTGGTGGCTCAGCGCGAGGCTCTGCCATATTCCTACGTGAGCGTTGAAGGCCCTGTGACGGGCGTTAGCGCCGTGACCTTCGACGAACAGCTGTCCATGGCCCAACGTTATTTAGGCGAGAAGCAGGGGCGACAGTACGCCGAGGCCGCTAACATCGAAAAGGAAATTGGTGTGCGCGTGCTGCCAGAGCGATGGCTGGCGGTGGATTACGCCAAGAGATAAAACTTTTAATCAAGCCGTTCGCGGCTGCCAGATACCCAAGGAGGAACCATGTCCATTCCATGTTTTTCCAGTCAAACACCTGCCGCCGAGATTTCTGAGGCCTTTGCCGAAGCCGGCTGCGCAGTAGTAACCGATGTAACCACCAGCGGACTGCGTCAATCCATTGTCGATGAATTATCCCCGCATATGTCCGCGGTTCGGGTGGCCAAGGATGACTCTCCGGAGGATTTCTATCCCGGGCGAACCCGACGTGTGCCGGCGCTAATCGCCAGATCGGAAGCTGTGACAGATTCCTTGTTAACCCATCCGTTGTCCATGCAGATCTGCGATGACCATCTGTTAGGTAACGCCGAGCACGGTTATCAAACCCATGTAACCGCTGCTTTGGAGGTTGGACCCGGAGCACGGGAGCAGATTTTACATCGTGAAGAGGATCCCTTCTCGTTCTTCGCTCTACCGCGACCCAACATCATCGTGGCTAGCATGTGGGCAATTTCCGACTTTCGGGCCGACAATGGGGCAACCTTGATTGTGCCCGGCAGTCATACTTGGGCTGCTGACCGCGAACCTAGGCCTGACGAAGTGATCAGGGCTGAGATGCCCGCGGGTTCGGTCTTATTCTGGGCTGGCGGCTTGTTGCATGGGGCCGGTGCCAATGTGTCTCAAGACTGGCGTTACGGTGTCATTCTGACCTACTCACTAGGTTGGGTGCGCCAAGAAGAGAATCAATACTTAGACTTGCCCCGGGAGCGTATTGCCCAGCTCTCTCCTCAAGCCCGGCGAGTTGCAGGTATCGATATGTATGGTTCGCTGGGTTTTTACGACCCTTCTGTCCAGAGCACTACCGATTGATTAAGCAGTCAGTGATCTAACCAGATCCATCAACACGGCGGTGGCGCTAATGGAACTGCCGATCATGATGGCTCGGTCACCCCACTGCATGCCGACGAATAACCAACCGACAGCGCTAATGACGTAGGCGACCTGTCCCTGCATCACCAAGCCCGCTGACATCAAAAAGATGCCGCTGACGGATAAGGCCGTGGCCACCCACTTTACGTACCAGTCCTTTGTACCCACTGGCGTGGTGGATTTTAGGTCGTCGTTCTCGGCCTGCAGCTCGCGCAACTCGTCCTGCAGGCGCTTCTTTTCTGCGGCCAGCTCTACGGCCAATTGACCGGCTCGGCTATTGCGTGCAGGGGATGTGACGTAGGGCTCTGAAATGTAGGTTACGTCTGATTGAAGGTCTGTGTCGCGTGGGCTCATTGGCTTGTCCTATCACCAAGGTTGTTGTTCCAGCCGTCGATATTTGGCTGCTGAAAGTTGCGGCATCATCCGCTTTTTGTTGCCGGAGTCAAACCTTTTTTGATCTAAAAAAATATATAAAAAACAACGGGTTAAACAATATTTAGAGGTCTAAGTGAAAGCCTTAAATCTGCTCGTTCTTAACGTCTTTTTGACCCCAATTTCTTATGTGTGAAAAACAAAAATGTATCCTCGACGGCAGCGACGATTTCTATACCAATCACCAGCGCCCTGAATTCCAAGGGGAATAGGCACTTTTTTCGGCTTGGCGTTAAAAGAACTGTTGGGTCAGGTGATCGCAATGCGTCAAAACTGCTTTGGCGAAGAAACTTTCGTGATCTAACAATCACGAACATGAGCGACCAGGTATCAATCGCCCTTATCCATAGCCTTGGTTTGCTTCTGCTCCACAGTGAATCTGCAAGGGGAGGTTATGTGAGGTGAGATCAGCTCAGCCGTGGCGTGGTGCTCTCATGAGCCGCTGGGCAAACAGTGTTACTCTGGGTGGCTGGAAGTTGTACTTGGAAGTTATATGTCAGCAATGTCTTTTGAAGAAGCGGTGAAGTCCCGCCGTTCGGTCCGTGGTTTTCTCGAGCGTCCAGTACCTCAAGAGGTACTGGATAAGGTATTTGATATCGCTCGTTGGTCACCTTCGGGTACCAACATGCAGCCTTGGCAGACGTTCGTGGCATCGGGTGATTTGCGTGACAGCTTGCGAGCGCAAATGATGGAGCGCGTGCAGGCAAAAGTTGCCCCTGACCAAGATCATAAAGACCCCAAGGGCGCCATAGGCCAGATATACAAGGACCGGCGCAGGGAGTGTGCGGCGGTGCTGTATCGGGCCATGGACATCTCTTGGGACGACAAGCCGGCTCGGGCAGCGGCTAGTTTTCGTAACTTTGAGCTGTTTGATGCACCTCATGTGGCCTTCCTCTGCATGGACGAGGGCTTTGGTTTGGGGAGTGCTTGGGATGTGGGTATGTACGCGCAGACTCTGATGCTGGCCATGACCGCCAACGGCTTAGCTTCCTGCGCTCAAGGCACCATGGGCCACCATCCGGATCTGGTTCGGGCAGCCTTCGGACTTGGTTCTGAGGTTAAGGTGTTGTTTGGCATCAGCTTTGGTTACGAAGACACCAGCATGAAGGTTAACGAAGCCATTACTGAGCGAGCGCCTCTCGAAGATACGGTTACCTTCAAAAGCTAGCTTTTACGTCGCCAACACGGCCCTTGGTTGGGCAGAGCAACAAATACTTAGATGCTCAAAAGCCATGGGCCATTCCAGCCAGTACACAGAACGACAAAACCTGCAGCAGCCAAAAAAGGGCCAAAGGGCAGTGGCTGGTCGCTCTGCCTTTTTTTAAAAATTACCTGAGCTAGCCCAACGCAAGCGCCGACTAAGGCAGCGGTAAAAATGATGCCCGGCAGTGCCTGCCAACCAAGCCAAGCGCCTAGGGCCGCTGTCAGTTTGAAATCGCCATAACCCAAACCTTCCTTGCCGCGAACCAACTTGAACAACCAGTAAATACTCCACAGAGAGCCGTAACCCAGCACTGCGCCGATTACTGCGTCTTGGAGGCTAGTAAAGTAGGCGGGGATGTTGCAGAGCAGGCCTGCCCAAACCAGCGGAAGCGTCAGGCTGTCAGGTAGCAGCATGTGTCGCTGATCTATCAGGGTCAAAATCAGCAGAACAAGCGTCAGGACTGCGGCTAACGCCAGTTCGGTAGAAATGCCGAAGCGCAGAGCCAGAGCTGCGGCTAACGCACTTCCTGTAACTGTGCCAACGATGAGTTCTCCGGGCCATCGGTGTTGGCCCGAAGTGCTGCTTTTGGGGTTCGTGATTAACTGATCGCTTTCCAGCGCGCACTCAAGCGGTTGGGGCGTTGCCAGCAGCTGTGATGCGTACAGTCTGGCGGCAACAAAGGCGAGCCAGCCCAGAGCGGCCCCGGCAAACACGACTAAGGCACTCGGGCCAAGGATGTGTGAGGCCTCAAACATCGATCGCTATTGAATCCAAGACGGTGAAAGCGCCAACAGCAAAAAAAGACGACGGGTTTGCGAGAGCCGGTTAGCCCGCTCCGCTGGGTACCCCGCCATCGTGACGCTCATGTGCCTGTTTGAGGGTTGTGAATACTGGTCTCTTGTTGGGCTGCCGGTTCATCGGCGATGCCAACGTGCAGCATGGGTGATGCGTCGATGTGCTCGGCGTTCATCATAGATGCGACGCGCTGGAGCGAGGCGACAATCATTGACTTCTCCCACTCCTCCAGTTTTTCAAAAGCTGCGCTAAAGACGTCCTGAAGGGGCTTGGGTGCTTGCACAATCATCGCCTCGCCCTCGGGTGTGAGGGTGGCGTGGACCACACGTTTGTCCATGGTGCTTCGGTGTCTGGCAACCAATCCTCGACTTTCGAGGCGGTCTAAGATGCTGGTCACCGTGGCTTGGCTCAAGCTGACATGGGTAGACAGTCTGGAAATGGCTACCGCGCCCATCTCTTGAATTGCCTGTAAAACCAGCAGTTGTGGCGCCGTCAAACCGGACTTTTTGCTCAGCTGCCGAGAATAAAGATCGGTAGCCCGTATGATCTTGCGGATCGTGATTAAGACGTCTACTTCTTGGCTCATGTGACTGATTTGTCCTTTCCCCGGGTCCCTAGGGTGTTTTAAACGGCATCGCTGGAACGTTGAGCGACGCTGGAAGGGCGGTATATACGCCCAATTGTGGCTTGGGTCACGCCCTCTAAGAGAGCAATTCCTATGCAAGCAAACCATCTTTAGGTTCCAAAGCAGTGTGAATGCTTAGTAGTCAAAAGAAAAGCGTAGGCAGTTTGCTGTGACGGCTTTGGTGGCCGTCAAACCGTTTGTAGGATTTTATGGGAGAAAAAAACTATTTGGATTGGTTTTGATGTATTATTGACCGGATATCTGGAGGGTAAAGGCGAAATTTATTATTCGTCTACGAAACATTTGCTTGAGAAGTAAATTTTCACCGCGCCTTTCAGATCTGAGAAATGGCTCGCATAACCGAGTCATCACCAAAAGGAGAGCATGTGAAGTTTCAACGGAGCAAAGTAAACCAAGCAGTCGTTGCTGCGCTTGTATCGATGACGGCGAATCAAGCCGGTGCCGAACAAGGTGTGATCGAGGAGGTCGTAGTAACAGCGACCAAGCGGGCCGCCAGTACCCAAGATATTCCTGTAACCGTCGAAGCATTGACCAGCGACTCGCTTGAAGACTTCGGTATCACTAATTTTGAAGACTATCTGATTCAACTGCCTGGCGTGACCGCCGGTGGTAGTGGCCCAGGCCAGAATACCATTTACATACGAGGCATCGCGTCCACGACACCAAATCTGACGACGGCCGGCGTCGCGGGTATTGCGCCGAATGTTGCCTTGTATCTAGACGAACAGCCCTTGGCCCAACCGGGTCGAAACTTAGATGTCTACGCGGCTGACTTAAACCGAGTCGAGGTTCTAAAAGGCCCGCAGGGCACGCTCTTTGGTGCAAGCTCACAGGCAGGCACAGTGCGGTTAATTACGAACAAGCCGGATTTTTCCGGGGCCTATGGCCGCCTCAGCTTTGACGGTTCTAACACCAAGGAAGGTGAAGGCAGCAACAAGTTCGAGGTGATGTACAACTTGCCGATTTCTGACACCTTCGCAGTCCGCGCCGTTGCTTATCGCGACGATCAAGGCGGATGGGTCGATAACGTGCCGGGGTCGATAACAGCGCAAGAAAGCGCGCGTTTTCGTGATGCAGGTTATGTGCGAACAAATGGAGTGCCAGTCTCGGCCGCTCGAGCAGGTTTGAACTCAGCCACCTATATCAATAGCGTGCCAGAAGAAGTGGCATACACCAGCGCGCGTATTCCATTTGATCCATACGATCCGAACTCTCAGGTAGATTTCCGTGCGGCTAATAACGCAGCACTGGTGGAAAGTGACTTTAACGATACGCTCTATACCGGCGGCCGCCTGTCTCTTCGTGCAGAAATCAACGAGGACTGGAGTCTTTTGCTGGGTGCCATGACCCAAGAACTCGAAACCGACGGTACGTTTACCGCGGATCCAACGTTGGGTACCGATTCTCCAAGCATTCAGCGATATAGCCCTGATCATCTCGAGGATTCCTTCGATAACTTCAACTGGACGTTGGAAGGGCGCATCGGCGAACTGGAAGTGATTTACACCGGCGCCTACACCGAGCGTGAGTCAGACCAGATCGTTGACTACACGGACTATATGTTCGTAGGTCAGTATCTTCCCTACTACATCTGTGATGCCTCGGTCAGTTATCCAGAGTACAACTACTACCAAGATGGCGCGCCAGCGAACCAGTCGTTTGGGACTTGCTACGAGCCGGATCTATATGCGCTGAGCTATTCTGAAACTAAGGTGCAAACCCACGAGATTCGCATTAGCACGGATCAATCCAAAGACCTTCGCTTTACCGCTGGTGCGTTCTACAGCGATCTAGAGCTAGAAGAGCGGGTAGACTTCAGCTATCCCAGTGTTAACAAAATTAACTTCTTCGACTTCTATCCAGGCCAATCGGTCCAAGAGGCGGTTCCAAACAACCCATTCCCGGGTTCAGTGATCACCGAGGAAGGACCCTACCCAAGAGATACGGTTTTCCGCAACGATGTGCGTAGAACCGACAAGCAATACGCTCTCTTTGGCGAGGTAAGTTATGACTTTACCGATAAGCTCTCGGGAACGTTCGGGGCGCGCTATTACGATGTAGAGGTTGACTTGGAAGGTGGTGCTAACGCGACCTTCTGTAATCCTTTCTTTGCTGACGACCAAAATGCCTTCGGTACAAACATAAGCGATTTGTACGATGGCGATGGCTCTCTGACCTTTGTTGGCGACTGCGGGTTTCAACCAACCCTAGAATCGGGTACGACGTTTGAAGAAGCACTTGCCATCTGGCAGGCGGGCGATTCTTTCAGCCTTGGCCGTGGCCAATATGTCACAGCCCCCAATGCAGTCAGCGAGTCTGAAATAAGGGCGTTCCTAAGGGCTATTGATGCGCCGGATGTGGCCAGCGCCTCGGGAACCATCATCAAGGTGACCATGAGTTACACACTCTCAGACGACGTGCTGTTGTATGCCACCTATTCAGAAGGGTATCGACCTGGGCTGCTAAACCGTCCCGGTGGAGCACAAGGTCCAAATGGCTATGAGGTCCCGTTCGAGCTGGAGACAGACGATGTCACCAACTATGAGTTGGGTTGGAAGGCAGACTTGGCCGACGGTACGTTGCGTATCAACGGCAGCGCCTTCTATGCAGAGATCGACCGATTGCAGACGACGATTTTCGATCCAAGCATCGTGAATCTGTTTTTCTCGGATAACGCTGCTAACGCGGAAGTGAAGGGCTTAGAGGGAACGGTGACTTGGTTGACACCGTCGGTACCGGGTCTAGCCATAGGCGCATCTTTCTCACTGCTCGATACGGAAATTACGGATAAGCTGATTCCAACGAACGACGTCCGAGTAGGCGATTCGCTGGCCTTCGCACCGGAACTCCAATTCAATGCTAATGCTCGCTACGACTGGAGTTTAGCTAATGGCTGGGGTGCCCATGTGATGTATAACATCGCTTACTCCGATGAATCCTACAGCGACATCATCATAATCAACCGCGATCGGGTACAAGGTTGGACGATGATGGGTGTGAGCGCTGGTGTAACAACCGACGATTGGGATGCGACGGTCTACGTGGACAACCTCACTGATAAGCGCGCGGAGCTTACCAGGAACTACGTTAACGATAGACCTCGAGTGACCTACGCAAGACCGATGACGATGGGCGTAAGACTGAACTATAAGTTCTAACGCTTAAAACGAGTCGGTGTAATAATAAAGCTCCCTTTTTAGGGAGCTTTTTTTTTGAGGGAGTAGGCGTTGGAAGCGGATTCGCACCAATCAATAAAACAAGCCATAGAAGCTGGTGACTATCACGAAGCGTTGCGGCTGTTGACTCGCGAGCCTGCGGAAAGCAGCGAAACCCTGTATCTCCAAGCGGTGTGTGCTCGAAAACTTGGGAAGCCTAGAGCCGCGATGGCGCTCTTGGATAAACTCATTCAGATGTACCCAAGGCATGGCCGAGCGTTTCAGGAGAGAGGCCATCTACTAAGAGCGGACGGTAACGCGCAAGGGGCACTTGCTGCTTTCGGGCGCGCGACAGAAGAAAACCCATCCCTGCACGTGAGCTGGCGCGGGCAAGCGGAGATATTACTTGCCGCTGGTCGAGTTCAAGAAGCGGAGAGAATCAAGCCGCACATTCAGCGCTTGGTCAACATGCCTAAACCGCTTATCTATTCTTTGGATATGTTGTCACAGGGCTCCGTAGCAAAGGCGGAGCAAGCTTGCCGAGAGTTTCTGGCCGAAAATCCCCATCATGTGGAAGCCATGCGGTTGCTGGCGCAAATCGCGGCGAAGATGAATGTTTTTGATGAGGCCGAGTTTCTGCTGGAAAGTGCCGTCCTCTTTGAACCCCAAAATATTCCGTTGAAGACGGATTACATTAACGTGCTGAGAAAGCGGCAGAAGTTGGTGGAGGCGCGGGAACACGCCCAGGAATTATTCGAAAACGACAAAGATAATTTGTATTTCAAGTCACAGTTCGCCGTGATCTCTATGCAGCTTGGTGACTACGAAACCGCACTAGCCTTGTTTGACGAGCTGCTGACGGCGATGCCCGGTGAGCCTGTCACCTTGACGTCGAAAGGGCATGCGCTCAAGACCATCGGTGACACCGATGCGGCGATTAGCTGTTATCAAGAGGCCTGTAGGGATGGTGTGATTCACGGCGAGGCTTGGCAGTCCTTGGCGAACCTTAAGACATATAAGTTTGAGGAAAGCGAAGTTGCTCGGATGGAGAACCTTCTCAAAAATCCGGCACTGAGAAAAATGGATCGTGTCTATTTGTACTTCGGGCTGGGAAAGGCCTACGAGGATAGGCGCGAATACGACCTGGCATTTTCGAATTACGCCAGCGGCAATCAGATTAAGCGGGCTGAATCGAGATACATCGCTCAACACATGTCCGAAGAATTCGAAGAACAAAGGCGGGTTTTCAATGCCTTAGAGCCGTGTCGCGATGGGTTTGAAGCCCCAGATCCTATATTCATCGTAGGCATGCCGAGAGCCGGGTCCACGTTGTTAGAACAAATTCTATCCA
>JAYOVN010000057.1:0-13131 GCA_038151515.1 Gammaproteobacteria bacterium | reverse complement strand
CCGAAGAAGAAGCTCAGCTATAAGTTTCAGCGTGAACTGGACGCTCTGCCAGACACCATCGCCGAGCTTGAGGCCAAACTTGAGTCGTTAAACGAGCAAACCACCGCGCCGGACTTTTACTCCCGTGACTTTGCTGTCACAGAGCCTGTGCTGAAGGCGCTAGCCGCAACTCAGGAGGCCCTAGACAGTGCCACCGAACGCTGGATTGAGTTAGAGGAGATGCAGGAACAGGCCTAACGACTGTGGGCCAAAAGCTTATCGTCCACCTCTACCACCGAACCATGCTGACTGGCAAAAAACACCCGGCCATCTTTTTCGAACATCAGCAGGCCATCCATGAACTTCACGTCTTCAGCGTCCACCGGCTCTAACCCGACGCCATGGCGCATGGTGAAAACAGTCATGTCGTGGGTAACACACAGATCCAACTGCCGTACTCCCGCCTCTTGGGTAGGCGCCCGAAGTTTGTCCAACATGACCTCCAACACCATGGAAACCGCTCGCCGTGGCTGCATCATGGCCGCCTGAGAAATCTCACCGGCAAACCACGAACCCACATAGTTGGCTAAGCCACCGGCTTCCCGCAGGCCCTTCCACATGCGAATCTGATCCAGTGCGTAAAACACACCAAAGGCCTCGATGTCGCGCACCTTACCAACCACCCCGCCTCGGGATGCCGCAGAAGAACCCTGTATGGCCAGATCCGCGGTATCTGTACAGCGTTTTACCGGACTGGAGTAACCGCGCAGATCCACATCCGGCAGTCGCGCCCCAAAGCGGGCGGCTAAATCACGGCCTTCCTCGGTCAGCGGATTTTCTAAATCGTGAATGTCGCGCCGGTACTCTCGGGCCGAATGGCGCATCAGCAGCACAGCACGATCCACCCCATCGGCAAAAATTTCCTGGGTCATGCGAGCGGTGGCATCACCAAATGTGTCATCCGGTCGGTTGTAGTTATTGTTCATGAAGAGGTTGTCCATTGGCTGCGCTGAGGTTAAAACTGGTCTCTGAATTTTAGGGTTTGGACTTAAGGGGAGACAAGAATGAGCAGATTACAGGACCGCGTTGCGGTAATCACCGGCGCTGGCCGAGGTATTGGACGAGAAATTGCCCTGTTGATGGCATCTCAAGGCGCCAAGATCGTGGTCAATGATTTGGGCGCGAATACCGATGGCACCGGGTCAACCATGATTGCCGACGATGTTGTGGCCGAGATTAAGGCAGCGGGTGGCGAAGCCGTATCCAACACCGATTCCGTGGCCGATGTCGCCGGCGGCGAGCGTTTGATCCAGACCGCTATCGACGCCTTCGGCGGCATGGATATCTTGGTCAACAACGCCGGCATTCTGCGAGATCGCACCATTTTCAAGATGGAAGAATCTGACTGGGATGCGGTTTTGGCCGTGCACCTGAAAGGCCACTACTGCTGTACTCGGCCCTTTGCCAATTACATACGCGCAGAAAACCGCACCGGCTGCCGCATCATCAACTTCTCCAGTGTCTCTGGCTTATTCGGCAATTTTGGTCAAGCCAACTACGCCGCTGCCAAGGCCGGTATTGCTGGGTTTTCCAGAGTGATGGCTCTTGAGCTGGCCAAGTACGGCTGTACCAGCAACACCATTTCGCCTGGAGCGCTCACGCGCATGACCATTCCGCTGCGTGAGAATCGGGGTGAGACCATCGAAGAAGCGGATATGGAAGCCGGTGGCCCTCAGCATATTGCACCCATTTGCGCCTGGCTGGCCGGAGAAGAATCCGCAGGTATCACCTCGGAGATTTTCCATGCAGCCCGGGGTGGTATCGCGATCATGCAGCAGCCCCGTATCATCAAGCAGTTTAAGAGAAAGGAAGGCGTTTGGAGCGTCGAGGAGTTGGATACGCTGGTGCCTCAGTTAATGGAAGCCAAAAAAGCCAACTTGGAAGCAGCAGACGCATCGGCCAAGCCCATCGTCAGCTAACACCAACCGTCAAACACCA
Organism: Gammaproteobacteria bacterium; assembly: GCA_038151515.1. GTDB lineage: Bacteria > Pseudomonadota > Gammaproteobacteria > Pseudomonadales > Azotimanducaceae > UBA4421. The sequence goes on along the minus strand of JAYOVN010000057.1, from coordinate 11,154 downwards.
TCCGCTTGGAGGCAACATGAGCAACAAAGTTGAAGGCCTGCACCACCTAGCCTTGTGCACCGCTGACATGAAAAGTCAGATCGAGTTCTTTACCGACAAACTGGGCATGGAACTACAGGCTCTGTATTGGATGCACGGCGTGGAAAACACTTGGCACGGATTTTTACGCCTAAACGATGAAAGCTCCATTGCCTTTGTTTGTAATCCGGACATCAAAAGCATCGAAGTGCAGATGGGGGTTACCCACGCCGGCAACCCCGGCGCCAACAGCGCCGCGGGCACCATGCAACACTTGGCACTGAAAGTGAAAGATCACGATGAAATGATGGCCATGCGCGATCGGCTTCGCAGCAAGGGCGTTCCCGTGCTGGGGCCACTGGACCATGGCATGTGCGTCAGCATGTACTTTGCCGGGCCTGAGAATCTGTCTTTAGAGCTGTCCTACTCCATGGAACCCATTAACAATGAGCAGTGGATCGACCCGGAGGTGGTTGCGCTGGCAGGCATCTCTGCCGACGAGTTGGCCCGATACAAAAATCCAGCCGCCTTTGCAGACAGTGGCGGCAGCGTGGGACAGCCGACCATCAGTGAGGCATCCACAGGGCCGCATATGACCAACTACCCGCCCGGTCACTACGAAGCCACCATGGGCATACCCGACGACGTAGCGCTGACTATGGTGGAATCCAAGCCACCGGTCTCTATCTAAGTCGGCAAAATCAGTGGCTGCGTTTGGTAAATGTAGCCACTGACTAACCCTTTTACTAAACCACAAACGCTAGGTTAGGAAAGGCCTCCAACCCATTCATCACTGCCGCTGCAACTGTGCTTAAAAATACCCAGCCCAGCGTAAATACACCCGATCACCACCGCCTTGAGTGACCGTCTGACCCGTGGGCAGCGCGCCAATATTCACCGGCGCGAACTCGTCCCCATCCCCGCCAGTAAATCCGACCCAGCCCAGCTGCACGTTTTGGTTTTGCGCCACATCCCATGCCAACTGCATCTGCACGAGGGAACTGGCATCGTGAAGATTGGTAATCAGCGTCAGTTGCTGGGTTAGTAAGGGGTGCCATTCAATGCTGCCACCAAGGGCCAAATAGTCCCGCATCAAATTAAAGAACTCGCCTCGCACCAAGCCCTCCTGTAAATCTGCAGGCAGTTGGGTTAACGGGCTGGACAGCTCAGACAGCCCAAAGTCGTTGTGAAAGTATTCTGCAAAGGCATAAACCGTTCGCCCGCGCCAAGGAAACGCCACATCAATATTGATGATACCCAGCGTGCCCCACTGTGAGTTTTGGGTCCCAGCAGAAACGCCCTCGCGAATGGCGATATCGCTACGCAGGACTGCGGGGCCTATTGGCACACGCCCGCTCACTCCAAAGAAATCCCGGTCGTAGTGCTGGGCGGCGATCAATTCAAACTCCAGCGGTCCGGCGTAACCGTGCCACTTGGCAGCGGTACTGGCGGCGCTGTTGCTCACCTGATCTGTGTCGTCACGCCGGAACACTCTCATCAGCTGCATGTCGTGACCGCTTTCAAACAGCCGCTCGATCAGTACCAAGTCATCTCCGGCTTTGTAGTCTCGATCCACTGCTGTGGGCGCGAAGGGGTTAAAGGGGTCCAGTGGCTGGAAGACGATGCCGCTTCCCCAACTCACAGCCTGCCGGCCGAGGGTGACCGCCCATTGATCTGATCGCCATTGGGCGTTGAGGCGATCCAGACGGTGCAGTGCTCGGTGGCGCTGGCCGTCATTCAGTTCGAAGGTCAGGTCCATTAACCGCTGGTCATCGCTTACGACTACCGGATTCAAACCGGATGACGAAAGGGTTGGGCCAAGTTGGTCACTGTGCTGAAACAGCAGGGTGTGGGCCACTTCAACAGTCCAGGCACCAATGTCGTGCTGCAGCATGGTGCGCAAATCCAGCGTGGCGTTGGTGCTGTGGTCACCCGCTGCGGCCCTGCTGAAGTCTGACGATGGCACTTGGATAGCGCTGCCAAACCCCTTTAGCCGGAAGGTCACAGACGTATTGTCGCCAAACCTCGGCAGCAACTTTTTTCGCTCCTCAGTGGCCACGGACGTGTTACCTCCCCTGCTCGCCAAGGTAACCACTGGTTTGCGGGCATCTGCTGCCGTAGCCGATATTGTTAGCGCGTCTGGCGCTGGGGCGTTCGCGGGTTCCATGCCCGATGGGCTAGCCGCAACCACCGACTCCAAGGTGGGCAGTTGCACCACCCAAGCGCTTGCAAAACCAGCAGCTCGAACCGTGGGTAATAGGCTGCGTGCTTGGTCACCCTCACTTGGAATCAATACCACCCGATGCAGGGCACGCGGCCCCTCTTGATTGGTGATCACCCGAATATCTTGCAGAGGCAGGCTAAGCTCAAGATTCCAAGACTGCTGCTTCAGGGACTGAGCATTTTGCACATCGGCGAAGCTGCCGATCACCACGCCAGTGTCGGCCTGAAGCGGCCCCGCACCAAGGATCAGACTCAGGAGAAAACCCTGGATTGGGACAATAAGCCGTAAGGCGCACAACCTACCGAATAAACCAACAAGCATAGGGATCAGCCTGTGCTCCCGGTGTCTTGATGAATTTCGCCATCCAGCATAGCCACCTGCCGGGACGTAAAACCCATGACGATGGGATCATGGGTGGCGGTAACAATGGTCATACCCTGCTGTTGATTGAGCTGTTGCAGCACTTCCAACAGCTCCGATGTGGTTTTGGAATCTAGGTTCGCTGTGGGTTCATCAGCAAGTAACAACACCGGCCTCGTCACAATTGCCCGGGCTATGGCGACCCGTTGTTGCTGACCGCCGGACAGCTCACCGGGACGTCGATGGGCGAGATCTCCAAGCCCTAGACTTGCCAAGGCATCGGTAGCGCGTTCACGCCGCTGCTGTCCCGGCACCCCCTGCAACTGCAATATAAATTCCACGTTTTCCTGTGCGCTTAGCACAGGGATCAGGTTGTAGGCTTGGAACACAAATCCAATTTTGTGTAAGCGCAGCTCGGCCAACTCTGCCGAATTCAGCGACCCCAAATCTGTACCGCCCACGGTAACGGTCCCAGCGTCAAACCCGTCCAAGCCGCCGATACTGTTCAGTAGGGTCGACTTACCCGAGCCCGAGGGGCCGGCCAAGCTGACGAACTCCCCTTCTTGAATCTCCAGATCAACGCCCCGCAAGGCATGAACCGGCACGCTGTCTTGCTGATAAATACGCTTCACGCCTCGGCACACAACCACTGGGGCTTTCACCAAGGAATCCTTTTGCGAAGACTCTTGAACCGACGACTCTTGGCCTGAAGACACTGGCCCGGCATTGGGTACTGATTGGGTCATAGTAATCTCACCTGTAACGCTAAGCGCCTAACGATTCATCGCCATGAGCGGGGATATCTTCAGCGCCCGGCGAGCCGGGAAGTAGCTGGCAAAGAAACCCACGAGCACGCTCAGACCACCGAATAGAAACAAATCCTCTAAGGTCAGCACCGGACGCAGCAGGGTGCTGATGCCAATGGCCTCCACACTCTCGCTGAAGGCGGACAGGTCGATGCCATCCCCAAGGCCGAACACCATGGCAATACCAAGCGCTAATCCCGCAACGACGCCGACGATCATGATGCCCACACACTCCAGCACCACCTGCACCAGCAGCAGTCGTTTGTTCATTCCTAAAGCCCGCAACATGCCAAGTTCTTGGGTGCGCTGCATCACCGAGGCGATCAGTGTATTCACCAAACCAAAGGTAAGGCCGCTCATGATGAGGAAGAACCAAATCACCATAACGCCTTCTACCATATCGACAATCTCAGCGATCTGGGGCTGCATTTGTCGCCAGTCTTGTACAACCAAGCTCGGATGGGCCGCCCCAAGTTCTGCCGCTGCCGCGGCCCGATCGGCTTCGTTGCTTAACACCACCGAGATTTCAGTAATCGGGTCCCTCAGCCCATCCCCAGCCAAGCTGTCCTGCAAGGCTTCCAAACCGGTAAACACCAACACCTTTTCCGGCCAGCGCATGGGCGCATCAAAGACACCGGCAACCCGATAGCCTCGCTCCCGGCTCTTGCCGTCTGCGCCCTGCACGATAATCACCACCCGCCGACCCACTTGGGTTTGCAGGGTTTGGGCTAACGCCTTGCCGATCAGCAGTCGCCTGTCGTCAGCGCCTGCTAAGCCTTCCCCTTGGATCTCAAGATCGCGGTAAAGGGAAATATCCTCTTGGGTGGGTACCACACCTACCAGCGCCACCCCGCGGGTTTCTCGCTCGCTGCTGATCACCGCTGGCAGGTTAATCCGCTGGGTCATGCCCGCAATCGGGGTCTGCTGGGATAGAGAAATCTGCGAGTCTGAACTGAAGGCCCGTTGCAGGCTTGGGTCATCGGCAAAGCCCGGCGCCTGCAGCTTGATGTGTCCGGTTAGACCCGATACTGCAGTCTCCAGCATGCTCACCTGCCAGCCTCGGATCAGCGAGTTGCACAAGGTCGTGCCCCCCACCGCTACCGCAATGGCGGCAAACAGAAAAAAGTTGCGCCGGCGATAACGTAGGATGTTTCGCAGACTCAGATTAAACAGCAGTACCAGTGTGCTCATGGTGCTATTCCGTTCGCAGAGCGGTAACCGGGTGAATACCCCGCACCCGCACAGTACTGACCAAGGCCGCCAGCTGGGTTCCAACGATCATAACCAAGGGCGCCGTGGTCACACTGCTCCAGGAAATTTTAGGGAAAATGCGCTCCAAGGAGCCCATTTGCATTTGGCGAATGGCCTCTTCGCCGCCCATTTGATCCAGCGGAATGCCCACACCAGTTAGGTAAGTAATCAGTGGGTAGGCGAGCAGCAGGCCCACAGCCACACCCAGTAAACTGAGCAACAAGGCTTCGAACTGCACCTGAGCGATGACTTGGCCGGGCCGCATACCCAAGGCCATGAACAAACCAAACTCCCGTGTGCGTTCAAATAAAACCATGACGAAGGTATTCACCACAGCAAAGGCCACCAAAATCAGCAGCAGGCTGTAAAACAGCACGGCCCCAGCCCGGTCAAGCTCGATGGACTGCTCAATCATGGGCATGAGCTGCTGCCAGGTTTGTACTGCGAGCGCTTCGGGCAGCAGATCGGCAACGCTAGAGGCCGTGACAGTCAGCTTCGACAGATCGTCTACCATCAGCACCAGCATGTGGGCCTCGTCTTCCAAGTAAAGGGCGTCGGCCAGTTCGGCAAATGGGGCGAGCACAAGTGTTCGGTCTAACTCCACTTGGCCGGTTTCCACGATGCCGGCGATGACGAAAATTGCCGCGGCTACGGCCCCTTGCTTGCCGCTGCCCAACACGATGAGTTCATCGCCAATCTGGGCGCCAAGGTTGCGAGCCATGGACGAACCGATCAGCCCATGACCCGGCTGGGCGGGAATTGTGCCGGCTACGACATTGTCGTAAACGTCTAGATAATTGCGCTCGGCACTAAAATCCACACCGATGACCATGCCGCCTAGAGACTTTTCGCTGGACGACTCGTTTTGTGGGTCATTGCTTTGTAGGTCGGCTGCCGAGGAATCCTCCGAAACACCACCGGCCAAGGACACCACGGCAAAAGCCTGTGCACGCGGAAACACCCTAAGGCCGTCGATCTGGGCCAACCGGGCCTGCAAATTGGAAGCGTTGGTAACGGTATGTTCAAGCCTGGGCTGGTCGACAAAATCCCGGTGGCTGATTTGGCCATGGCCGGTGAAGTACCGGGTGGCTGAGTCGATCATAATCTCGTAGCTGCCGGACTGCAGACTCATGGCGAAGGAAACCAGCAACACCGAGAATCCGATACCGCCAACCGTCAGTGCCGTTCGCGCCCGATTACGCAGTAAGTTGCGCCAGGCAAGGCGTATCACCGAGACCTTCCCGATTGCAGGGAAAACAGGGTAAACATCCGATCCGGGACTTCTACATCAAAGTCCATGGCTCGATAACTAAGCTCGGTATATTGATCGGGTTTATCCAGCTCCCGCATACGCAGCCGCGTCGCCATGACGCGCCCGCCCAGTTCACCCAACTCCAGCGCCTGCATATGACGCACCGGCTGCATGTCCTGATCGAAGTAGGTCAAATCCAGCAACACCAGATCTTCACGAATACGCAGTTGCTCCTTACCCCAGACCACGGCGGCATCTTCCCGGGGCAAAGCGTCGATTACGTAAACGGCTTTGCCATCGTGGGTATCCGAGGCCACATGCTGCAGCCGGTAGTCGTGCAGCCATTTATCGCTGCGGGACATGTCATTGTAAGAAAAGTCCGAGCCGGCCCAGCTTTGGGACATCATGCCACCGGGCAGACGAATGCTCTTATTCAGCTTAGGGGTATAGGTCCACATACGATCGCCCTGTTTGAGCAAGGCATTGCCCGCGTCGCGCACTGGCGCAATAAAACGAATCAGGGCGTCTTCGCGGCCCCGGGTCCAAGCCTTCAGGGTCGATTCCCGCTGCCAACTGGGGCGCTTTATCAGCATGGACATTTCAGCGTAGGAGTACTTACCCCGAGTTTGGTCGATGGCACCGCTGACCAGGGCCACCACATCGAGTTCTTTGTCACTTTCTTTGGGATCGTCCGCCGGTAACGCAGGGGAAATAGCAGAAGCCAAAAGCGCAACAAGTAAGAACAGCCACAAACGTTTGTGTGTCAAACAGCCAGCAATTTGGGAAGGCAGCGTCATCATAAAGTCAGCCAAGCCTGAGGTTTGCGATTGCCTGATGCTATCGGGGCGTTCTGGCATTTGCAAAGAACCTGGATGCAATCTAACTTTGGACTTTGTCAACTTTTAATCCGCCATGTCCCTGCGTCAGATCAATCGCCAGAAAAAGCGCACCTCGATTTTAACTGCGGCAAAGACCTTGGTAGCCGAGTCCCACTGGCAAAACACCACCATGCGGGAAATCGCCAAAGCAGCCCAAGTCAGCTACCAAACCCTGTACAACTACTTTCCGTCCAAAGCCGACATTGTGCGTGCCCTGATCATCGACACCTACATGGGTCCGGAAGAGCCGATATTGGCAATTATCAAAAACTACCAAGGCGACCTGTTATCCAGCATCAACGAGATCAATGCCGAGCGCTTTCGGTTAATCCAAGCAACGGATCCGGAATGGTTGTTTTTGCTGGCCGGCTACTTTGCGCCCAGCCGTGACAGCAACCAGAGCGGTGCACATGTGATGGAACTGGTGGACCAAAGCGGCGACAGCTATTACTACCAGTTGCTGCGCCAAGCGCAGGGTGTGGGCCAACTTCGAGCCGATGTGGATATTCAGCTAATGGCGCATACCCTGTACTGCATCGCCAACAGCGCCGGGGAACGCCTGGTGTTTGCCGAAGCCAATATGGAAGCCCTACAAAGTGTGCTGGCCCAGCAAAGCGCCCAGTTGGTGGCGCCGTACTTGATCGACGCCGCTTAACGTCGCCGCATCAGGGACACCACGTTGTCACCACCCACCACTTGCTGTGTGGGCCGGAACAAAATCTCCCAAGTAACGGTCTTGCCGGCCTCCCGGAAAAAACCTCGGCAGCCAATTCCTGTGTCCACCACAAACAGGCTAACGGTAGCGGACTGGGTTTGCCCCTGGTTCCACAGCAAACAAACATTGGGCTCGCTTTCTAATTTGGCGATACCGTCTAAGGCGAAGGAACCTATCCGGGCGTCCACCACATAGGTGCCCACGTCATCTGCGCCAATACGAATAGAGACATCGCCCTTGCCTGCCCCTTGGATCTCGCCTGTTAGGGTAATGCCGTCTTGATCCTCAACAATGTCTAAATCCACTTCCACGGGCACGCCTAGGCTGCTGCCTTCAAAAACCACACTGCCCTTGGCGGACCAAAGCCCTTTACGTATCAACAATGATGCTCTCCTGCTGAGTCATTTGTTCGCTGTGTTTATCGCGCCCCTCAACGGCTGACGCGCCAGGTGCGGGATTGTACGGCATATCCGCACGGACGAGTTGAGTTGGCCCCACTGGATAGTGGCAGCGCTCACTTTTGTTGCGGGCGTTGTTGACCTCACTGCTTACCGGCACGACCTGAAGAGGCACCGGCATACTGGGTGCCAACAAAGAGCCAAGGTCTTGGGTGGCAATGCTGGAGTCCAACCATTGAAGCGCTTGGTCCTGTCGTAAAAACACCGGCTGACGATGGTGAAGCGCGGCAAGGCTTTGGTGAGCCGCGGTGGTCAGCAAGGTAAAGCTCAGCAGTTGGGCGGCATCGCCAGCACTGCCCCGGGGCTGCCATGCATCCCAAAGTCCTGCCAGCAACAAGCCATCGCTGTCTTCATCGGTAATTAAGTACGGCTGTTTCGGACCATTGCGGCGTTGCCACTCGTAAAAACCTGTCACCGGCAACACGCACCGACGCCTGACGTACGGCCCTTTAAATGCCGGGCTGGTAGCTGCGGTCTCTACTTTTGCATTGAACATGCTGTATTGGGTGGAAGGCCCCTGAGACCAACTGGGCGTTAGCCACCAACGCATGGGCACGCATTCAAGCTGGCCCGCGTCGCCCATGCGGATCACCGGCAGGGTCTCGGTGGGGGCTGCATTGGCATTATCCTCGCCGGGATAGGACTCCTGCAAAATCGACATCAGCAGCTTGGTCAATTGGGTTGCCTGAATGTTCAGCCGGCCACACACGGCAGTTTAACCGTGCTTGCCTAACTGCCAGCCCCCTTGGGAAAGCTCCCGCTGTGCAAAGTCTGTCGGCAGCTCCTCTAGGGCTGTGGCCATGGTGTCGTTCCAACGGTTCAAAAAGCCGAAGGCGGCGATAACGGCGACAATTTGAGCAATCTGACGCGGCGTGTAGTGTTCTTTCAGCGCATCAAAGTGGGTTTGAGTGGCGCCATTGGGCACCTCGCCCGCGGCTAGAGCCACGTCAATGGCCGCACGCTCGGCATCGCTGAAACACTCCGCAGTGTCATAGCGCAGGACTTCGCTACGTTTTACCGCTTGGGCATCCGGCGCGGCGCTCATTCGCTGGGTATTGTGCCCGGTATGAGCTTGGCAATATTGGCAGCCGGCACTGAGGCTGACGCAGTAAGCGATCAGTTGGAGCAGGTCTGCGGGCAGATTTTCTTCCGGGGCACTTTGCTCCGGCACCACTTTCACCATGTTCTCCAGCAGCATCTTAGTGTCCGCGCCCATTACTGTGCCGAACAACACGGAAAAGGCCGCTGGCAACTGACGGATGTGGGCCATGGTCTTCATACTATTCGGCACGAAACCCATGGTGGCTTCGGACATGGCAATAATGGGTGCGAGTTCTTCCAGTTCTTCAGCACTTACGGGGGGCAGGTGGGCCATAACAGTCTCTCATGGGCAATTTGATTGGCGTCATCTTCCCTCGGCAGGCGAAGACTTGGAAGCCCATCCTGCGGCTCTTTTTTCGTTGTTGTGCCGTGTCGCTGCCGGGTCTTGTACGGGCCAAGTTTCCGCGCCCTTTGTTCAGCTCTTGTTACGTTTTCGTTGCCGCCCGTTGAGCGCCGGCGATTGCTTTCCAATCTCCTCTGAGGAATGCTGGCCCACTTTCTTGAACAACTATCCAGTCCATCGAGCCACAAGAACCTATCAATGACTCAAAAAACACCGCCAAGGGCCCCGCGTCGCCCCTATCAACACAGTTTTCATGGCGTGACCCTGGAAGACCCCTACTACTGGCTTCAAGACCCCAACTACCCCACCGTAGACGACCCTGATGTGCTGGATTATCTCAAGGCGGAAAACGCGTACTTTGAAGATTGGTATGCCCCTCATCAGAACCTGACTCAAACGCTGTTCGAGGAACTTAAGGCTCGCAAACCCGAACAAGACGAAAGTGTGCCCTACACCAAGAACGGCTATCGCTATCAGTGGCGGTTTAGCAAGGGCGCTCAATACCGCGTCTGGTTGCGTCAGCCAGAGACCGGCGCCACTTCGAACTGGGATACTTTGCTAGACGAAAACGTGCTGGCCGAGGGCTGCGAGTACTTTCGCCTGGGCGCCTTGGCGGTCAGCCCGGACAGTGAAAAGCTGGCCTACAGCACCGACACCAACGGCAGCGAACGATTTACTCTCAAGGTGGTAGACATTGCCTCCAATGAAGAACTCACCACGCCCATCGAAAACTGCGCCGGCAGCGTGGTTTGGAATACCGCCGGCGACGGCTTTGCCTATCGACTGGTGAACGATCAGTGGCGCCCAGACAAAGCCTTTTACCGGGATTTGGCCAGTGGCGTAGACACCCTGCTGTACGAAGAACACGACGATGCCTTTTTTGTTGGGCTAGGCCTTAGCCAATCTGAGCAGTTGCTGTTCATAAGCGCCGGAGATCACGTCACCAGCGAAGTGCGTTATGTGCCGCGAGACAACCTGCTGGCCCCAGCGACGCTCATCCAGGCTCGCCGCACCGGCCACGAATACGATGTCGATCATCAGGGTGATGGCCCCGATCATGGCCGCCTGCTGATCCGCAGCAATCGCCGTCACGCCAACTTCGATCTGTTCGAAACCCCCATAGACAGCCCGGCGGAAACCGGTTGGATCACCCTGTTAGAGGGTAGCCCCAGTCACTATCTGATGGATCATGTAGCCTTTGCCGACGCCATCGTTGTGGCCCTGCGCCTAGATGGCTTAGACCAAATCCAGATCATTGACCCTGAGGGTGTTCGGCAAATTGAGTTTCCCGAGCCCGCCTACAGCTTGGATCTGGGCACGAACCCCAGCTACCAAACCCATACCCTGCGCATTGCCTACACCTCCATGGTGACGCCTCATACGGTATTTGATTACGACTGGCTCAGTGGCGAGCTGACCACGCTCAAGGTGCAGGAAATTCCTGGCGGTTACCGGGCCGACGACTACGTCAGCCAGCGCCTTGAAGTGACGGCCAGAGACGGTGTCACAGTGCCCATGAGTCTGGTTCGGCACAAAGACACCCCGGTGAACGGCAGCGCGCCGGTATATCTCTACGGCTATGGCGCTTACGGCCACGCCATTCCTCCGAGCTTTTCCAGCAACGTTATTTCACTGCTGGAGCGTGGTTTTAGCTTTGCTATCGCGCACATTCGCGGCGGGGACGACTTGGGCTATCACTGGTATGAGTCCGGCAAGCTCAGCCAGCGAACCAACACCTTTAACGACTT
>JAYOVN010000056.1:0-13389 GCA_038151515.1 Gammaproteobacteria bacterium | reverse complement strand
GCCAACGGCCTGCAAGCTGCGCAAACGTCAAAAGCTAAACTTTCGACGCGGACGCTTTCTCAAACCAAGTCGCTCTCACTAAACATCAGTCAAACACGTAATGCATGGTCTGGGGCTAAGCCCAAATACCATGGTGTTAATCACATCGGTCATTGTTCGGTTGGGTTGTTCGCTGTTTTTCAGCTGTGTCTGTGAATCTCCTAGTCGTCGAATTCGTCTGTTCAATGATGCGAGCATAACACGTTCTTTGGCCCTGCCGCGGCTTGCCTCAACCTAGCGCCGGCTTGGTTCTGTGTTCCACCGCAAGTTTTCTGGCGGCTCTGCATGGTTTCTGGTACAAACTGGCGCAGCTTCAATAATGGATGTGCGCATGAGTATCGATTCCAGACGTATCGAAAAAGTATTTTCTGTGATGCAAACCGTTGCTGAAAATGGCGATGGCCTAGTGCATGTCGGCGCTGTTGCCGACGCGCTGCGTGCCGAAAATTCACCCATTGCGGCTTGGCAGCTTCGCGCTGATTGCACGGCGCTTCAGGAGTTGGGTCGTATCAGCCTTGATGCGGCCTCGGGGGCGTGGCAGCTCGCGAAAGACCAGCCTGAGCAGGGGGTTGCCTAGCAACCCGGCGTTGGTTCGCCGTTGTTCCTTTGGATCCCTCGAAGCTCTTTAGCCCCGCCTCTGTTTAAGCGCTGGGCATTACAGGAAATGTGTTGATGAAAACCGTTGTTGATACTTCTAGCCTGCCAGCCATCGAGAACCCGGGGCGTATCTGTATTCTGCAGTCCAAGTGGTACCCGGAGTTGGTGCAAAGCATGACCGAGGCCTGTCAGCAGGTGTTGGCCCAGGCGGGCTATTCAGACATTCAGATGCACACCTTGCCCGGCTCCCTTGAAATTCCCCTAGCCGCTAGAGATTTGCTGGCCGAAGACGCAAACAACCAGATCGATGCGGTCATTTGCTTTGGCGTCATCATCAAAGGCGACACGCTGCATTTTGAAATGATCAGCGAAGAGTCCATGCGTGGCTTGGGTTCGGTGATGCACGACTTTCGTCGGCCGGTGGTGGTTGAGATTTTGCCGGTGTTCAACATGCAGCAGGCCGTTGACCGGGCATCGGACGATGAGTTCAACAAGGGAATTGAAGCCGCCGTGGCCGCCATCGAGATGGTGGCCTGGCGTCGAACTGTTGTCGGCTGACTATTGTCGGCTGACTTTAAACAGCCGCTGTTTGTCTCGGGCCCAGTCTTTCTCTCGGGTGGCGTCGCGCTTATCGTGCTGCTTCTTACCCTTACCTAGGGCAATTTCACATTTCACTTTGTTGCCTTTCCAGTACATGGACATAGGAACGATGGTGTAGCCCTTTTGTTGGCTGGCAATAAACAGTCGGGAAAGCTCTTTGGCATGTAGCAGCAGTTTACGCATGCGCTGTGGCTCGGCAATGACGTGGGTAGAGGCGCTCAGCAGCGGGGTAATGTTGCATCCCGCCAGATAGGCCTCGCCCTTGTGAATTTGCACGAAGGCCTCTGCCAGCTGCACCTTACCGTCGCGAATACTTTTCACTTCCCAACCCATCAACATCAGGCCGGCCTCGAAGCGATCTTCGATAAAATAGTCGTGCCGAGCCCGGCGGTTTTGGGCAATGCTGCCTGGGCTGGTTTTCTTTCCTGACTTGGCCATGGGTAGTTTGTCTGGGATTGAACGGTCGGATGAATTTGCAGTGTATATCAGTACCGGCCTTTCGGCTGGCAAAAGTAACACCTCTTCGCCACGGTTCCGGCTTTCGGTAGTACAATCGGCGCAGTTTTGGGCGAGAGGTTCGCATGGCTGATACACATACGTCGGGTTCCGGGCAGCGGTGGTCTAATCGCTGGCTGTTTGTTTTGGCTGCTGCGGGTTCTGCGGTTGGTCTAGGCAACATCTGGAAGTTCCCCTACATAGCCGGTGAAAACGGTGGTGGGGCATTTGTACTTATTTACTTGGTCTGCATCGCTGCCGTGGGCATTCCCATCATGGTCAGCGAGGTGCTGATGGGGCGCCAAGGCCGGTCTAGCCCCATTCACACCATGCGCAAGCTGGCCAAGCAGTCTGGACGCAGTGGCCGCTGGTCTATCCTTGGCTGGATGGGCGTGTTGGCGGGTTTTTTGATTCTGTCTTATTACGCGGTGATTGCCGGCTGGGCCGTGAACTACATTTGGGCCAGCGGCAGCGGGACGTTCACTGGCGCTTCGGCTGAGGCCGTTGGCCAGAGCTTCAACGAGTTTTTGGCCAGTCCCATGGAGTTGATCGCCTACCAAACCGGCTTTTTGGCCCTAACCATCTGGATCGTTGGCCGGGGCGTAACTCAAGGCTTGGAGGCCGCCATTCGCTGGTTTATGCCGCTGCTGTTTGTCCTGCTCATCGCCTTGTTGGTTTATGCCTTTAACTCCGGCGGTTTTGATCAAGGTTTGGCCTTTATGTTCGACATGAAGTGGGAAGCGGTAACGCCGGAGTCGTGGCTTATCGCCATGGGACAGGCGTTTTTTACCCTCAGCCTGGGTATGGGCACCATGATGGCCTACGGTGCCTATGTGCCGGACGATGCTCACTTGGGTTCCACGGTGGTAAGCATCGCGCTGATCGACACCTTTATTGCCATCGCCGCAGGTTTGGCGATATTTCCCATCGTGTTTGCCAATGGTCTTGAGGTGGCTCAAGGCCCCGGGCTTACCTTCGTCACCTTGCCCTTGGCCTTTGGCCAAATGCCTCTGGGTAGCGTATTCGGCGCTTTGTTCTTTTTACTGCTCAGCTTTGCGGCTATTACCTCGGCCATTTCCTTAACCGAGCCTGCGCTGTCTTTTTTGGTGGAGGAGTACAACGCCAAGCGCCAGCGGGTGGCGGTGAGTCTTGGGGTGATTTGTTGGGTGCTGGGTCTGGGTACGGTCTTTTCCTTCAACCTGTGGAGTGACGTGACCTTTGTGGGTGGCCTGACCTTTTTCGATACCGTGGACTATTTTTCTCAGAACATTCTGCTGCCCCTGGGCGGCATGCTGATTACGTTTTTTGCCATTTGGCTGCTACCCCGTGACTTAGTGGACAGGCAGTTGGGTATTGAGAAAGCTTGGGTAAGCGTTTTATGGCGTCTGTTGGCCGGGGTCATCGCACCCCTGTGCGTGTTGGCTGTGTTTGTTAGCACGATCTGGCCATTGCTCGCCGGATTGTTGATGTGACAGAAATCACCCGCTCCTGTCTGCTGTTAGTGCCCGTAGAGCGGGCCTATCAGGTGGTTGCAGATGTGGAGCGCTACCCGGATTTTTTGCCCGCCTGTAAAAGCGTCGCGGTTCTAGGGCGCCGGGTTGATGAACATCAAGTGGAGTGGGTTGAAGCACAGGTAACCGTAGGCAAGGCCGGGGCCGAGTACGAATTTGTAACCGAAAATCAAGGTGCGCCGAATCAGCGCATCGAAGTGCAGCTCAAACGCGGGCCTTTCAAGCGTCTGCACGGCCTTTGGTCTTTTAAAGCCTTGGGCGAAGAGGGCTGTCGTATCGAGCTCAGTCTGGAATTTGAGGCGGCTGGCGTGTTGGCCAGCCTGCTGAACCCGGTGGCCCAAAAAGCTGCGGATCGCATGGTGGATGCGTTTTCTCAGCGAATTACCGATGAGTCTGACCATGGACGTTGAAGTGATCTATGGCGAACCGTCCGGTGTGTCTCGGGTGGTGCTGACACTGGACCCGGGCGCAACGGTTGCTGACGCGGTTCAAAGCCTTAAGCAACGTCGTGACTGCGCCAGTTGGCAGCTTGAGCAGGCCTCGGTAGGTATTTTTGGTGAGGTGAAACCTTTGGACTGGGTGCTTGCGGCTGGGGATCGGCTGGAGGTGTACCTGCCGCTGCAGTTAGATCCGAAAGAGGCTCGCCGCCTGCGCGCCAAGAATCAACGGGTTAACCGTTAGTCCTGCGCTTTATTCCTACATTCCTACGGCGACGTTGAGGCCGCATCGCTAACAACGGCCTCTGTCTGTCCTGCCTGATCCGTGTCCGTTCCATTGTTTTCTGACTCGGCGCTTTCTGTCTCGGCGCTCTTGGGGACGTAGTCGCCGGAAATGGTGACCAAGGTGTTGCCCTCGAAGGTAAGCACCATTTTTACCACCTGCGTGAAGTAATCCGGGATTTCGATGGAATACAAATAAACCCATTCATCGTCTTCAAAGGGATCGTTTAATACAGGACGACCCATCACGTACTCGACTTGGCTGCGAGACATGCCCGGCTCCAGTCGATCCACCATTTCCTGGGTGATCACATTGCCTTGCTGTACGGACAGCTTGTAGACCCGTGGGATCTTCAGGTCCGGCATCTTCAGTTGTGGCAGGCTGCACCCGGTAAGGCAGAAGATCAAAAAGGCTAGATAGAGGTTTTTCATGGCGCCATGGTAAAGGCTCGCTGGCTTAGCACCAACAGTTATCTCAAGACCGTGGGCCAATTGTTGGGCCTAGCTGATGTCAGACGCTTCGCTGAGAAGGGTCTTGGCGTAGTCTCGAGTTTTGCTGGTGACATCGGCGCCGGCCAGCATGCGTGCTAGTTCTTCAACCCGCTGCTCGTCAGACAGCGGCGTGATCTGGGTTTGCGCGCCTTTTTTAGTCACGCTCATGTGGTTATGAGATCTGGCGGCTACTTGAGGGGCATGGGTGACGCAGATCACTTGGGTGTGTTCAGCCAACCCTCGCAAGATGCGACCAACGGTATCAGCCGTGGTGCCGCCAACCCCAACATCAGCTTCGTCCAGAATTAAGCAGGGTAAGTCACTGCGCTGGGCCGCAACGATCTGAATGGCCAGATTGATGCGTGTCTGCTCGCCTCCAGAGGCAATGCGGCTCAGCGGCCCCGGTTCAAACCGCTTGTTGGTTTGCACATAAAACTCGATTTGCTCCAGGCCGAACTCGCTCTCTGCGTCATGAAAGTCGACACTCATGCTGCCCTCTTTGATGCCCAGCGCATGAATGTGCTGGTCAACGGCTGCGGTGAATGCCTTGGCACTTTTGCGCCGAGCGCTGGACAGTTTCTTACCCTTGGCCACATAAGCCTCACGCTGCTTCTGCTCAGCCTCGGTTAACGATTCCAAGGTCGAGCGATCTGATGCGATGGCGTCAAATTCTGCCTGCAGAGCTTCGGCGTGCTCGCTTAAACGCTCGGGCTGAATCTTGTGTTTGCGCGCAAGGTCGTAGATTTGTTCTAGCCGTGCTTGGGTATCCGCCAGCGCTTGGGGGTCAACGACAACCTGGTCTTCGTAGTGGCGCAAATCTCGGGCTGCATCATCCACCAGGGCTAAGGCAGAATTTAAGGTTTCGACACCGGCTTCCAGAGCAGTATGCGTATCGTCAATGCTCTCGATGATCTTGGTGGCTTGGCGTACTTCGTCAAGCTGCTCTAGACTGTTTTGAACCTGAGAAAGCTGGCCTAAAATCGTCTGAGCTTGGGCTAGGCGTTTGTGTTCAGCCTCCAGTGTTGCCAGCTCGCCTTGGGCCACATCCAGTGCGGCAAACTCTTCCAGCTGGTAGCTGAGGAGGGTCTTGCGGTCTTCTTGGGTTGCAATCAACTGCTGCAACCGCTGGATCTCTTGGACGCAGTGTCGCCAGCTATGCCATAGATCTGAGACCTGAGCCGCTAACGCCTTACTTTCAGCGAATTCATCCAACATATTCCGCTGGACATGACGATCCGTCAGGCGCTGGTGTTGGTTTTGATCCTGAATGTCCACCAAGTGCTCTGAGGCGTCTTTTAAGTAGCCGAGGGTGACGGGCACATTGTTGATGAAAGCCCGAGAACGACCCTCTGTGGTGACAACACGTCGCACCAAACAATACTCGTCCTCGGCATCGATCAGTTCGTCCGCTGTCAGCCGTTGATGGAGAATCGATTCGGGTCGTAAGGCAAACTCCGCGCTGATGTCGGCTTTGTCAGCACCGGGGCGCACGCTGTCCGCTTTTGCGCGGTCGCCCATGAGCAAGCCCAAGGCACCGAGCAGAATCGACTTGCCCGCGCCAGATTCCCCAGTGATGCCGGTAAGGCCAGCATCAAAGGTGATGTCCAGTTGATCAACCAGAACGTAGTTGCGGATGGTAAGTTGGTTCAGCATGCAGATTGATGATGAGACTGGAAATTAAAGCAAGAGGTTATCACCTAACTGAGCCGGACGGTGCCCTGAGTTTGGACGAAAATAGGTGGCGTCATCGTCCAAGATAAGATGGTTGAAGGCGCGGATACCTAGTATAAGATTTGCTGGCGCGCGGGACAAAAGCCACTGTGGTATGAGGCGACCGCTGCGTCCAGGAATTCTAACGTGATGGAAAATTGAGCGCTTATGTCCGACGTAAGAACGACACAGGTATTTGGCGGGGATGTGGATCCCCGTGCCCAACAACTGCTGAAATTGCTGGTTGAACAGTACATTTCAGAGGGCGCTCCCGTGGCCTCCAAGGCCTTAGCCACGCTGCCACAGGTTCAGGTGTCCTCGGCAACCGTGCGCAATGTCATGGGTGATCTGGAGGCTATGGGCTTAGTCAGTTCTCCCCACACCTCTGCTGGTAAGATACCCACTCACCTAGGCCTGCGCTTTTTTGTGGACACCTTGCTCAGCGTTGAGCCTTGGCAAGAAGAGCGGGTGGAGCAGCTGGAAAATGAACTGAATCCAAATATGGCGCCCAGTGAGCTGTTGGCTACCGCGTCTGAGATGCTGTCTCAGTTTACCCAGATGACCTGTCTAATCACCACGCCTCGTAAGAATCAGGTAAACCTGCGGCAAGTGGAATTTCTGCGTCTGGATGAGCAGCGCATATTAGTGATCTTGGTACTGGACGACCGTGAGGTGCAAAACCGGGTGATTCATGTGGAGACACCGTTTTCCGACAACGAGTTGGCCCAAGCAGCCAGTTTGATTAATCGCGAGTTCCGGGGGCGGCCACTGATGGAGGTGCGTCACGAGGTCATCAACAGTATGCGCGATGACAAAGAGCAAATGGATGCCCTGATGCAGCGCGCCTTGGACGTTGCTGCCCAAGCCATGCCCGGCGACAACGATGATGGACAAGACCTATTGGTCAGCGGCGAGCGGCGGCTGCTGGATTTCACGGCAGACACCTCGGTGGTGAAAAGTCTGTTCGACGCGATCTCCAAAAAAGGCCGGGTATTAACGCTGCTCGATCAATGTTTGGAGAGTTCCGGCGTCCAGCTCTTTATCGGCAAAGAGTCAGGCTACCGGCCGCTGGGAGATATGTCCTTGGTAACATCGTCATATCAGGTGAACGGCGAGCTTGCAGGCGTGCTGGGCGTGATTGGTCCCACCCGAATGGATTACAAAGACGTGATACCAGTTGTCGACATCACCGCCAAAGTTCTTAGCTCTGCCATGCGGAACGGGGCTTAAGCCCTAACCCCCAGTCCTTTTTATTCGAACGGTTTCTGGTCTTAGCCCAAGAGGGTTGAACGGTCGGCGCTTTTTGTCCGTTCCAGCCCTTGTTTTTCCCTGACGCCATCCTCATATAGCGGCAACAAGGGCGCAGGAGACAAGCGATGGCCAACGACACAGAAAACTCAGACCAGCAGGCTCAAGCTGAAGAGCAGGACAAAGCCGAGGGCGTCGAGCAGTCCCGAGGGGCGGCAGACGAGAGCAACGAAGAAGCCGGTGATTCAGCTCCAGGCCAAACGACTGCCGAGGCAGACGGCAATTCAGATGCGCAGCCTGATCCCAGCGAAGAATTGGCAAAGGTGAAGGACCAGCTGCTGCGAACCGTTGCGGAAATGGAAAATGTCCGGCGGCGCGCTCAGCGAGATGTAGAGAACGCACACAAGTATGCGGTCGAGAAGCTCCTCAGCGATCTGCTGCCGGTAGTGGACAGTCTGGAAAAAGCCGAGGACGCGGCGAAAACTACGGACAACGCCGAGAGCATGGCCGAGGGGATCGGGTTATCGCTGAAGCTCTTTGTAGGCATCCTTGAAAAGGCTGGCGTCACCTTGGTTGATCCCTTGGGCGAACCCTTTGATCCCCAACTGCACGAAGCCATGGCCATGGTGCCCAATCCAGATGCGGAACCCAATTCCGTGATGGACGTAATGCAGCGCGGCTACACCCTCAACGGTCGGCTAGTAAGAGCCGCTAAAGTAGTGGTGGTCAAAGGGGAATAGTCAAAGGCGAATAGTCAGGGTCAACGAAGAGGACGGCGAGAACTTTGCACTGTCTTGAGCATAAGACCTTGAAGAAACGCCATTCGACCAAACATAGACAACATCGTTAAGAACAACTGTTCAATATTGTAAAAGCCCCGGACGTGCAAAACGCAAAGGACGGGCATGGATAAGCGGAGAAGAAAATGGGAAAGATCATCGGCATCGACTTGGGAACCACCAATTCATGTGTGTCAGTTTTGGATGGCGGTGACGCTCGGGTAATCGAAAACTCCGAGGGCGATCGCACCACGCCGTCGATTATTGCGTATACCGACAATGGCGAAATTCTCGTCGGCCAGAACGCTAAGCGTCAGGCGGTAACAAATCCAAACAATACGGTATTTGCTGTTAAGCGTCTGATTGGCCGTAAGTTTAAAGACGACGTGGTGCAAAAGGACATCAAGATGGTGCCATACAGCATCGCGGCAGCCGCCAATGGCGATGCTTGGATCGAGGTCAACGATGAGCAGTTGGCGCCGCCTCAGATATCTGCCGAAATTCTTAAGAAAATGAAGAAGACGGCAGAAGAGTACCTAGGAGAGGACATCTCCGAGGCGGTGATTACCGTGCCAGCCTACTTCAATGACTCCCAGCGTCAGGCAACAAAAGATGCGGGCAAAATTGCGGGTCTGGACGTTAAGCGAATCATCAACGAACCCACGGCGGCGGCACTGGCCTACGGCTTGGACAAGAACCGGGGTGATGCGAAAATCGCGGTATACGACCTCGGTGGCGGCACCTTCGATGTATCCATTATTGAAATCGCCGAAGTCGATGGTGAGCATCAATTCGAGGTTCTATCCACTAACGGTGATACGTTCCTCGGCGGTGAAGATTTTGACCTGAAGATCATCGATTTCTTGGCGGATGAGTTTAAGAAGGAAAACAGCGTTGATTTGCACAACGATCCGCTGGCATTGCAGCGCCTAAAAGAAGCTGCGGAGAAAGCCAAGATCGAACTTTCTAACTCCCAGCAGACTGAAATCAATCTGCCGTACATTACAGCGGATCAGTCCGGGCCAAAGCACTTGGTGCTGAAACTTACCCGCTCCAAGCTGGAGTCCTTGGTCGGTGATTTGGTCAGTCGCACCATCGATCCTTGCCGGGTGGCGCTGAAAGATGCAGACCTGAGTATTGACGACATCGACGACGTGATCTTGGTCGGTGGACAAACCCGTATGCCCTTGGTCCAAGAACAGGTTAAGGGCTTCTTTAAGAAAGAAGCGCGACGTGACGTGAATCCAGACGAAGCGGTGGCCATGGGGGCGGCCATTCAGGCCGCGGTTCTGGCGGGTGATGTTAAGGACGTACTGCTACTGGACGTTAGTCCGCTGTCCTTGGGCATTGAAACCATGGGCCAGGTGATGAGCGTGTTAATTGAAAAGAACACGACTATCCCAACCAAGAAGACCCAAGTGTTCTCCACCGCCGATGATAACCAGACCGCAGTAACCATCCACGTGCTTCAGGGTGAGCGCAAGCAAGCGGGTCAGAACAAGTCCTTGGGGCGGTTCGACTTGTCCGACATTCCACCGGCGCCGCGTGGAATGCCGCAAATTGAAGTGGCTTTCGACATTGATGCCAACGGCATTTTGAATGTGTCGGCGAAGGATAAAGCCACCGGCAAGGAGCAGTCGATCGTCATCAAGGCTTCCAGCGGATTGTCGGATGAAGAAATCGAACAAATGATTCGCGACGCGGAAGCGCATTCCGAGGAAGACAAGAAGTTTGAGGAAATGGTGACGCTGCGAAACCAAGCCGATGGCTTGATTCACGGGGCGCGTAAGGCGGTCGAAGACGCCGGCGACAAAGCCACAGACGAAGAAAAAACTGCCATCGAAAGCGCTGCATCAGACTTAGAGGAGGCGTTGAAGGGCGAAGATAAAGACGCCATCGAAGAGAAGATTAAGGTGCTGTCAGAGGCTTCGGCTGGGCTGGCTCAGAAGATGTACGCCGAGCAGGCTGAAGCCGCTGGTGAACCCGGCCAAGAAGCACCGGATGACGGTGCCGTTGATGCCGAGTTCGAAGAAGTCAAAGACGATAAAGAGCAGAAGCAGTAATCTGCTCGAATCGCGTCTTGTTTGCTTGAAAGCCACCCTTCGGTGGCTTTCTTGCCTTTAGAAAAAGACACATTGGCGAAAATAAACAGCGAGACCTTGGAAGGATAGCCATGGCGAAAAGGGATTATTACGAAGTCTTGGGCGTGAACCGAGACGTATCAGAAGGCGACCTGAAGAAGGCCTACCGACGTATTGCCATGAAGCTTCATCCCGATCGCAACCCCGATGACGCGAAAGCAGAAGAACAGTTCAAAGAAGCTAACGAAGCCTATGAAGTGCTCAGCGACGCTGAAAAAAGGCAGATTTACGATCAGTTCGGCCACGACGGATTAGACCCCAACAGCGGTGCCGGTCGCGGGGGTGGCGGCTTCGGCGACATCTTTGGTGACGTATTCGGCGACATTTTCGGTGGCGGCAGAGGCGGTGGCCGAGGCGGCCCTGCTCGCGGTTCCGATTTGCGCTACAACCTTTCACTGTCGCTGGAGCAGGCGGTGAACGGCGATTCGGTAGAAATCCGTATTCCGGTCTTGGCTGGCTGTGACGACTGTGACGGTTCCGGTGCCAAGCCCGGAACGTCGGCGACTACCTGTCCGGATTGTAATGGCGCCGGTCAGGTGCGCGTCTCTCAGGGCTTTTTCTCCCTGCAGCAGACCTGCCCACGCTGCCACGGCCGGGGCGAGGTCATTACGGATCCCTGCAAAGGCTGTGCAGGTGCTGGTCGCGTTGAAAAACGCAAAACCCTGTCGGTCAAAGTCCCCGCTGGAGTCGATGTGGGGGATCGGATTCGTTTGACTGGAGAAGGCGAGGCGGGACCCAATGGCGGGCCAGCAGGAAATCTTTACGTACAAATCGACGTCCAGCCCCATCCGATTTTTCAGCGCGATGGACGGCATTTGCATTGCGAGGTACCGATCTCCTTTGCGGACGCAGCGCTGGGTGGGGAGCTTGACGTTCCAACCTTGGACGGCAGGGTAAAACTCAAAGTCCCTAACGAAACCCAAACCGGCAAAGTCTTTCGTTTGCGTGGCAAAGGTGTCACCCAAGTGCGCGGCGGTGGAGTTGGTGATTTGTTGTGTAAGGTCGTTGTGGAGACCCCGGTAAAACTCACCGAAGAGCAGCGCGAGCTGCTGCAAAAACTGAAGCAGTCGTTGGATTCCAACAGCAAGCATTCCCCCCGGGGTAAAAGCTGGTTCGATGGGGTAAAGAGTTTCTTCGATGATCTTAAGCCCTAGCCTAGACTCAGAATTTAGGTTGCCAATCTGTGATGATGGGCGACTCTGAGGTTTTACTAGTCAGACAGCTCTAGGGCGATCACACTTGGGCATAACAACGAAAGAACAGCGGGCAGACACATGATTCGAGTGGCAGTAGCAGGCGTGGCCGGACGTATGGGAAAAACCTTGGTTCAGGCGATAACTGAGTCAGCGCATTTGAGCTTTACCGCAGGTTTTGAGCACAGTGCCCATGGGCAGATCGGTGAAGATGTGGGTGCTGTCTGCGGTCTACCCTCGCTGGGCGTGGTGCTGGCTTCTCAGCCATCGGCGCATATGGACGACTTCGACGTGGTCATTGATTTTACCGTACCTCAGGCCACCCTCGCCCTAGGGGAAATTTGTGCGGCCAATGGCAAAGCCATGGTGGTTGGCACCACAGGCTTTGACGAAGCACAGCTGGCAACATTGCAGGGCTGTGCAGAGCGCACGGCAATATTTGTCTCCCCGAATATGAGTGTGGGAGTGAATCTCTCCATGCGCCTTATTGAACTGGCTGCCCAAGCTCTGGGCGACGAGGCCGATGTTGAAGTGATTGAGGCTCATCACAAACACAAGATCGACGCGCCGTCGGGTACCGCAGTTCGTATTGGCGAGGTGCTGGCTAAGGCCTTGAACCGAGATCTTGCAACCGATGCCGTTTACGCAAGGCAGGGTATTATCGGTGCTCGAGATCCAAAGACCATTGGATTTTCGACAATTCGCGGTGGTGACATTGTGGGTGAGCACACCGTGATGTTTGCCAGTGAAGGCGAACGGCTGGAGATCACCCATCGCGCCCACAGCCGAACCAACTTCGCCCAAGGAGCGCTTCGTGCCGTAAGCTTAGTCGCTGATGCCGGCCCCGGCTGGTATGACATGCAGGATCTGCTGGGTATCTAGCCGAAGCGAAAAGTTTGAACCTTGGACTAGCCAGCGGCGTGTCGCTAACAAGAGCCTCTGGCATAGGCCCGTCATGCTTGCCCATGGACAAGGGTTTGACACTCACCTTAGACGGGCAAAGTCGGTAACTCATAGCGGCTAAAGAGCAGATATTTTTACTGATTTTTGACTCAGCTCTCCGTACACTCACCGCCTAACCCGCTGGCACGTTTCAGCACCTCTACGAGATAGCCGATGTACATGTGCATTTGGTCGGTATCCCTTGGCCCGCGTTCGCGTGAAAGTCCGGGAGAACCCCAATAGAGCAAGGGTTAGGCGTGGACTGGGAGCCTGCAAACACAGCCCCGGCCGCAAGTTGAAGTTCTGTTAAAAGGGAATCTTGTTGAGACCTGCCCTATTAGTGCTCGAAGACGGAAGTGTATTCCACGGTCAATCCATTGGCGCCTCAGGCCATACTGTTGGCGAGGTGGTATTCAATACCGCCATGACTGGCTATCAGGAGATTCTGACCGACCCGTCCTATTGTCGACAAATTGTCACCCTCACCTATCCACAAATTGGTAATACCGGTGTTACTCCTGAAGACGAGGAGTCGGACCAAATCTGGGCCGCTGGTCTAGTGATTCGTCAGGTTCCTAAACGCGTCAGCAGTTGGCGGCAGCGGGGCAGTTTGCAGGACTACCTGCAACAGCAAAATACCGTCGCAATAGCCGATGTAGATACCCGGCGATTAACTCGGGTGCTGCGCGAAAAAGGTGCGCTGGCGGGCTGCATTTTGGCAGACGAGACCGCAGGCACCGCCGAAGGCGAGGCCAAGGCTCTGGGGTTAGCCAAAGAATTTGCGGGTTTGTCGGGTATGGATTTGGCCAAGGTCGTCACCGGCGAGCCTCGGTCATGGACCCAAACCTGTTGGACCCGTGAGGCGGGCTACGGCGAACAAACGGATCCCAAGTTCAATGTGGTTGCCTACGACTTTGGGGTGA
>JAYOVN010000055.1:8481-13817 GCA_038151515.1 Gammaproteobacteria bacterium | reverse complement strand
TGTGTGCGGTCAGTGCCGATCACGTTCATCGGTTACCTGATGATATGGATTTTGCAACCGCCGCAGTCTTTCCCACCGCGTGGATGACCACTCATCATGCCCTGTTTAACGTCGGCCAACTAAAGGCAGGCGAAACCCTGATGATCCACGGCGGCACCAGCGCCTTAACCTTGGCAGCCGTTCAACTGGCGATAGCAACCGGTGCAAGGGTTTTTGTCACCGCCACATCCGACGAAAAGTGTGCTGTTGCAGCCAAGCTCGGCGCCGTTACTACCAACAGCCAAGGTACGGATATCGTCCACTGGAGCAACGAGCAAACCGCTGGCAAAGGGGTGGATGTGGTGCTTGACCATATCGGCACGGCGCTTTGGGAAGCGTCGTTGGGCGCACTAGGGGCCCAAGGGCGTTTGGTCAGTTGCGGCAACACCACCGGCGATACCGCTTCGATTCCCTCCCTCGGTTCAGTTTTTGGCCGAGGTATCCAAATCAGGGGCAGCGATGCGTATCGCTCAATGGATTTTGCCGACGTTTGGAAGCACTACTGCCATGGGATTGCCTTAGAACAGTTCAGCCCGCAGATATCTCATACCTTCACCATCGATCAAGGGGCAGCAGCTCAGGAGTTATTGGAATCTGGCCAAGCTGCGGGGCGAATTGTGCTTTTCCATCAAACGGAAAAGTGACTCTTCTGCTTACCCGATTGCCCCCTTCTGGGCCAATTCCTGCATCTCATCCAGACTCAAACCCAAGTCTGCTAACACCTCCACCGTATGCTCACCAAGGTCTGCCGATGGCTGCATTTTTGGCTTCGGTGCGTCGCTGAAACGCAAGGGGTGGCGCGGCTGACGCATGGCGCCACCCCGAGGGTGTTCAAAATCCTGAAGTATTTGCGCGGATTGCACTTGGGGGTCATCCACCACTTGTGCCCGCGTGTTTACGCGACCCGCAGGTATTTCGTTATAAGCCAGTAGCTCCATAAGTTCATCGGTGGCGTACTGGCGACAATCAGCCCCCAAATAGCCCGAGACGACGGCCCCATCAGCGGTCTCACTGATGCCACACACATCCGCCAAGTCCCCTGCATACTGAACGCCTTGGCCTTTAAACGCATAATTCCACATCAGCTCGGGCCAGTTGAAGTAGATGGCGGTATCCAGCATGGAGAGCTGAACGTGTTGTCCGCGGCCGCTTCGCTCTCGAGCCAACAATGCCGCCGTTATACCTTGTGCCGCCGTTAGCGCCGTGACTTTGTCGTAGATAATCGAGCGCACCATCTGCAAATCCGGCCCGCTTTGTGCCGGCTCGTCGTCGGCTTGTGCCGGATTCATGCTCATCGGGGTAGCGCCCTGCACATCTAAAATGCCACTGAGCGCTTGAATGACGTAGTCATAGGTCTTTTGCTTGGCATAAGGACCTACCTCCCCCATACCATTGATGGAGGCATAGATAAGATTGGGGCAATCCCATCGCAGGGACTCGTAATCTAAGCCCAAGCGGGCCATCTTGCCCGGTCGGTAATTCTGCAGCAGCACATCAGCATCCGCCGCCAGCCGACGGATCAGCCCTTGACCTTCCGGGTGCTTTAGATTGATGGCCACAGAACGCTTGTTACGATTGATCATGGAATAAATGGCGCTCAGACCATTGCGCGATGCACCCAACCCTCGGATACCGTCACCCCACCCTGGCGGCTCTATTTTGATGACATCCGCTCCTTGATCGGCCAACACGACAGCGGCCATGGGACCGGAGACCACCGAGGACAAGTCCAGAATTCGGAATCCGCGCAACGGGCCGTCGGCGGTTTGTTCAGTGTTCTCAGGATCGATACCAGGTTGTCGGGTAGTCATAGTGTTTGTTAGTCCCATCGAGTTCTAAAACGTGTTGTAACCCTAAGTTTTCTGCAACAAGTGTGGCCCAAGGGCTTGCAGTGGGCTTTGAGTTGTTCCCAGAAAATCCGCTTCATACTATGCTCCGCCCACCAGACATACCATCTCTGCACACAACCGCCCGAATGTACCGCGGGCAATGGATAGCACATGATTGAACAGCCCTTTTACAGCACTTCCTTTTGCCAATCTGCCGCAGGATATCTTTACACACTCTGTTTTGCGTTCGCGCTTAGCGCCTGTGCTCAAGACTCAGATACCGGCAGCCAAAACACCGTCGCTGAAACCAACAACGCGACGCCACTTTCTCTGACCCAATGGCTGGACGAGCAATACGAAGACGAACTTCAGTTTTCACCCATTGAACTGACCTTTCTAGGACGCAAAGAACGCAACGATGAGCTTGATGCATTTACTTACGAAGCCTTTGCACAGCAATTGGCCTGGAAAGAAGCATCCGTAGCAGAGATGAGGCAGCGCTTTGACACGGCTGCTCTGACCCCCGATGAACTACTGTCCTTTGATCTGTGGGTCTACCAGCTAGAGAAAATGCAGGCTAGTGAGCCGTTTTTCTACGACGGCTTGATCTTTGATCAAATGAATGGCATCCAGAGCTTTGTTCCAACCTTTTTGATCAACTTTCACCGCGTAGATACCCAAGAGGATATGGAAGCGTATATAAGGCGCGTCAAGGCGGTAGCACCGCGGATGCAAGAAGCCATCGAAATTGCATCCAAGGGTCTAGCCAAGGGGGTGATCTCCCACGCATTTGCCTTGGATGGCGTGATCAAACAGAGCAAAAAGGTAATTTCTGGGCAACCCTTTGACCCAAGCAGCGACGCCGACAGCGATCTATGGGCTGACATCAAAAGTGAAATAAGCGCCCTTCAAGAGGCCGGTACCATCGACGGGAAAACCGCTGAAAAACTTACCGCCGATGCTAAAACCGCCTTACTGGAGAACTTCTTACCCGCCTATCAAAACATCGTTCAATGGGCAGAAAATGCAGGGGATCGAACCCCGGAAAACGTCTCTGGCGTAGGGGCTCAGCCCAACGGCGCAGCCTATTACGAGTATCGCCTGAAGGATCAAACCACCACTGACTTAACTGCAGATGAGATCCATCAGATTGGTTTGGATGAGGTCGCCCGTCTGCGTTTGGAAATGGAGCAAATCAAGGATCAAGTGCAATTTGACGGCGACCTGCAGACCTTCTTTGCCCACATACGTGACAGCGACTGGAACTACTACCCAGATACAGACGAAGGCCGTCAAGCCTATATTGACGATGCTACCGCAGCCATCGACCGCATAAAGTCGGCGCTACCAGACTACTTTGGTTTGCTGCCCCAAGCGGATCTGATCGTCAAGCGAGTCGAGCCTTTCCGTGAGCGAGACGGTGCAGCCCAACACTACTATCCCGGCACACCAGACGGTTCACGCCCGGGTATTTACTACGCCCATTTGTCCGACATGACCGCCATGCCGAAAAACCAGTTGGAGGTAATTGCCTACCACGAAGGTTTGCCCGGCCATCATATGCAGATTTCCATTGCCCAAGAACTCAAAGAAGTCCCACAGTTCAGAACCCAGGCACGCTTTACCGCTTATTCCGAAGGTTGGGGTCTGTACTCTGAGTATCTGGCTAAGGAAATTCCCGGTACCTATACCGACCCCTACCAAGATTTTGGTCGGCTTACCGGGGAGATTTGGCGCGCCATTCGACTGGTTGTAGACACCGGCTTACACGCCAAGGGCTGGAGTGAGCAGCAAGCCATAGACTACTTCGCGGTCAATTCACCGGAGCCCCTTGAAAGCATTCGTTCAGAAGTACAGCGCTATATCGTCATGCCCGGCCAAGCAACCACCTACAAAATCGGCATGCTGAAGATTTTAGAACTCCGGGCCAAGGCAAAATCCGCCCTAGGTGACGACTTCGATATTCGACAATTTCACGACATTATTTTAGGCGGTGGCGCATTGCCATTACCCCTACTGGAACGTAAAGTCGCGCGATGGCTCAGCAACCCCAGCAGCTAAATTCTCCTACTGACCGAAGCGGCTTCAAGGCCGTTTCGTTTAGCCTGTTTGTGGATGGAACATTGGGGTCAAAGCGCCCTCGGTGGACGCTCATCCAGCGATTCCTGCTAACGGTTCTTGGGTGCGCGGCAATAAGCCTAAGTTCTGGCACCGACCACGTTCACACCACCGCTGCCCTTGATCACGATTGTGTTATCTGCGAAACCAGCAGCGCTCCGGGTGCACCGGTGGCCCAGCTTGTAACGCCTCTAAACCCACGGACTTATCAGTTCATACCGGGGCTACCTCATTCAACTGCCGCTGCCGCTTTCTACCCCAGCGCCTCTCCCCGAGCCCCACCCCGACCACTCTCGACCGTTTAAATACTCAAACCTTGTCCGACCGGCCGCAGGCCATTGGCAACATTATTTATCGTTCAGGAGTTGTTATGTCTATTCGACGTCTACCCGAATACCGTCTGTGCCGAAGCAAAGCTAAGGCATCCAGAGTTCTAGTTCTTTCGCTATTTACCGTTTGCTCGGCGCCAAATCTTTTCGCCGAAGAAACCCCTACTACCCCCGAATTTGAAGAGGTTGTGGTGCGGGCGCACCCCCTTTCAGCAGAGGGCTTGGCCCAAAGTACCATCTCACTCAGCGGCGACGCCCTTGCGCGCAGCCTCGCGCCTAACCTAGGCGAGGTGTTGGGAAAACAACCCGGCATTCATTCTTCCAGCTTTGGTGCTGCGGTAGGCCGACCGGTCATTCATGGACTGGGTGGGGCTCGGGTTCGGGTAATGGAAGACCGGCTTAGCACTATGGATGTGTCGGTAACCAGTGGTGACCACGCCACGACGGTGGAGCCATTTATCGCCGACAGCATCGAAGTACTTAAGGGTCCCGCGACCCTTCTCTACGGCAATGGTGCTGTAGGCGGCGTTGTGGACGTACACACAGGCCGAGTCCCTCATGGCCAACAGGACGAGGGCATCAGCGGCCGCATGACGGCCCAAGGCAGCGACAACGAAGACCAGCACGCGGTTGCCGGTCGCCTAGACGGTCGCAGCGAATCCATTGCTTGGCACATCGACGCCTTTGATCGACGCTCAAGCAACTATGAAATCCCCGGTGAAACTGAATCAGCGGCCTTAATTGCTCAAGAAGAAGCCGAGGCTGCGCAAAGCGGAGAAGCTCACGAAGAAGAGGAAAGTCCAGGCTTTTTGCCAGGCAGCCACTTCTCCACGGACGGTGGGGCCTTTGGCGTAAGCTATGTCGGCGACAACTGGTTCTCGGGTATCGCCATCAGCCAACTCAATGCAGTCTATGGTTTGCCCGGCGGACACGGGCATCATGACGAGGAACACGACGATGACCATGACGGCGATCACGACGGCGATCACGATGGCGATCACGATGGCGATCACGATGGCGA
>JAYOVN010000055.1:0-8381 GCA_038151515.1 Gammaproteobacteria bacterium | reverse complement strand
GGCGATCACGATGGCGATCACGATGGCGATCACGATGGCGACCATGACGGCGATCACGCTGACGAGGACTACGCGACGCCAATTCTTGACATGGAACAACAGCGTATCGACCTTGAAATCGGCCGGGCAGGCCCCCTTTCAAACAACAAAAACACGTTGATTGCCAGAGCTGCTAGTACCGTAGAAAGCATCAACTTCCGACTTGGCGTAAACGACTACGAACACGCAGAGATTGAGCCCGACGGCGAAATCGCAACGTTTTTTGAGAACGATGCCCTGGAAGCACGTCTTGAAATCACCCACGCCCTAGCAAACAGCAAGCACGTCTGGGGTGTTCAGCTGGAGGATCGAGAATTTTCAGTCACCGGCGAAGAAGCCTTCGTCCCCGCGGTAAATAGCCAGAACCTAGGCCTGTTTTGGTTGAGCGAGCGCGAGCTCGACAACCTATCTCTGGAGATGGGGTTACGACTGGAGCAAGTGGAACACAAGGATCAAAGCTCTGGCGCCAAGGAAGACTTTACTGCCACAGCTGGTTCAATTGGGGTGATCTATCCAATCAATTCGGATCTCACCCTGACCGCAAACTTTGGCTACGCCCAGCGCGCGCCGGTGGGCGAGGAACTCTTTAGCAACGGCGCCCACCTTGCGACGGGCCGCTATGAGATCGGCACCGCCACCTTGGACGAAGAAAGCGTCTTTCGTACAGACGTCATTCTTGGCTGGGCCAAGAACAGCCTGGAGCTCAATCTAAATGCCTACTACGCGTCTTTCGATGACTTCATTTATCAAAACCCAACTGGCGCAGAAATGGACGAGCTCCCAGTATTCCTGTGGAGTCAGGCGGATGCCAAGTTCCGAGGCTTAGATGGGGAAGTACGCTGGAGCAATATCGAGGTAGCAGGAGGCAATCTCGCGGTACGTGGCTTCTTTGATGTCATCCGAGCCTCCTTGGATACCGCTAGCGAGAGCGAGTTGCCGCTGATCCCCGCAGACCGAATCGGCCTGTCACTGACCCAGCAATGGGGTGACGTTGCGCTAATCCTTGAAGCCATGCGGGTTGCCGATCAGGATGATGTGCCGAGCTACGAACTGCCTACAGAGGGATTTAACGACTACGGCGCCCATTTGGAGTGGCAACCAACACTTGCCAACGGCCAACAGGTGACACTCTTCCTGCGCGGCGAAAACCTCAGCGATGACGAGCAGCGCCTGCATACGAGCTTTATCAAAGACGCGGCTCCCCAACGAGGCCGTACATGGACACTGGGCGCTCGATACCAGTTCTAGCATTGACCGATATGTCAGGCTCGAGCTTGCGCTCGGGCCTGCCCCCTTCATCCCCAATCAGCCTAAAACCGACCCGGTTCAAGCATTTCATCGCTCTTTGACAAAACAACATGCAACGCGGCACGTTGGCTGCGCGCATCAATTAAAAACCCAAGCCGCGAACGCGCGTTTTCCCCTGACAAAATTTTTGCGAGACTGATGACTGAAAATCGCAGATGCTTCAGATCCTGACAAAACCCGCCGCTTATCTGCAAACCGCCAAGGAGCAAGTCAACCATGAACCTTCGCCGGCTAACATTTATCGCCATCCTCGCGGGGCTTACGCCCTTTTCTCAGCTATCGGCTAAACAACCGGAGCCCTGGCAGCACTGGATTCAACACGATCCTAGTTCGGTGGCTCAAGTAAGCCATAGCATCTGGCAAAGACTGCTATCCCAGCATGTAACAAACAACGAAGACGGCATCAATCGCGTTAGCTACGCAGCCTTCGACGATGCCGACAAGGCCCAGTTGGGCAAATACTTAGGCCTGCTAAGCCGAGTAAAACCCACAGGCTTAAACCGTGAACAGCAGCTGGCTTACTGGATCAATCTATACAATGCCCAAACCATCCAGGTAGTTTTAGACCACCCAACAAAAAAGAGCATTCGTTCCATGGGGCCGCTGTTTGCCTTTGGCCCTTGGGATGAGCCGTATCTCACCATTGAAGGAAAGAAGGTCACGCTCAACGATATCGAGCACCGGATCTTGCGCCCGATCTGGCGCGACCATCGGCTTCACTTTGTGCTCAATTGCGCCAGCATTGGGTGCCCCAATCTCAGCCTTAGGGCCTACGCCGCGGACACAGTGGAAGACCAACTGACCCAAGCCGAGTCGGCATTTCTCCAACATTCTCGGGCGGTCACGATCAATGACAAGGACTCACTGGTTCTTTCGAGCCTGTTCGATTGGTACCAGACCGACTTTGCTGAAAACGAAGCCCAACTATTGGCCTACCTTGCCAGTCACCGAACCGATCTAGCCGGGCTGCTCGCCGGAACTGAACGCACCGACCGCATAGATATTGACTATGTCTACGATTGGGATCTGAATAAGGCCAAGAACTAACAATCACAAACAGGACTCTGGGGAGAGACTATGAATGCGGCCAACTACGAAACAATTTTGACCTCGTTAGACGACGGGGTGTTAACCATTACGATGAACCGGCCAGACCGACTGAACGCCTGGACCTACCAAATGGGCGTAGAACTCCAGGAGGCTCTTGAGGCGGGAAACAACAGCGCGGAAGTCGATGTCTTTATCCTGACGGGTGCCGGCCGGGGCTTTTGTGCCGGCGCCGACATTAAGGAAATTTTTAAAGACCAAGCGGACTCAGGAACCAGTAACGACAATGCACCCCGAGACTGGGTAGGAACCGTACGGCGCTCAAAACCCATCATTGCTGCAGTGAATGGCGCTGCGGTTGGGGTTGGGCTGACGCAGATACTGCCTTGCGATTTCATCATGGCCAGTCCAGAGGCCAAATTCAGCGCGCGCTTTGTCAAAATGGGCGTAGTGCCGGAACTGGCGAGTTCCTACTACCTGGTAGCTCGGGCAGGCTTCGGTTTAGCCAACCGCATGATGCTGACTGGTGAAACCATTGACGCCGTCGAAGCACAACGCATTGGCTTGGTCGACGAGTTGGTGGCAGACGCCGACACGCTGCTCAGCCGAGCCACGGAACTGGCAAAACAAATCGGTGAAAATCCGTCTAGCACCCTTGGCGTGATTAAAGATTTGGTAACCGCGAACATGGCGGAACCGGACATCAAAGAAGTCCAGCGGCGGGAGATGGTGGCATTGAATGAGGCCTACAAAAGCCCCGCCCATCACGAGGCCATTGCCGCATTTATTGAAAAAAGACCGCCAAACTTTAAGAATCTAGCCTAGGCAAAGACGCCAAGCTAAGTCGTCGCAGTGCGGACTGGGCCGCGCTGCAGCAAATAGAGACCGCTGACCGCCAGTACATTTACGACCCCTAGGATCTGCATAGTTTCAACCCACGCTTCCTGCACAGTCACAGACTCATTTATTACTAGCGGCATCCACAGACCGGCGCTGGCTAGAACACCCCCTCGTATGCCGTCAACCACAAACCGTATTGGACGGTGCTCCAACCAAAGACCAATCACGAACATGGACAGTGCCAGCAAAGTAAACAGTGCCCACACTTGAAGCGATGGCATCTGCTGATAGATTCCGGTCAGAGCGAACCCCGCAGCCGTAAGCAACCAAAATTGAACGAAAACATAGGCTTTAGAACTGGCCGGCACCGCAGGATCGTACTGCTCAGCCCAGCCAATGGGGTCATTAGAATCCGGCCTTAGACCTCGGGGAAACCACCCCGGGCCTTTGAACCATATCAGTGCCTTATCCCCCCATCGCGGTGCTTTGAAGGCCAGCACCAAGGTTTGCCACCAAACACTGACGTTAGCCCAAATGGGGTTCCAACTGCGTAAGCCGTGAGTAATACCGTAGATTGGCTTCTCGTCGTCGCGCTCATCGCAAAAAGTACCGAACAATCGATCCCATAGAATAAAAAAACCACCGTAGTTCTTGTCGATATACACGGGATTTTTCGCGTGATGCACCCGATGGTTAGACGGTGTCACGAGAATATAGTCCAGTGTCCCCAGACGGCTGACATGTTGTGTGTGCACCCAAAACTGATAAACCAAGTTGAGCGTGCCCACGCTGATCATCACGTAGACCGGTGTCCCCGCCAAATACATGGGCAAATAAAATACGAACCCAATGTAATCGGTACTCGTCTGCCGCAGTGCGGTACTTAGGTTGTATTCTTCGCTTTGATGGTGGGCACTATGAGATGCCCACATGATGCGCCATTCGTGACCGAATCGGTGTTTCCAGTAATAGCAAAAATCGTAAGCCACGAAAGCGGCTACCCAGTGCCACCACTGATCCGGCGTCCACGGCACAACACCCAACATCTGCACCGCGTAGGCGAAAACCACGGCGGCAAAACTCAAGCGCAGCACGCCCATCAGTTGACTGAGTGTGCCCATCATCAAACTGGCTACCGCGTCGTTTAATCGGTAAGTCTGATGTTGCTTCCAATAACCCCAAGCCAACTCCAGCCCGATGGCGAGAATGAAAAACGGCACGGCTAGTTCTACAAAATTCATGCCCACAGTGTAGTTGTTTAGCCTGAGCTAACCACCTAGAAAAGTTCACTTTGGCTTGGCCTATCGCTTTTTCCTGTACTGGTCGCTAGGGCGTTGAAACGCCATACTGGAAAAAACTTTGGGAGGAGATTTCATGCCACGACTATCACAGGTACCACGCGACCAGGCAGACCCATCAGTGCTGCCATTTTACGATGCCCTGTTTGGAAAAGACCGGGACCCGGTTGCTGAACCCGGCACCGCTACCGGCACACCGGGCAACTGGTGGACCGTGTTCGCCCATGTCCCAGACTGCTTACTGCATATGGTGGCGGGCTTTGAATTCTATCGGGACAAGAAACGCAAGATATCACCGCGTTTACGTGAACTAGGCCAAGCCCGGGCAGGCTTTGCCAGAGGCAGCCAGTTCGTATTCTCTCAACACTGCAAAGCCCTGCGGGCGGCCAAGTTCACTGAGGAGCAAATTGAAGCCATTGCTCACTGGTCATCTACAGATTTGTTTGACGATGTGGAGCGTGCCGTTCTGGCCTATACCGATGATCTGGTGTTACAGGGTGGTCGGGTCAGTGACGGCACCTTTGCCGCATTGCAGTCTTATCTAAGCGAGGTACAGATTGTTGAACTGACCTACACCATCTGCACCTACGAAATGCACGCTACCATGACCCGCGCACTGCGGCTGGAATTTGATGACGTACCCGAACGGATTCAGGAAGTCCCAGTGCCCGAAGGCGAAAAACGCGACATCGACTTTTTCAAAGACGTTAAATAAAAGATCAACAACAATCAGGAGATAACACCATGTCAGTTACTGGCCAATGCCTTTGCGGCAAAATCAGCTATCGCATCGACACTCCACCCGCCATGAACGGCGTATGCCACTGCAAAAACTGTCAGCGCCAAGCCGGCAGTGCGTTCTCAACCTTGGCTGGCGTTCCCGTCAATGAGCTGCACATTTCTGGCGAACCAAAACTCTATGTGGACCCGGATACTGCAAGCGGCAACACCGTAAAGCGGTTCTTTTGCGGCAATTGCGGCTCACCGATTTATTCAGCAGTACAAAGCTCACCGGACATGGTCTTTCTTAAAACCGGTACCTTGGACGATAACAGCACATTCCAGCCCCAATTCCATGTGTGGTGCGACACCAAGCAACCGTGGGTCGATATCGCCGAGGGCGTTCCTACCATGGCCCAAAGTCCGGGCTAAGGCAGACCTTAACTTTAGGTCGATTCGGGGCTGAGCTGATCAACCCCGAAAGCACTGTGCCTTACTTCATTTGTCCTTTGACAATGTTCAGCAACTTTTCGCCGTAGGGTGGCCGCAAGCCGAGCTTTTCCGCCGGGTTGAAGGTCGCTTGCCTGAACACGGACTTGGCGTGACTGAACGTGCGGAAGCCATCTTCACCATGATAGGCCCCCATACCCGATGGCCCTACCCCACCAAAAGGCAGGTTTTCCTGAGAAATGTGCATAATCACATCGTTCAGGGTAACGCCACCCGACGTGGTTTTGCTCAACACCTGCTCGGTTTCTTGCTTGTCGTTGCCGAAGTAGTACAGGCCCAGTGGCCGGTCGTGGGCATTGATGTAGTCCACGGTTTCTGACAAATCGTCATAAGGCTTGATCGGCATCACCGGCCCGAAGATTTCTTCCTGCATAATCGCCGAATCTTCCGGCGGATCAATCACGAGGGTTGGCGGAATCTTATGAGCTGACTGTTGACGAAAGTCCTCATTGGCCGGATTAATTTCCACCACCTCGACACCACGTTCACGGGCCTCATCCAAATAGCCATTAATACGTTGGTAGTGTCGGTCGTTTACTACCGACGTGTAGTCCGGGTTATCCAGTAGAGACGGAAACATCTTAGCGACTGCCCGCTTGCTGGAATCGACAAACTCCCCCATACGCTCCCTGGGTACAAAAACGTAGTCCGGGGCCAAACAAATCTGACCGGCATTCAGGGTTTTTCCCGCCATCAGGGCGTCGGTGGAGCTGTCCATTTCCGCCTTGGGGGAGAAAATAACAGGCGACTTACCGCCAAGCTCAAGGGTCACTGGAACAAGATTCTCTGACGCGGCGCGCATCACATGCTTAGCCACCGAAGTCGCACCGGTAAACAACAGGTGATCAAAGGCAAGGCTGGAAAAATCGGCGCCTGTTTGAGGGCCGCCCGTCACCACGGCGATTTCATCATCGTTGAATTCTTCGGCAAACCCGGCGGCCATGGCCGCAGAAGTAGCCGGTGTGTATTCGCTGGGTTTAATCATGCAGCGATTGCCAGCCGACAAAATACCCGCCAGCGGCGCAAACGTCAGATTGACCGGGAAGTTCCAAGGGCTGATGACCCCAACCACCCCCAGCGGTTGGTATTCGATCCAAGCTCTGGCTCCAAGCAGCGCCAAAATGCCCGGACTGACCTTGCGTTTTTCCTTTTTCTGCCAGCTTTTCAGGTGCTGTTGGGCATGTCGCAGCGGCCCAACAGATGATGCGATGTCGGTGAACATGGACTGATGCTCGCTGCGGTGACCAAAGTCTTGAGTCATCGCCTCCACAAACGTCTTTTGATGTTTTTTTACCACCTGAATCGCCCGCTCTAAACGATCAACTCGGGTAGCCGTCGACACAACCCCTTCGGCCAAGTAAGCCTTGCGCTGACGATCCAAGATATCCTGCATAGTGGTTTGGGGGGTCTCTTCGTAGGTTTCGTTTATCTGCTCAGTCATGGTTTTCTCCTGCCTTGTTTCCACACCTTTTCAAGGTGGCCTCTACATCAATGAATACTCAATTGTCTTTTTATCATCAGCTCGCTTGCTCATTCCCACCTACGTAATGGCTGGCGCGTTTTCGTCAACATACTGTTCTCGAAGAGTGCGTTTTAGAACCTTGCCTGTCGCATTACGTGGCAAGGCATCAATAAACGACACACTGCTGGGCACCTTAAATTTCGCCAGATTTGCCAAACAGTGGGCGATGACCGCATCAGCTTCCAGTGTTTGGCCGGGCTTCAACACCAATACAGCCTTACCGGTTTCACCCCAGCGCTCATCGGGCACGCCAATAATGGCAGCCTCGGCCACTTGCTCCAGCTGATACATTACATTTTCCACTTCGGCAGGATAGACGTTCTCGCCTCCTGAGATGTACATATCCTTCCAGCGATCGACAATGTAGATAAAACCTTCTTCGTCAAAACGGGCCGCATCACCGGTTTTTAGCCAGCCGTCGACAAAGGCGTCGGCGGTGGCTTCGGGTTTGTTCCAATAGCCCGGCGTGATGTTGGGCCCACGGATCAGTAGTTCCCCGACCGCTCCCCGAGGCAACGTGGCCCCGTCGTCATCTACAATTTTTACTTCGGTATGCAGCAAGGGTTTGCCTGCGGAGCCGATCTTGCGCATCACATCATGCGCCGCAAGAGCGGTACCACCAGGACTGGTTTCGGTCATTCCCCAGCCCTGTATCAAAGACACCCCGCGGTCGATCCACGCCGTTAAAATCGCCTCGGCGCAGGGAGCACCCCCAACGCCGGCGGTTACCAAACGGCTCAAATCTGTGGTTGCAAAGTCCGGGTGGTGCATCATGAACTGATAAGGTGCTGGCACCCCAAAGAAATGGGTCACGCCGAGACTTTCGTCACCCAAAACCGCTAACGCGCGACCCGGATCAAAATCTCGCATCAGCAATATGCGGCCGCCGCAATGCAGAACCGGGTTGGCGTAACAATTCATCCCTCCAGTATGAAACAAGGGCAAAATCACCAGTTGAACGGTTTCCGAGTTCACCCCCGCGGGAATACCCAGGTTCACGACGTTATAAAAATTCATGCCGTGGGTAATCATGGCACCCTTGGGGTGCCCGGTTGTCCCTGACGTGTACATAATCATGGCGACATCGTCATGGGTAC
>JAYOVN010000054.1:0-14070 GCA_038151515.1 Gammaproteobacteria bacterium | reverse complement strand
ATCACTGGTATGAGTCCGGCAAGCTCAGCCAGCGAACCAACACCTTTAACGACTTCGTGGATTGCGCCAAACACCTCGTTGCCAGCGGTCATACTCGACCCGGGAGAATTGCTATTGGCGGCGGCAGCGCCGGCGGTGAACTGATGGGCGCCGCAATCAATCAGGCCCCGGAGCTTTTTGGAGCGGTGGCAGCCCACGTACCTTTCGTCGATGTGCTGACCACCATGCTCAACCCGGACCTACCCCTGACCCCAATGGAGTGGCCCGAGTGGGGCAACCCCATCGAGGACAAAGCCGCCTTTGACTACATACAAAGCTACTCGCCGGTGGATCAGGTATCAGAACAAGCCTACCCGCCCATGCTGGTTACCGCGGGCCTCAACGATCCTCGCGTAACCTATTGGGAACCGGCCAAATGGGTGGCCAAGCTTCGGCACACCAAAACCGACAACAATGTGTTGCTGCTGAAAACCAACATGGGCGCCGGTCACGGCGGCCAGTCTGGGCGTTTCAGTGCCCTAGAAGAACTGGCTGAAGAGTACGCGTTTTTTCTTGTGCACTTAGCCGAATAGCCGAATAGCCGAATAGCCGAATAGCCGAATAGCCGAATAGCCGAATAGACCGATTACCGCTGTTGCAATGGTGGCCATCAACCCCAATAGCTGAGTTTGTGATGATTCGCTCACATTATTAGAAGTTTTCGGCCAAGGGCCCCGCCCAGTTTTAGCACTTCGCGTAATGTTCTAGACCTCATTTCCCATGGTGGATCTGCTCATGTCTTGGTATCGAAATACGTCTTTTTGGAGCTTATTAGTCGCAGGCTCTGCGGTGGTGTTGTCCCAGCTACCGCCCATCGCAACCTGGCTGCCCTCACCCAGCCTTGCCGTATACGTCAGCGACCGAATGGGCATTAACAATGCAATCGGCGTAATTGGCTTCAACATAAACGTCCAGTTGACCAACACGGGGAATACGGATTTACAGATAAAAAAAATGGAGCTGGTGCTGCGAGATTCGGCGGGTGTGGTACAAAGCAAACCGGCCATGAACTACAACCGGCTGACGGCAGCCGCCAACCCGATAGCCCTGCCGATTAATACGATCAATGTTCCTACGGCAAGCACTTGGAGTCATAACGTCTTTTTTAACAAACCCATCGGAACATCCGACGAAGCCGAGTTTTTACGGGTGCGTCAGGCGGTTATGAAGAGCATGCTTGACCAGGAAGTAGCCAATGACCAGGCCTTCGAGATCCCTAGCGTATACACCGAGGCAGAGCCAAGCGTCGTTCAGCAAGCACTGGACTTTTTCAACGCTATGTTTGACCTACAGCAAGGACAATATCGCGCGACCCTGTCAGTGCACGTCGAGCAGCGCGATGAACCGTTCTCCCAGTCGTTTTCGTTCACAATTTTCCCTCACCACATCAATATGCTGCGTTCGCAAACCGAAGACTACAAATATGGCGCAGGTATATTACCGTCCCGACCTTCCCACCCAACGAAACAAGTAGGGGTTCAGTTAGAAACGGTTGAGGGACAAGTCTCCTCTTAGCCCGGCTTAGCTGAAAGCCGCTGACGCAACTCATCACGAAATTGCGGGGCGGCGATTTCGATCAGCGCTTCGGCTCGGGCTGCATTAGGCAGATCTTTGATTTGGGCCACACCGTACTCGGTAACGACGGTGTCCACATCGGTACGCAGCGCGGTGACCATTTCAACTTTTGGCACGATGCGGGACACGCTGCCGCCTCGGGCAGTTGCATTCATGGCTACGATAGACCGGCCGCCTTTGGACGCCTTGGCGGCCCGCATAAAGTCCACGCTACCGCCGGTACCTGAGATTTGCCGGCCTGCAGCCATTTCCGCGTTTACCTGACCGAACAGATCGACTTCGACTGCCGAGTTAACAGAAACGAACCCTTCCAGCTGACGGATAGCGCTGACTTCGTGGGTGTGATTGGCGCTGCGAAACACCACATCTCGCCGGGTGGCCAGCCACTGCATCAACTCGTCGCTGCCCAAGGCCATGCCGGTTATATGCCGGCCGGTATCGATACCTTTGCGGGCGCCAGTAAGGTTGCCGCTTTGAATTAGGGCCATGCCGCCGTCGTCGATCAGCCCACCATGCATCCCAAGATCATTTTTGTCAGTTAACTGGCTGAGAATGGCAGCGGGAATGGCGCCGATACCCGTTTGCAAGCAGTCACCATCGCGAATCAACTCTGCCACCAAGCGACCAATTTCCTGGGCTGCCTTGTCGATATTTGCCGCGCCCAAAGCTGGCGCTGAAACATCGCTTTCGTACATGGCGTCTATCAGCGCCGGATTCATCAGCGGAGCACCGGCCGGAGCGACCATACTGGTATTCAGCTGGGCGATCACCACCGGTCGCTGGGCTAAGACGCTGTCGTGAAAATCCACATTGGGCCCTACCCTGAGCTTACCGTCTTGGTCGTAGGCAACCTGCAGTAAGTAAACATCCACGCCAGAACCTAGGTAATCGTAGGTCGTGCGCATCTGCATAGGCAGATAATTAACCCGACTGGTGTCCCCCTTGGCCAAGGCTGATGACATAAAGAAGGTCGTCACTGAAGCCGAGTCGTTCCATTGCGTGAAGTCGGTTTGGTTCAGCCCGGGCAAGGGGAATTGGATAAAGGTCAGATCTGGCGGCAGGTCACATTCGGACAGTGCGCTTAGCAAACCTGCAGGTTCGTTGCTGCTGCCGGCGACATAAATCCTTTGACCCGGTTGAATGAGGTCCGTTATTTGCTGCATGTGTTGTCCTTTCAATTCGTTACTGTGTCCTGCTAATGCCAGCGACCGAGCGCTTCAGGAGCGATAGCGCCTTTGCAGCAACGTGAGATAACCGTAAGCCCCCAGATAGTAGGCCACAGGGAACCAAGCCGGCCACAGGGTTATCAGCGTATTACCGCCTAGGGGCAAGTCGAGATACACATGGCGAAAGGCGAAAAACATCGCCGCCATGACGACGCCGGTAGTAAACGCCACTTGGATGCCCTGACGCGGCGCAAACAGTGCGCAAACCACGCCACCGCAAAGCCCTGCCACCCAAACGGGCACAATAGCGCCAGCGAGGGTCTCCGGCGCAGCCATGGCATCACTGATCAGCACCCAAACCAGCAGCCCGGAACACGCCGCTACCGCAGTGCGTAAAAATAGTACCAGTGTGTTCAAGACCGACCTCCCATCTTAGATTTGTAGAGTAACACTCCGAAAAGGTCGTAGGCGCATAATGCGCTCTTGTGTAGCCTTGGATCTAACGACTCTTGGGAAACTGATATGCGGCTATATACCCACCCCGAGTACCTGAACCATCTGGTCATGGACGGTCATCCGGAGCGGCCGGAACGTCTAAGCTACTTGATGAGCCACCTGCAAAGGCTGGGTTTGACCGATGACTTTGAGGTGGTCAAACCTCGAGCCATTCCTGAAGCGCAAATACTGGGAGCCCACAGCCAAGACCATTTGGACTTTTTGCTGGCCTCCCAACCCGAAGAGGGCCTGTTGCCTCTGGATCCGGACACTTGGATGAGCACCCGCAGCATGAGCGCCGCAAGGCTGGCGGCAGGTGCGGTTTTTGAAGGCATGGACTGTGTACTGAACGGACCAGAACAACGTGTGTTCTGTGCGGTGCGACCACCGGGACACCATGCGGAAGCCAATGGCGCCATGGGGTTTTGCTTGCTGAACAGCGTGGCCATCGCCGCCATTGCCGCTCTGGATCACACGGACGTTAGCCGAGTAGCCATTCTAGATTTTGATGTGCACCACGGTAATGGCACGGTGGATATCTGCCGGCATCATCCGGAAATTCTGGTGTGCTCGAGCTTTCAGCACCCCTACTACCCCAATCGGCTGGATGACCTTGTACAGCCGAACATCGTCAATACGCCACTTAGCGCCGGAAGCGATGGCGGCGTGTTCCGAGCCGCCATCGAGCGGGATTGGCTGCCTGCCCTGGAAGCCCATGAACCGGACATTATTTTCGTTTCCGCAGGTTTTGATGCCCACGAGGAAGATCCCCTTGCCAGCCTGAATCTGCGAGAAGACGACTATCGTTGGGTCACCGAGTTCATCGTGGCCATGGCCAACCAATACGCCGGTGGACGGATTGTGTCGACTCTGGAGGGCGGTTACGACTTAGATGCCTTAGCCCGATCGGTTACCGTGCATTTGGAGGCACTGGCCTAACCCAGCGCCTCGGTGGATTCAGATGGCAGCTACCGCCGACTGATATCCTGACCACCACCATCACAGTAAAGCCGCTCACCGGTCAGGTATGAGTTGGCGTCGCTTACTAAGAAATTCACCACGTTGGCCACATCTTCCGGCTGACACACACGCCCCCAAGGCATGCTTTCATCCAAGGTTCGAATGTCCTCAACACCCTGCAGGGCGTTCATCAGGCGCTGACCCATGTCGGTGTCGACGAGTCCCGGTGCAACGATGTTGACTCGAATACCGTTGGGACGCTCTTCCTTTGCCAAGGTATAGGCCAAGGCTTCCATGGCGGTTTTGCCCATGTTGTAAGGCGCACCAAAGCCGCTCAGGGAACGGGTGGCCACACTGGAAATCATCACTATGTCGCCCCGGTCAAGGGTGCGCATCTTAGGTATGACCAGCTTACTGAGGTAATGGGGACCGAAGGCATGAGTGGCCACAACCCGCTGGAGTTCAGCCGGATCTGTCTGTTCCACGCTTTGACCGCGGCTGGCGATGCCCGCGTTATTCACCAAGATGCCGATGGGGCCGTGATCGGCTTCGATGGCGGCGACCATTTCCGCATTCTGATCAAAGTCGTCGACCGAGGCGGAGTAGGCTTGAGCCTTGCCGCCGGCTGCCACAATGGCTGCCACGGTTTCTTCCGCCGCCTCACTGTCCCGTCGATAATTTACCGCTACGGTGGCGCCATCCGCTGCTAAGGCCATGGAAATACCACGGCCGACGCCTCGGCCACCACCGGTTACTAAGGCGACTCGCCCTGCTAATGATCCTGTCATCGTTCTCCCCTATGTCGAAGTCCTAGAGCACCGGCAGCTACCGGCGCCTCCCTGTGCAATGTCGGTGCTTACTGCCCCTTAAATTCTGCGTCACGCTTTTGCAAGAATGCGCTCACCCCTTCCTTAAAGTCGTCACTGGTGCCCGCTTGATTTTGTAGCTCGGACTCTAGCTCTAGCTGTTGCTCATAAGAGTTTGACCACGTTTTCCAGTAGGCCTTACGAATCAGCGACAATGACCTTGGTCCATTGGCCAATCGGTTAGCCACTTCCATGGCACCGGCCATTAGAGCGTCTTGATCGTCATAGAGTCGATTGACCAGCCCCCACTCTTGGGCCTGATCTGCCGGTAACCGCTCGGCTAGGAGTGATAACTCCATGGCGCGGCCCCAACCCACAAGTCTGGGCAGCAAGAACGTTGCACCGCCATCTGGGATCAGACCAATGCGCGCGAACGCCTGCAGGAAGTACGCCTGCTTCGACGCACAAACGATGTCGCCCATCATGGCAAAGCTCATGCCAACGCCTGCGGCGGCACCGTTTACGGCGGTGACAATTGGCATATCCAAGCCGCGCAGATCGAACAGAATGGGATGGTAGGTATGCCGCAGACCGTCACCGGCACCACCCTTTCGGCGCTTGCCACTGTCATCGTTCAGGTTCGCACCAGCGCAAAAACCCCGGCCTTCGCCGGTTAGCAGCAAACAGCGCGTATCCGTACCACGGGCCTTGATTTGACCAATGGCTTCACCCAAATCCTCGAGCATTTGCCCGCCCACCGCATTCATCACTTCTGGATGGTTAAACTTAAGCACCGCTACGCGGTCGACAAACTCCAAGCTCATGCGTTCCATATCTCTCCCCTTTTTATTCAAATTTGTTTAGCCGACGAGGTTACCCCACGGTCGCGGTCCGCGCACCCCACAGACGTAGGACACGAATCCGGCGGATCCGCTACAACCTCTAGCCTGACGCCGGGCCAACAGTGGCAGCACCATTTCCCCGCTGTTACAGTGCGCTATGGCTCATTCTCACCACCATCACGACACGGATATTTCAGCCCTGCGCAAGGCATGTCTGCTGATAACCTCGTTTATGCTGGTGGAACTGGGCGTCGGTTTGTGGGCTAACGCCTTGGTACTGATTGCCGATGCCGGTCACATGTTTTTAGACGCCACGGCTCTGGGTTTGGCTTGGTGGGCGGCT
Organism: Gammaproteobacteria bacterium; assembly: GCA_038151515.1. Lineage (GTDB taxonomy): Bacteria > Pseudomonadota > Gammaproteobacteria > Pseudomonadales > Azotimanducaceae > UBA4421. The sequence continues at coordinate 7,844 of JAYOVN010000054.1, read as the reverse complement.
CAACTGTCGAAACGGGAAGAAGACCAACAGTTGTCTTATGGCTACCACCGCTTTCAAGTTCTGGCGGCCTTCGTCAACGGCCTCACCTTAGTAGCGCTGATTGGCTGGATCTCGGTGGAAGCAGTACTTCGGCTGTTAAATCCGGAAACCATGGACCCTGGGCCGACGCTACTGGTGGCGACCCTAGGATTTATCGTCAATCTAATCGCTTTCCGCATGCTGCATAACACCAGCGGTAATACCAATGTCCGCAGCGCCGCCTTGCACGTACTTGGGGATTTGCTGGGTTCTGTGGCGGCTATCGTTGCGGCGACCACGGTGATGCTTTTTGGCTGGCTGTATGCGGACCCGGTTCTCACCCTGTGTATCGTGGTGATCTTGGGCCGAGGGGCTTATCGGGTCTTAAAGGAATCCGGGCATATCTTGTTAGAGGGTGTGCCGGCGGGAGTGGACTTGGCCACGATCAAACAAACGCTGACCGACGAAATCGACGCCGTTGACGGTGTCCACCATGTGCACGCTTGGGGGCTGACTGCGGAAAAACCGCTGCTCACCCTACACGCGCTGATTCCTGAGAATGCTCCGGTGCAACGGGTGGTTGGCGACATTAAGCGGGTGCTAAAAGAACGTTTCGACATCGACCACTCCACCATTCAGGTAGAGCTCGGGCCGTGTCCCGACGACGAGCACGATCACAGTAGCAGCCACAGCCACGCCCACTGACCCTTCCCAAGAGGTCTAGGCCAAGAGCGCTTGTGCTCGATCAATCAAGGGCTTCATGGATAGGGCCGTGGTTTCCCACACCTCGTCTACCCGTTTACCGCGACGATGCAGACTCAGATTCAAGCCACTAATAATGGCGAACTTATAGGCGGCCAAAGCCCGGTACCAATTCAGATCCTTCACCTCTTGGCCGTAGGCATTCTGGTACAGGTCAATCAACGTGTCGGGATCCAAAAACATGGTGCGCGGAGATTCGCTGTGCCAAGCCGCTCGATCACTGAAGGTACAGATCCAACCCACATCGTTTAGGGTGGCGCCAACCCCGGTCAGCTCAAAGTCGATCACTGCCAGCAGCTGCCCTTCCTTTGAGGCAAATAAGTTTGCTGTTTGAAAGTCACCATGAAAAATACCAATGGGAGCGTTTTGGGGCACAGTATCCAGCAACCGCTGTCGCACCTTTGGCACATCGGCCAACATCTGAGGTTCCGCTGCTTTTTCGTAGAAGCGATCCCATCGCGTCACATCCTCATCGAAGGGCACAGGCGACCCGAGGTAAGGCACCTTGGCAACATCCACTTGATGAATGCCGGCAAGGGCCGTCATGGCCTGACGACCGAAGTCCACCATTTGGGCGTGACTTAGGGATTCGCCCCAATCTCCTGGCCCCAGCCGCATCACATCTCCTTCCAGCCAGGGCACAACGAAATAAGGCGACCCAAACCACTGAGGGTCATCACCAGACCACTTCACCGAACAGTGAGGCACATCGGTGCCATCTAGGGCATTAAGAACCTCCACCTGACGCAGTACGTCAGCAGTACCCACCCATTTCACTCCCGGGGGCGGCAGCCGAATGAACCAAGACTCTGTAACGCCGGCACTGAGCACACGAAAACCGTAGGCAAATCCGGCATGGCCGGGCATCACGACAACTTCCGTCACTTCGCTGGGTTCGGGGTAGTGGGCGGCGCAAAACACCGTCAGCCGCTGTCGAAGTTCGTCCAGTTCCATCATCCCCTCCTTGCTGTTCGCGGCACTGGGTCAGTGCACTACTTAAGTCGCTAAACCGGTGCGTTGCGATCGAATTGCTCTCGCAGTACGCGCTTGAGTATTTTGCCGCTTGGATTTCGAGGAATTTCTTCTATGAACTCTACGACTTGGGGTTGTTTGAAGCGTGCCAACTTGCCTTGGCAAAACTCCAGCACCTCGGCCGCTGTGAGGGAATCGTCGGTTCGTACCACGATGGCCAGTGGCGATTCGCCCCAGCGCTCGCTGTCTTGGCCGATGACCGCGGCCTCACGAATACTTGGATGGGTGGCCAACAGTCCCTCGATCTCTGCGGGGTACACATTTTCGCCGCCGCTGATAATCATGTCCTTGATGCGGTCTTGGATACTGACGAAACCCTCGTCATCCATAATTGCCACGTCACCGGTATGCAGCCAGCCGTTCTTAATGGTTTCGGCGGTGGCCTCCGGGCGGTTCCAGTACTCCACCATGATGTGCTCGCCCTTCACCAAGACCTCCCCGGCGGTACCACGAGGTACTTCATTGCCCTCATCGTCGGCAATCTTTACTTCCGTGTGAAAAAAGGCTTTGCCAGTGGATGCAGGATGCTTCATCGCGTTGTCGCTATCCATCAAACACGCAGGGCCGCAGGTCTCGGTCAGGCCATAGACCTGCTGAATGCCAATGCCCATTTCGTGGTAGGTCTTGACCAGTGACGGCGGCACAGGCGCGGCACCGGTCATCATCCACTTCAGGGTTGACCGGTCGAATTGCTCAAAGTTGGGTACCTGCAACATAAAGTTCAGCATGGCGGGTACCGCCAGACCGCTGGTGATTTTTTCGCGTTCGATGATCTGCCAGGCCGCCACAGGATCAAAGGAGCGCATGACCACAGAGGTTGCACCCATATAAACATTCACCGCCAGCGGCGTCAGCGCCCCGACGTGGAACATGGGCAGACAGGCAAGGTAACGCTCTGGATCGTGGTAAACCGCTGTGCCGCCAATGGTCAGCAACCCCCAGATCGAGGTGTGATGGGTGTGCACGACGCCCTTGGGCAGGCCCGTGGTGCCTGAGGTGTACATGATGTAGAGCATGTCGTGATCGGCGGCGGCAATCTCCGGTTCCGTGGTGGGGGCCGCGCCGCGGAAGCTGCGATAGTTCACTGCAAAATGCGCCTCGTCGCCGTCAGTGACCTGTAACCACTGCTGAATGTCCGTTTTGTCGCCTCGGCTGTGCAACTCTGCAACGGTGTCGACGAATTCGTTGTCGAAGATCAACCGCGTGGTGCCGCTGTCTTTAAGGATGAATTCCAACTCATCGGCAACCAAACGCCAGTTCAAGGGCACCACGACGGCACCAATTTTGGCCAAGGCGTAATAGCTTTCCATGAACTCACTGGAGTTCATGAGCAACAAACCCACCCGTTCGCCCTTACTGATGCCGGATTGAACAAAGGCATTAGCTAGTTGGTTGCAGCGTTCGTTTAACTGCTGATAGGTCAGGCGTAAACTGCCGTCGCTTTCAACGTAAGCTTCCCGAGTTGGTGATAGAAACGCTCGTTTTGCCAGAAACAGGCCCAGATTGTTTTGCATGTCGAATTCCTCCCCTAAGAATTAAAACAACGGATAAACCAAGAACGCGACCTATTGTTGTGTAAACCGACCAGGGATGCCAGACCAAAACACTGACGCAATGTTCCGACGCTCCCAGCCTTGGGTATTGGCCGACGACTGGCATTGATCCGCCATACGGCTAGTCGGCAACCCCTAAAACAGGCCCTAGACAAGTAGGAAAAAATACGTATTCTTGTTCACCCTTTGTACCTGTACGGGAAAATGAGCAATCACGTACCAGAAGACTATTATCGAATCGGCAGCGTTGCGGCGCTAACCGGCATTGCCATTGAGCGTTTACGGGCCTGGGAGCGGCGCTATGGCTTTAGCCCGGCCCACAAAAACGGCCGCACCCGCTTCTACAGTGTCAGCCAGCTCCAACGGCTAAAAAAGATCAAACACCTCATTGATCGCGGCCAAACCGTATCCAGCGTCATAAATCTGAATGAAAGCCAGTTAAATCAACGATTTAGCAACACTGAAACGAACCCAAACCTGAATTCGAAAGGGCCTCAACTGGCCACACCCCGGGTTGGGTTAGTAGGCGCTAACTTACTGCAGCTGGAGCAACGTCAGGAACCCTCGGATCGACTGGATATCGTTGCTCGCTGGGCCAACTTGGGCGCCCTGTTGGACCCAACCCACCAGCAGGAAGCACCAGATGTCTTGATCTTACAGATTCCTGTGTTGAGCCTGGCTGAGATATACAAAGCACAGCAGGCCATGCCTCAGTGCAAAATCATCAGCGCCTATCAGTTTGCTACCGCCGCTGAACTCAGCCGCTGCCAAGCCCAGGATGTGCCCATTTTGAAATGGCCCTTGGACTGGCGAGAAGTGGAGTTTACTTGCCTTGAAGAGTCAAAACGCCATTTAAAAACAACGGGTTATGCCCAGAGGCGGTTCAGCGACGAAGAGCTGATCGCCCTGTCTGTGGGCGACGACGACCCCAATCGTCCAACCCAGCACTTGGTGGACGCCATTCATCAGGTCAACGCGCTCTCAGCCTATCTGCAAAGCTGCGCCGAGGAAGACGGACTGGGCGGTCAGACGAATGAAGCCCTTGGCGATGCCTGCAGTGATGCGGCCTACGCCCGGGCATACCTAGAATCAGCGCTCCAGAGCGTTGCCGCCGGCGCCGAACAAACCCCATCGGCACATCAAACCGCACCAGAAGCAGGTGGCTTGACTCACTAAAGCGCCTTACCTGTACAAAATCTGTAAATATTTCCCTAAAACTTGAAATATTTGTTTGATTTCTTAACTTTGTACTGTACATTCACGCCATCAGACCAGTTTCAGGCGTGCGAACAACTTAACTGTAACTCCTTACAACGTCCTTCCCCCCAAAGAAGATCAGTTGTTTTCAGATGTATTTTATCTGACGCGCCTTTTTTATTAGCTTTAGCCCTGCCGGCGGCAAGTACCCTTACTCAGTAAGCTTCTGAGGTACTTGCTTTCTTTTTATCGGCGCTCACTTGTGCATGTTCCTATTGGAGACCTGCTAGGCGCCTGACATCAGGCTACCTACCCTCGGCAATCTATGCTCGGCAACCTAAGAAAGAAGCTCTAGCGCCGCTTCCGACAGAGTGGTCACGCCCTGCTTTTGCGCATCCAGATCAACATCGTGGCCCTCTCCCATAGCACCTACGAGATAACGCTTGTACACCCCCTGATTGATGGCGGCCAAACGCCAGTGGGAGAACGCGCGATAGTAATTGATATCACTAAGATCCCGGCCCGTACTGGCAGCGTAGCGCTCAGACAATGTGTCGCGACTACAGAACCCGCCTGCCGAGGTCGGCGTTAGGTCTTCCTCCCGCTCCCCCGGGGACACCCAAGAGTTAAGCAGGTAACCAACATCCGCCAGGGGATCACCCAGGGTGCACAGCTCCCAATCCAGTACCGCGCTGACCCGGCCATCGTTGGTGATCATATTCCCCAAACGATAGTCACCGTGCACGATGGCAGAGCCGATCTGCTCTGGCATGCGCTCCGCCAAAAGCCGGGTGCTTTCATCCATGGCCGGCACTTCGTGGGTTTTCGTGGCCTCCCATTGGGTAACCCAGCGTTTCATTTGACGCTGCAAGTAAGCTTCTTTGCGCCCAAGATCACCAAGGCCCACGTCATCGGGATTAATGCTGTGCAGTGCCCCGAGCACTTCAATCACATGCAGCCCCAGTTCGGCGCGATTTTCTGCACTGAGCGCAGCGGCGGCATCGTGATCGTGCAGCACCGGGCCGGCCACGTAATTCATGACATAGAATGGCGCGTCGTTCACGCTCGCATCGCTGCACATGCCGACGGTGGAGGCCACCGGCACCGTGGACCCTTGTAGCGCCTCGACGATTTTGTGCTCCCGTCCCATGTCGTGGGCACTTTGCAGGACATGACCCAAGGGCGGCCGGCGTAGTACGTAGGCAGCGCCGTTTTGATCCGTTACGCGATAGGTCAGATTCGAATGCCCGCCTGCCAGCAGTTCAAAGTCCAGAGGTGTGGCCAGCCCTTCGATACGCTCGGCCAACCACGCCGTTACGGCCACAGTATCTATTCCTTCGATCCGCTCCATGAAGTCCCTCCCATTAACCTGCTAGGTAGCCATTAGGCTGCTTTTCTTTGGCGCCGATAATAGCGGGTTAAGGCGAATAAATGGCAGCGGTTTCGCATTTTGCACATCAACGCTATCTTGCCCCAACCCTTTAAGGTGATTGTCCGGATACGTATTATCCGCCTACTGTCGAATTGCGCTGAGAAAACCATGGTTCGTTGTATTGTCATTTTGCTTGGCTTCCTGCCGGCCCTCGGGTGGTCTGAACGGGTAGACGATTTCCTGCTCTTCGATCAGCACGGCCAAACTCGTACCCTGTACGAGCACAAAAGCAAAGCAGCCATTGTGATCATGATTCAAGGTAACGGCTGCCCTATTGTGCGTAACGCGGTAACCGACTACCGAGCACTGCGGGATGAATATCAACCCCGCAACGTGCACTTCATGATGCTCAACGCCAATCTGCAAGATCAGCCAAGCACGATCTTAGGAGAGGCGGAAACCTATGGTATCGATTGGCCGATTTTGCACGACAAAACTCAATCCGTAGGCAAGTCACTGAATCTGATCCGCACCGCCGAAGTCCTGGTGATTGACCCCGGGACCTGGGAAATCGCCTACCGAGGCCCCATCAATGACCGGCAAGCCTACGAGCGACAAAGGGCCGAGGCTTCAAACCACTTTGCTGCGGCCGCCATCGACAGGGTTTTAACTGGTGAATCCGTGGATGTGCCCCGCCGCGAGACTCTGGGCTGCCTGATCTATTTTGCCAAGGGATAGCCTCTGGCACCGGAACTTAGGCCTTGCGGCGCGAGCTTTGAGCCTTGAGACTGAGAACTCATCCAGAGAGAACAGGAACCTTACGCCTGTTTTGATACAAGCCTAAGTTTCACCCGACGCCCACAAAGCCCGTGGCACACTCGTCCCACTAATTTCGGAGGACGCGTTATGGAGCGGGAATACGACATCATTGTTTGGGGAGCCAGCGGCTTCACTGGCAAACTCGTAGTGGACTACATGGCCCAACAGCAGGGGGCCAGCAACCTGAAATGGGCTGTAGCCGGCCGAAACGTCGAAAAAGTGCGACAGGTCCTCGGTGAACGCGACATTCCGATTATTCAGGCGGATAGCAACGACAGCGAGTCTATTAACACCCTTGTGCAGCAGGGTCGGGTCATCCTAACTACCGTAGGCCCCTACGCTCGTTACGGCTCTTCCCTAGTGGAAGCCTGTGCCGCCCACGGCACCCACTACTGCGACTTGACTGGCGAAGTACACTGGATGCGGGACATGATTACCGCCCATCAGGATGCCGCCGTAGCCAGTGGTGCGCGCATCGTGCACACCTGTGGTTTCGACAGCATTCCTTCGGATTTGGGGGCTTATTTCTTACAAAAGCAGATGCTGGATAAACACGGTGTCCCTGCGCGGCAAATCAAATACCGGCCCCGGGCTTTTAGCGGCGGTTTCAGTGGCGGCACCATCGACAGCATGATGGCCATGATGGAACAGGCCAAAGAAGACAAAACCATCATGAAAAGTCTGGCGGACCCCTACGTGCTCAACAACACCATGCGCGGCCTAGACGGACCCGACCGTATGAGCGCCTACTTCGATGAGGACTTTGACTCTTGGATAGGGCCTTTCATCATGGCTGGGGTCAACACCCGAGTCGTTCGCCGCAGCGCAGAACTGTTAGACGGCATGTACGGCCCTGATTTTCAGTACAACGAAGGCACCCTGACCGGAAAGGGTGCTGGCGGCTTTGTCGGCGCGACAGGAGTTGGTTTGGGCAGCGGGGTCTTTGCGGGCTTGGCCGCCATGTCGCTGACGCGTCCGCTGCTGCAGAAATTTCTACCTAAACCCGGCGAGGGGCCAACCGAAGAAGCCATCAATAACGGCTACTACGACATTGAACTGCTGGGCCTGCACCCCAGCGACAGCAGTAAGAA
>JAYOVN010000053.1:0-14687 GCA_038151515.1 Gammaproteobacteria bacterium | reverse complement strand
GGCCTGTTCCGGCTCTTGTCCTGTTTCTTCTGTCTCACTCATGAGTCTTCCTCTGGCATTACGCTTTCGACTATTTGGATGGCCACCTGATTGCCCTTACTACCCACTTCGGCGGTGAAGACCGGGAACCCGTTAACGGAAACCTCGGCATGCTCAGGCGGTCTTATGGGCAGCCAATCACCCGCCTTTAGACTGGACAGTTGTTCAACGGATATTTCCAGTTCTGCCGCTGTCACCACCACGTCTATGGGCACTTCATCAAGGCTCTCGACTAGGTCATCGCCCCACCGCATATCCGCCTCATCGTCACTGCCGCTGGTTTGGATACGCGAGCGCAGTACGTCGCGCACCAGCTTAAGGCTTGCGTAGGGATAGACGATGTCGACGTAGCCTAAGTCTTCTCCATCGCCCATGGTTTCGAACCGATTCAAAATGATCATGTCATCGTCTGCTGCAATGTTGGCAAACACCGCACTGATTTCCGACGTCGACAGCGAGCATTCAACCTGCAGAAAGGGTGCCCAAGCCTCGGACAATGACTGAAAAATGACGCCCCGGATCTTTTCGATCACAGCGGATTCCGTGGGCGTGAATATTCTGCCCGGGGCCACAGACGTTAGGCTTTGCGGCGACCCGCCAAACCAGTTATCCAGGCAGCTAAAGACCACCTGAGAGTGAATAACTGCCAGACACTCACCGCGCAACGGATCGATTTTGGTGACATTCACCGACAGCGGCGGCGAGGTGCTTTGTACATAGTCGCCGTAGCGGATAATTTCAATACGGCCCGGTTGCAGTCGTGCGTTATAGCGCAGCTCGTCCAGCAGTCCCGCCCGCATAAAGCGATGGAAGCGGTCGTTAATCTGCTCAATAGCAGTGACGTTAACGCCGACGCTGGTGTCCTGAAGCGTCAGGTCGTAGGTGCTGGCCGCAATCCCGACGTTGTAGCCATCGCCGCTGAAATCTCCGGACGCCACCATCTCTTCGATGGCGTTAAGCTCTTCGTCCGTTAATAACTTGTCGTTTTCGTCGGCCATAAGGGGCTATCTATCCTGTTTGGTTGAGCGCCCTTGGGCTACTGGACCACAAAGCCAATAAAATAGACTTCTTCAATACCGGCGAACTTAAACTCCTCGAATTTCTCGAGCACCGAATTCATGATCACCGTCAGCTCTTCTTGCAGATCGGTTCGGAAGTTTTCTTCCCGAAGCTGATTTTCGGTCACCATCCTCAGCCGATCCAATACCGCCGACTGAATCGCAAACTTATGATCACCAATGGCAGTCACAACACGCTCATCGTAATAGGTCATCACCGCGATGGTGACCTGCATCACTTTTCTAGAGCCCGCCACATTGGCCACAAAGGGTTGGTCAAATGTGTAATACGTTGGTTTGAACTTCTCTTCTTCTTCGGTTTCTTTCGCCACTTTTTCAGGGCCCTGAATCGCATCGGTTCCTTCGATTTCAGCCTCAAGCTCGGCTATGGCCTCTTCTGCCGCATCTGCTTCTTTCTCGTCGAAGAAGCCGGTAAAAAACAATGCGCCTAGGGCGGATGCCACCCCGACTAGCAGTACTACCAATACGATGAGGATGATTTTGATCAGCCCGCCTTTCGACGGTGCTTCTTCTTCTACTTCAGCCACTGTTAACTCCTGCTATACGCTGGTCAGTTTAAACAAAAACACTTAATCCATCTCGAAGAATGTTGCCGCCGGCAATCGCTTCATTCAGAGGTATGAACTCCTCAGCCAGCAGGTCTATAGGGATTTCAATATCCGGTTCCCGCTGCTGTTTCGCACCGTTTTCACGATGATCACTCAATTCGATGTTCACGCCGGCATTGTCACTCACCAAGGCTTCGAGTGATTGGCGCAGTCTTGGCAACGAGTCATTTAACAGTTGACGAACATTAGCATCATTCGCCGCGATCTGACCCTCAATGCCACCGTTATTTACCTGCAGCTCAACCCCAACCGGGCCCAAGGACGCGGGGTTTAAATTGAGCTTCACCGACCAGTTGCCATCTTTCACCGCCAACGACAGCTTTTGCGCCAGCACCTCACCAAAACGCTGAGCCCAAGCCTGATAAGGCTGCAACCGCGATTGCATCTGCGCGCTGTCTGTCGATGTTAAGGCGTCCGCTAGACCACCAGAGATAACGGTTGCTGGGCTTTGAGCCAAGGCTCCCTGAGAAGTACTTGTCGCGGTGTTCGCCACCGAAGCGGACGAGGCTTGGGGTATTTCCCCGACCGGATCAACGCCGCCCAACACCGATGCTGGATCCAACATTCGCTCCGGCGTTGTTTCGCCGGTCGTCATTGGGGTCAACATTGGTCGGGCACGGGTGTCTTGGCCTTGCCCCGTAACCTTGGTGACAACGTCCTTGGCCATATTTGCCGCTAGGACATCCTTGGCGGCCAGCGCGTCAGCTACCGGCGCATCTACGCCTTTGACCTGATTCTGGTGTGCCACAGGGCTACCGGGCTGAGTGTATTGCCGCCAATCGCCAAAGGTCTGGCGGGGGGAGGCCATGCCCGGCTTCGTCCCAGAAGTTAGAGCCCCAGGCTGATGCTGGCCCGGAACGGTTTGAGGCCCAGCCATAGGATGCACGCTGACCTCAGCCTGTTGTTGGCCCATCAGTCCTTCTAAAATACCGCGGGTTTGGGCAGGCGGCTGTGTTACCTGAGCTGGCCTTGGCGGCTCGGGATCAAACAATGCGGCATCCCCAGCTTGGCTTTGGGCAAACTGGTTCAAACTTTCTTCACTGACCTTGGGATTTGCCGTGGTCAAAATGACTCGGCCCACTTGCAAGCCTCTGGAATGAATCGATAGCTCGGGCAAGGCATTGCCGCTTGCGGGAAGAACAGGCAAGGCAACCGGCGCTTCAGTGGTCATTGCCGTTTCACCTCGGCGACTTTCCTGTTCGCCTTCCCCGGTTTCTTGAACGGTCGGCACGTCACCGTCCAGCTGCTCCATCGAGTCACCAAGGCCATGCGCTTTCGCCTGCTCTTTCTTAAAAATACCAGCAAATTCAGCACCTTGAGAGCTTTTTGACTCCGGATTCCCAGACACAACTGCTCCGGCCTCGGCGGCCTTCGGCGCGACATTGGTAACAAATGAAAGAAAATTCTCTGACATCTTTTTGTCTGCTGATTAATAAACTTATAAGAGGCAGAGCAATTTACGTGCCAATGAGGCCATCACAATGGATGAGGACGTCAAATCGCTGAGCGTTCGGGCTTCTAAGAACTCGAATCCGAGCCGTTGCTTCTGGTTTTGGCGCTAAAGCGCAGGGCGTTGAGCATGTCAGACTCTTTCTGCTCGGTTTGCCGAGAGCGCTGGGCCAGCTCTTCCTTAGCCCGGCTAGCTAAGGTTTCGAATTTGATGCGCTCGCTGTTCAACTCTCGAAATCGCGCAGCGATGGTTTGCTGTTGCTGCTGTAGTTGCGCTAACTGGTCGATAATGGCTCGGGTAGTGATATCAAGCTGACCCATAAAGCGTCTCAGTTGGGTGGACTGGTGCAAACTGTCTTCGGCGCCTTCCACCGATTTTAGTTGGGTCATATAGTCTTGCTTCATGCAGCGAATCTTTTCTTGCTCGGCACAGAGGTCGCTGTGCTTTGACCGCACGTCCACCAAGGCCCGCTGTACTTCGCCGGCTTCTTTGCCAACGCCCTCAGCTAGGGAGGTCCAGCGCTGGGCTGAATGTTTTAATGCGCTAGACATGGATGGCTTGCCTCAATTGAGCTAGGGCGTCTTCCAAGGTCACCAGTTCATCCATGGGCTGACGCAAGAATTCCTCCATCGCCGTACGCAGAGCGATGGCACGATCCAAGTCTGGGTTCGTACCCATTTCATAAGCGCCCACCTGAATCAAATCGATGTTCTGCTGATACAGCGTCCAAAGCCTGCGAAAGGTATTGGCCGCGTTAAAGCCATCTATGTCGGCAAGGGTTGGCATGAGTCGCGAAATCGATCCCGCCAAATCAATGGCCGGGTAGTGGGCGGCATCGGCCAGGGCGCGACTGAGCACCACCTGCCCATCTAACGAGGCCCGAGCCAAATCCACAACGGGATCCTGTAAGTCATCGCCTTCGGCCAGCAACGTGTACATCGCCGTTATGCTGCCTTGGTCCTTGGATCCCGTACCCGTGCGCTCGATAAGATTCGGTAACAAGCTGAACACAGATGGCGGATAGCCCTTGGATGTTGGCGGTTCGCCGATTGCTAAACCGATCTCTCGCTGCGCGTGAGCCACGCGGGACATACTGTCTACCAAAAGCAGCACGTCCTTACCTTGTGCTCGAAAATACTCGGCATATAAATGCGCCAAATTGGTGGCGCGAATACGCAGCAAGGGTGAGTTATCCGCTGGCGCCGCCACAACTACGGCATGGCTCATACCTTCGGCACCCAAGATCTGTTCTATAAATTCCTTTACCTCACGGCCGCGTTCGCCAATAAGACCAATAACCACCACATCCGCTGAGGTAAACTTGGTCAGCATGCCAAGCAGCACGCTCTTGCCAACGCCAGAGCCGGCGATCAATCCAAGACGCTGTCCGCAGCCAACCGTCAGCATGGCGTTGATGGCTTTGACACCAACATCCAGCACTCGCTCAATGGGCTGACGCTGCATGGGATTGATGGGTCGGCCCTGCAGCCCCCGGCGGTCAGAGCATTTCACCGGAGCCATGCCATCTAAGGGCTCACCTAAGGCATCAACAACCCGGCCCAGCAAGTTCTCGCCCACTGGCGCGCTGTCCGAGTCTGAACGCAAATACACCTTTGCCCCGGCATGAAGTCCTGCGGCATCCCAAAGCGGCATCATAAACACCGTGCCACTTTGAAAACCCACCACCTGTGCATCCACATAGTGGCTTCGATCCTCGCCAACATCGTCAGGCGTCGCGGTGTTTTTCAAAATGCGGCATATCGCACCTACCGTCGCGGTGATGCCCCGCGCTTCGATGGTCAGCCCAACAATTCGTGTCAGCATGCCGTAGCGTCTGGGTTCAGGTCGCGACACATGTGCCTGTGCGTGTTCGACATGGTTCTGAAAGCTAGCGATCTGAGTAGTTAACATGGTACCGGCTAGTCCTCTTCAGGCCGCTGGAAAAAAATGTCGTCTACCTCAGAATAGTCGCCCTGAATAATGGTGCCTTGATCATCGAATTCGGCTGAGACAATGTCAGGATTCGCAGACCCAGCCATATCAGCCATATCCGCCATATCCGCCATATCCGCCACTTCATGGTCACTGGAAGCTATGGCTTGTGGGAGCGGCGGGGTACTTGCCAATATCTGCTCGCTCAACTGGCTCACGCGATGCTCGATAAAATCATCAATACTGGAGTCTTCTACCGCTAGGCGCACTGAGCCTGGCTGCAGGGTGTCGTCACGCCTGAGCGTATACTCGTTAAAAATCTCAGCCAATTCCGGTTGCTGCAGGCGCTCAAACCAATCGTTAGATACGTGGATCACAAGCTCGTTGAGATGCAGCGGATTGATGTCGGCAATGGCTCCTTCGATGAAGGCCGATAGGGCGGCATCACTGAGTGTCAATTCACGACGAGCAATGTGCTCGGCCAAGGACAATGCCAAGGTCTTTAACGGGTCGAACAAATCCTGATGATGGATCAGGTGGCGTTGTGCGTCGCGAATCAACTCGCCCAGCATATCGCTGAGCTCGATAGACCGCTGGGCTCCTGCACTGGCATTTTCCATCTCAAGCATCTGCTTGGCTTCCTGCTGCCCCTGTGCCTGCCCCTCGGCAAAGGCCTGGGCCTTAGCGCGCTCAATTTCCGCGTCTTTTTCTGTCTGCTGGGCGGCGAGGGCCGCTTCCAGCTCGGTAATCCGTTGTAGATCGTCTTGCCGCGCAGGTTCGTCAAAGGCATCCGTATTTCGGCTGTCTGGCATTGCTGGCTTGTCAGGTTGACTTGACGCTTCGGGCGCTGGCGCCTCCCGGGCAGAAACGCCGAAAGCTTTGGCACCATCCACACCAACAAAACCATCTTCCGGCCCAAAGCTAGGGTTGGACAGTACTTGGGAGTCGGCAAACTGCTGCCGAGCATTGGCGGATTTAAAAATCGGATCCGCAACAAATTGGGATGAATTGGGTGCGCTAGACAAAACCGCCACCATCCGCAGAAGCCAAGATGATCTCGCCGGCATCCTGCAACTTTCGAGCCTGACGGATGATGTTGCGCTGGGCCTCTTCGGCGTCGGTTACACGAACCATACCCATCATCTCCATTTCGTCCATGAACATGGCGCCGGCACGTTGTGACATGTTGGAAAGGAATTTCTCCACCACCGGATCTGGCGCGGCTTTCAGAGCGTAAGCCATTTGCTCTTGCTCCAAAGAGCGCATCAAAATCTGAATGCTGCGGTTGTCTAGATCCACCAAGTTCTCAAAGTCGAACATGTTGTCTTGGATGCGCAGGGCCAAGTCTTCGTCCTCACCGCTGATGTCGGTCATCACCGTGGTTTCGATCTCAAGCTTGGTCTTGCCCATGATGTTGGCTGCGGCTTTAACACCGCCGACTGCTGCGGAGGATGTAGTGGTGGACTGGGCAAACTGCTTGGCCATTACCGACTCCAACTCTGCCATGGCATTGGGCTGAACCGTATCCAGCAGCGCTACCCGGCGAATGACTTCGGGCCTTATAGCCGGCGGCAGGAAGGTCAGAACGTCGGCTGCGGTTTCGTCTTCCAGTACCGACAAGATGATCGCGATGACCTGTGGATGCTCATTGCCTACCATGTCGCAGATGGAACGCGGGGTCATCCAAGACAAGATTTCCAGTCCCTTGCTTGAGGAACTGGGCAAAATACGACTGAGTACTGACGACGCTCGTTCTGGCCCAAGGGCTCGATTCAACACGCCTTCAATGTAGTCCGGAGAACCAAGGCCTAGGTTGGTTTGTTTCTTGAGTTCGGTGATAAATTCATCCAGCACTTTGTCCACGGCTTCCTGACTTACGTCAGATACGCCGACCATCGCCGTACCTAGGGCCTGAACCTCTTTTGGGTTTAGGTAGCCAACAATGTCCGATGCCTGTTGTTCCCCAAGCAGCAACATCAACAGCGCCGCTCGTTCGGTGGTTTTCAGGGATTCCATTTCCAATGCCAGCTCTGGTGACATTGTGCCTTCTAGAGTTTGTTCTACGACTTCAGCCATGGTTTTTGTCCGTTAGCGGCGCGTTACGCCTTGATCAATCGTTTAATACTGTTAGCGACCCGACCCGGGTCGTCGGCGGCCAGCATTCGCAGCACGGCCACCTTATCGTCATAACTGTTCGCGGTATCCAGCATATCCAAGGGGATGGAGGATTTCTTTGGCTTCAACTTCGCCTTGATTTCTTCGAGGGTCTCGCCTTCACCCAGTTTGATCATCTGCAAATCTTGATCGGAAAGCTCACCATCCAGGGAGGCCAGCGGAATGTCCAGATCGTCGTCCGCAGGCATGTTCGCTCGAATGATTGGGCGAGCCACGAAGATCAAGATCAATAAGATCAGGGTCAGACTGGCGCCATACTTAATCAGATCAACGATGCTTTCGTCTTCCCACCAGGGCACATCGGGAATCAAATCCACGGGGACGGCAAAACTAGACGGGACCACCGCAACCGTGTCACCTCGAGCCTCGCTGAAGCCGACCACGCCTTTGACTACCTCGGTTAAACGCTCAAGCTCTTCCACGCTGATACCACCGGGCTCGCCTTCTTCGGGTGAGACATAAGCGTCTTGGTTGATCACCACTGCCACTGACACGCGGTCGATGCTGCCCACCTGCTGTTTCACGTAACGGATCTCGCGATCAAGCTCGTAGTTGCGTGTTGTGGAGGAACTCGACACACCGCTGGACGACGCGCTGGAGCCTTCGGGCAAATTGCCGGTTTGAGCAAAATCCGGTGCAGCGGGCGGCTGGTTGGAAAAACTGCCGGGCAGGCCGGATGCACCGATGGCGGCTTCTTGTTCGTAATCTAAGGACTCGGAGCGTGTACGTGGACCCACCCCAGACTTGTCAAATTCTTCGTAGGTGGTTTCGACTTCCGTGAAGTCTAGGGTTACGTCCACCTCGGAACGCACATTACCCATACCAACAATGGATGCCAGTATTTGCTCGATACGCCGGTTATAGGACATTTCCAAGGATCGTTTGTGTTCCGATTGCGCCGTGGTCAGCGTCATGGCGTTTTCGCCAGCAGTGTCCGTGAGAAGCGCGCCGGTGTTGTCCACCACCGATACATTTTCCGACGGCAGATAGGGAACACTAGAAGACACTAAGTGCACGATGGCCTTGATCTGAGACTGGGTGACCACACGCCCTGGATGAGGGACCACAACCACGGATGCCTTGGCCGGGGTCTGATTGCGAACGAAGACGCTTTGCTGGGGTTCAGCTAGGTGGACCCGCGCCCCCCGGATGGTGGAAATCTCCGTTACGGACTTTGCCAGTTCGGTTTCCATCGCAGCGCGGTAACTAACCTGCTCCATAAAACGACTGGTGGTCATAGAACCCTGTTCCAAGAGGCTTTCGAAGCCTCCGGCGGTGGCGCTGCGCGGAATGTCCTGAGATGCCAGCAAAATCCGCGCTTCGTGGTAACGCTCATCTGCCACCTGAAGGGACCCACTGTTCGCATCGATGCGGGGCGCAAAACCGGCGCCATCCAGCACGTCCTTGGCTTCTTGTCGGTCTGCCTCGGACATACCCGGATACACCGAGCGATACGTCGGCGCTGAGACCCACAGATAAAACAAGATGCAGATGGCCAGTGCCAAGGTGCCGATGACGTAAGGCAGAATTCGCTGTACGTCCGGATTGTTCAAAAAGCCAAGCGGACCGGAATCGGTATCGTTATCGGGACCGTCTGAGGCTAGGTCATCCATCGGCCCACTGAGATTGGATCCAGATGTGGCCGGGACATTGCTCCGAGCCGCCACCTGACCGCCACCCGTGGGGGCCAATGCTTGTTGATTCGAATCGAGAGTTGCTTCTGCCATGGGAGTCTCTTGTCAGCTTTCGCAGTTCAAATGCCAGGTCAAACCGGCATGTTCATGATGTCTTCGTATGCTCGAAGAAGTTTATTTCGCACCTGCAGCGTCGCCTCAAAACCTATGGACGCTTTCTGCATGGAGAGAACCACATCGGTCAGCGGTACGTCTTCTCCGCGCTCATACGCATTCTTCAAATCTGCACTAGCCTGCTGGGTGTCGTTCACATCGTTAAAGGCGTCCACCATGTAGGTGCCAAAGTTGCCTTTGCTCGGTTCATTGGTTTTCTGGACACCGCCAACCTCACCGGTGTCGCTTCGAATCATGTCCGCGCGACTGCTGGGTTCACCTTGGTGAGCCCGAATCTGACTCAACAGATCAGCTACCTGATTTTGATAGTGAGTATTCACACTGGACATGATTTACGCCGATCGCCGCTTAGGAATTTGGATACCACGTTCACGCATCCGCGCGATTTTGTAGCGCAGGGTTCGCTGACTAATGCCCAACATGTCTGCAGCTTCCTGGCGAGTCCGAGTGTTCTTGATGGTATCTACGATGATCCGAAACTCGTTGGCATCCATGGCACCCTGCAATCCAGAGCCACCCTCGGAGCTTTCATCTGCCGGATCGTCGAACCCGTCTTGAGCCGCCATGTGGGCGCTGAACGGGTTGGAGGACAGCCCTTGAGCATCGCGCCAACGTTCTCGCTGACTGTTGGGTGCATCCAAGGGGTGTATGTTGTTTTCCATCGGCCTTGGGCCTTGGCTGTACAGATCGTGGTCAGCGGGTTCGTCGAATACCAATTGATTAGCGGCTATGACCCCGTCGTTACTCAACACAATGGCTCGCTGAACCACGTTCTCAAGTTCTCGAACATTGCCGGGCCAAGAATATGCGAGCAGCTTGGCTGCAGCTTCCGGCGCCAGTTGCAGCACGCGATCTTCGCGGCTGTGTTTGACCAAGAAGTAATTGGCTAAGGGTAAAATATCGTCTAGGCGAGCAGATAAGCCAGGGACGTTGATGCGAAAAGTACTGACACGGAAGTAAAGGTCTTCCCGGAAGTAGCCCGCCCGAATTCCAGCTCGCAGATCTCTGTTGGTTGCTGCCACGATGCGCACATCCACCCGCTGGGTTTCTGAGCTACCCACTGGCAGAACTTCTTTTTCTTGAATGGCTCGGAGCAGTTTTGCCTGCAATGGCAGAGTCAGTTCACCAATTTCATCCAGAAACAAGGTGCCGCCCTGAGCTTGGGTGAAGAAGCCTTCGGTGCTGCGGGTTGCGCCGGTAAAGGCGCCCTTAGCGTGCCCAAACAACAGACTTTCGGCCAAGGCCTCGGGTAATGCCGCACAGTTCACCGGCACAAAGGGGCCATCTCGGCGCGGTGAAAAGTCGTGCGTTAACCGGGCCAAGACCTCCTTGCCCGAACCCGTGGGTCCGTACATCAGTGCGGTGACCTCTGCCGCACCAACTCGCTCTACCAGAGCCAACAGATGTTGGCTGGTTTCGTCCACAAAGACGTAGGAATCGTTTTTCAACAGGCGAAGCTTGGCCAAGCCGGCAATTTTTTCCCACTTGGACTGTTGATCGGCACCGTCGGCAATAACATCGTCCACACCACACTTAATGGCTTCGACGGTACTTTCAAGATCTGACGGATCAACCCGCAAGACTAGGTAGATCTTGGCGCCATAGTGTTGCTTCAGGGTGCGAATCATTTGAATGTCTGGCAACTCACGTCGGTGCATACACAGCACACACGGACCAAAGCCGTTACTTTCCACGTATTTGGCCACTGCCGCCGGTCCCATGGAGCGCGGTCGAAAACCCGATCGCGTCAAAATGCCCATTACATTGGCGTCCATCGGCGAGGATTCATCCCAGATGAGATCGATTGGGTGGTCTTGGTACATAGTCTTCACATCACATAAGTTCTTCGATGCAGACTGATTAGCAAAACCTGTGCCAGTTTTTTATATCAATTAAATCAATGGGTTAGAGTGTTGTGGCGGGAAATTGCCACTCTTCCGCCGGAGATTGCCGGTGGGGCGGCGAAGGTTGTCGCTTTTCCGACAGGTCTGGATACCGTGCTTTGGCCGCAGCCCGGAGAGGCACGCCTTAGCCTGCCTTCATCAGGCTGCTGCTTTACCCCTGAGGTTTTGCAGCCTACTTTCGACCTAGGCTGCCGACATATTCAGGTTGTACTTCTTTATGCGCTCAATCAACGTGGTGCGCTGCATTCGCAGCAGCTTGGCGCAGCGGGACACATTGCCATCAGACTCCTTCAGCGCGCGCTGAATCAGATCTTGCTCAATATCACTCAGCATCCCTTTTAGCGACTGGCCGCGCTGGCGGAAATCCTCAAATCCCTGAGCGTGCATGATGATGGACTCTGGATCGCATTCCGCCTCTTCGCTTGCCGGATCTGGGTCTTCGGACATCATGATATCGAACAGTGAGCCCTGCTCGTCTGTGAGGTCTTCCTCAATCAATTCGCTCATACCCGCCGGCAACATAGACGAGGCCACATGGTTCATGTGCAGGGTTTGTCCCGGATACAGTACAGACAGGCGATGAACCATATTCGAGAGCTCACGCACATTACCGGGCCAGTCGTAACGCTGCATAACCTGCATGAACCCATCTGTAAATTCGATGCCTGGGCTGTCTTGTTGGGTAAATTGCTTGGAAAAGTGCCGAATCAGGGCTGGCAGCTCTTCCCGCCGTTCGCGCAAGGGTTCGACCTTTAATGGCACCACATTCAGGCGGTAATACAAATCCGCGCGAAAGCGGCCAGCCTTAATTTCTTCTTCAAGCACCCGGTGTGTGGCGGCGACTACGCGAATGTCCACGGCCTGAGGCTGATTCGATCCCACGGGTAACACTACTTTTTCCTGAAGCACCCGCAGTAGTTTGACCTGCATGGACATGGGCATATCGCCGATTTCGTCCAAGAACAAGGTGCCGCCGTTGGCCGCAGTGACTTTACCCAAGTGGTCGGCGATGGCGCCGGTAAAGGCTCCCTTTTTGTGGCCGAAGAGTTCGCTTTCCATCAGCTCTGCAGGTATCGCCCCGCAGTTTACCGCTACGAATGGCTGCTTAGCCCGATCCGACTGGCCGTGAATGGCCTGAGCCACCAGTTCCTTGCCAACGCCGCTCTCGCCATTAATCAGCACGCTGGCAGCGGTAGGCGCAATGGATCGGATCAACTGCATGAGCTGCCGAGTTTGAGCACTCTCTCCGACAATGACTTGCGACACCGATCAGGCCTACTTACATCGATTTGTCCACTTTATAGTAACAAAATCACCTTGGCGACTATGTGACGGGTTCTAAAAGGCACCACCACATGGGCATCCCCTCAACGCCAAGATTTGGCAACTTCAGCAACTGGCAAGTCGATGCCGTTTCGCGGCTCATTCGGCAGCCCAATGCCGATCAATGGCCTTTAGTTATTGTAGATATCCGCGTTATCTTACGGTGAGAGCGACGAATCCTGCACTCCTAACGCGAATTTTAGCCATTTCCCCGCCTATATGAGCTGAATCAGCTTAACCCCCCCAAATAACGCGCGATTGGCACGCATATTGCTGACAAACACCCACGTGGGTCGATATTCGCCGAGGCAGGGTCAATCTTGCGCCCACAAAGGTATGACTTGTCGGTCACTTGGTCCTGAAATGCAGCTGCTCGTTGCTCATTCTGGCAACCACTTCCGACGAATCCCGTTTGACTAATTGGGCCAACGGCGCAAGATGTCATTGTTAACTTTTAGATTACTTTGAAAATGACTAAAGTTTTGCTCAAGACCGCCGATTGTCTTACCGAGCAGCTCTTTTCTTAACGGACAAACCAGTATGGCTAGCATTGACTACGTCCAAGCCCTAGGCGCAGGCGCCGGATTTGACACGAAAAAAATCGTGGAAGCCTTGGTGAACGCCGAAAGAGCGCCAACAGAGGCCCGCATCAACGCTAAAATCGCCGAGAATGAGGCGAAAATCAGCGGTCTGGGGCAGGCGGTTTCAATTCTGAATGTAGTCCAAGAGGCGGCCCAGCGCCTAAATGATGCCAAGGATTTTAAGACATTCGCCGTCAGCAATAGCCAAACCAACGCTTTCAGCGCATCGTCCACCACATCAGCTCGAGCCGGCTCTAACAACATTACCGTGAGCCAAATCGCCCAAGAACAACGCAGCGTATCAAATGCCTTCGCCTCAGAAACCGATGCCTTCAGCGCTGACCCCATCACCCTGTCCTTGACCGTGGGCACAGGCGCCGCCACCGAGATTTCCGTTGGCACTGCCAGCCTTCAAGGCGCCGTTACCGCAATCAACGACGCCAACCTTGGCGTCACCGCAGAAATAGTCGACACCGGTGTGGCCGGCGATCGATACCGAATACAGTTAATAGGCGAAACCGGCGCGGAAAAGGCCTTTAGCCTGACCTCCAGTGACAACGCCATCAGTTTCTCCAGCGTTCAGACGGCCACAGATGCTCAGCTAAACGTTAATGGCGTAGACTTCACCCGATCAACCAATGTGATCGACGATGTTTTGACCGGCGTTTCGCTTACCCTGAATACGGTTACCGATGGAGCCGCGAATCTATCGATCAGTCAGGACAACAACGAAGCACGCGCCAACATTGTGGATTTCGTCGCCATATATAACGAAGCGCAGCGCCAACTCAAGGAACTCAGCAGCTCCAGTGTCGATGGCGCTCTGGCCGGCGACAGTATCTTTCGATCCCTGACATCGTCCCTACGAAGCATCGTTTTAGGCTCGTCGTCTTCTGCAACAAGCAGCATCTCGAATTTGTCCGATATGGGCATCAGCGTGAGCCGTTCCGGCGAGCTCGAAGTCGATGATGGCAAGCTGGACAACGCCCTTGCGAATAACTACGCCGACGTGGTGCAGATGTTCTCGGCTAATACCGATGATCAGGCGGCATCCAGCGACGCCGTTGCCGGTCTAGCCGGTGACATCAGCAAACTTATAAGTAACGCGACTGGTTCTGACAGTTATTTGGTATCCCAGCAAGACACCCTCGCCAACGCCAATAGCAACCGCCAGGAAGAACTCAGCGACTTAGCCGAGCGAATGGAGCGTGTTGAAGAGCGATACAACCGCCAATTCCTAGCCATGCAGCAAATCATCGACCAAATGAATAGCACTCGGGAGAGCATGGAAAGCAGCTTTGAGAACCTACCATTCTCAAATCGAGACTAAACTACCCACCAACTCCCGATAAAAAGAGGCCGCCATGAGCGAATCAAAAAAACCCGTCTGTGTTGTTTGTATTCGCATACGCTGGTTCCTTTTCATGGCCGTTCCCTTGGTGCTCCTTATGGGCACTCAGACCGATCTGGAGCCACCCGAAATTCCGCTTCATGAACTGGTAGCCCAGGGCATTATGTTCGCCTTGGTGATCGTTCTCAGTTGGCGGATATACGAATATCGCCAAGAAAAAAAGGCGGTAGCACGTCTGCTCGAAGCCAAACGCCAGCAAGAACAAGAAAGCAAAAACATTTAGCTTCCTTACTCTATAAACCTGTCAAAAGGGCCTACTCCCACTTAGCTTGTGGATGCCGGCAACACAAAGACCCAGAGGGTAACCTAGACCCACCGCTCGCCCTCTTCTGAGGGCAAATCAGGCACCAAATCCACAGTCCAAATCCATAGTCCAA
>JAYOVN010000052.1:0-14763 GCA_038151515.1 Gammaproteobacteria bacterium | reverse complement strand
CGTGAGCACTGTAGCGGCTCTCTGACATCACGGGATGCGAGAGAACCCGAAAATTGAGTTAGATCAGAACACGGGCTTATCCCACCATGGAAAGAATTCCGGTAAGTCCTTGCTGACTTTTCCAGGGAATGCTGGGGCGCGTTTTTCTAGAAAGGAGTTTATCCCTTCGCTGGCGTCGGCGGAGGTTCCGGTTGCGTTAATACCGGCGGTATCGATTCTGTGTGCTTCAATGGGGTCTGATGCGCCGAGCATTTTCCACATCATGTGTCGTGTCAGGGTCACTGAGATAGAGGAGCTGCTGTCAACCATTTCGTGAGCAAGTTTGTTTGCTGCTGGCATTAGGTCTTCAGGTTCGTGGAGACTGCGAAGTAAACCCGCCTCTAATGCTTCCTCTGACCTGAACACTTTTCCTGAATAACACCATTCCAAGGCTTTACTGATGCCTACTAGTCTTGGCAAGAACCAAGACGAGCAACCTTCTGGCACGATCCCTCGAGCTGCGAATACAAAACCCATCTTGGCATTTTTTACGGCCAGCCTGAAATCAGCAGCAAGGGTGATCGTCATGCCCATACCAACGGCAGCACCATTAAAAGCGACAATCACGGGTTTTAAACATGCATAGATGCGGCGTGTAATTTCACCACCACCATCGCCTTTTTGGGTTTCTTCGAGGCGTCCCTGGTGCCCTTCCCAGGTTTTGTCACCTTGGGAAAGATCTGCGCCTGCGCAAAACGCGCGGCCCGCACCAGTGATGATGATTGCTTTAACCTCATCATCTGCGTCGGCCATATCTAGTGCGGTAAATAGTTCATCAAACATGGGACCGTTAAAAGCGTTCATTGCCTCGGGTCGGTTAAAGGTAATAGTCAGCACATTGTCTTCTATCTCATAAAGAAGTGCTTCAAAGGTCATTTAGTAGCTCCGGGATAATTGAATATTTTGTATCAAAATTTACTTCATTGTAGAAAGAATAAAGCCAAATAAGCGTTTTAAAGGCCCAAACGAGCTATTGTTTTCTCGCGAATACCCCGCTTAAAGATCTTACCGGTCGCCCCTCTTTCAAGCTGTTCATTCTGAACTGCAATATGGGATGGAACCTTAAAAGCGGCTAAATGTGCGGCGATATACTCGCGAAGCTCTTCTTCGCTTACATGTTCCCCAGGCACTAACATAATGGTTGCCGCTAACGCTTCTCCCAGGCGTTCATCAGGCACGCCATAACAGGCGACCTCCATAACGCTCGGATGTTGATGGATGATTTGTTCAACTTCGGTGACAGAGATGTTTTCACCACCGCGAATGACGATTTCTTTCAGCCTATCAACGATCCATAAAAACCCGTCTTCGTCCATTAGCCCGATATCGCCGGTGTGAAGCCACCCATTGACAAAATCTTCGCCGGTCTTTTCAGGCTGGTTCCAATAACCTCGGATGTTGGAGGCGCTCTTAATGAGTATTTCACCACGCTCACCCTGAGCTTGCTCTTCACCCGATTCATCAACAACCTTCATCTCAACGAGAGGATATGTTGGTTTTCCCGCACTCCCAGGCTTGATTAAATAGTTGGTTCCACTATTTATCGCGCCCATCCCATTCGTTTCTGTCAGCCCATACCCGTTTGCTGGAACAGATTTGGGAAACTTCTGTGTCATCAAACGAACTTGCTCGGGTGGTCGGGGCGCGCCGCCTGAGCCAAGCGAGACCAAGGACGATATGTCGTACTCATTGACGTCAGGGTGGCTTACGATTTCCCAAGACATGGTTGGGACACCGGTAAAACCTGTGACTTTTTCATCCTGTATAAGCTGCAAAGCACGGGTTGGGTCCCATTTGTGCATCAAAATGAGCTTGCGTCCTATGGGCAACGAAATGAGAAAGACAGCGTTACAACCGGTAACGTGAAACAGTGGGACCGACACAAGCATGACCGGTTGCGGTGGGTTTGCCTCTGGCGTAATACCCTGTTTTTCCTTCTTTTGTGTTTGAACAGCAACACCTGCAAGGGTGACAAGGGTCCAGGTCTTGATGACGCTCAAAATAGCAAAATGCGTTGATACCGCGCCTTTCGGATGCCCAGTTGTGCCAGAGGTATAGAGGATCATCGCGTCATCAAGCTCGCTCACCCCCTCGTCGGGAGCCGGTTGATCTTTGAAATCGGCCATAACCTCTTTGTAATGACTGACGCCAACCGGTTGATCACCTTCGCAGCGAACCGCAATCACTTGTAACTTGTTTTGGTTGATGAGCGGCGTCAACCGCTCAACCCGCTCTCTGTCGGCGATGACGATATGCGCACCGCAATCATCTAAAGCAAATTTTAGCTCTTCAGTCGTCCACCAGCCGTTCATGGGAACGATAACAGCACCCATCGCAGTGGCGGCAATATAGCTGATACACCACTCCGGGTAGTTGCGCATGATGAGCGCTATGCGATCGCCTTTCTTAACACCGTATTTTTCCTTCAACATGGCGGCGAGATTCCAGGCTTCCTGAATTCCTTCGGCATACGAATAGCGCTCACCTTCATAGACCAAAAAGTCCGCCGCGCCGTGCATCGAGCAAGAGGTATACACATCGCGCAAACTGGACTCGCGTTTTTCAAAAACGCGGTAGCTCACCCCCTCAATTTCTTTATTCGTAACCGCAAGATCAGTACCCGGGGCGCTCATAGTGGCGATCATTTTCTCAATTGAATCGTCGAGCTCAAGGCTATCGAAATCCGGACTGGTCATTTTTTAACTCCCAAGGGTCAGTCGTCATAGAAATCCGTGAACACGGACCATCAAATAGCTTCGCTTATATTCTGTAGACCTTCGCGGCCGTGCCATAAAACATGGCGTGTTTCTCATCCTCTGAGAAGTCCATCACTATTTTCTTCATCCCATTCCACATCACGTGATAGCTGATGGACAATTTATCCACCGGAAAATTACTTTCGAACATGCAGCGTTCAGGTCCGAAGCATTCGATAGCGTGTAAGTAATATCGCCGCTGCGCTGCGCAAAACTCGTCGGAACTCGGCGGCAAGTCACGATCATGCCAGCCGAAGCCATTGTCGATCATAGCCAAGCCACCCAATTTGGCGACGACGTTAGGGCAGTCAGCTAGCCGTTCGATATCCCGCTGCCATTGAGAAAAAATTTCATCTTGCTTGCCAGCATAGGCGCCCACGCCAAGCGGAGAGCCGAAATGATCCAGCACCATTGTGGTCTCGGGGACCGCACGAGCCAACTCAAGAAAGTCCGCACCCTGCAGGAAGAAGTGCCAGGCATCAAAGCTATACCCCATGCGCCCAAGGGTACGAACACCGGCCCTGAAGTCCTCTCCTGAATATGGGCAGGGCCCGCTACCACCAGGATTTGACAAGGTACCCGTGCTATCGAAAGGGCCCATATGACGAATACCTCTGAACAACCCCTGGCCCGCTTCTTCATGCGCCAGCAAGACTTCCTCTACGGCCTCCCCCAGCGCCATATCAGCATGGCTCACGATAGCGGCGATGGTGGGTTTGTCAGCGTCGGCCCTACTTGCTTCCGCCACTTGCACCACATATTCAGTCTCACCGACGGGGCGCAATGCTTCCTTCCCCTCTTGTCGGTAGTTTGAGTGACAGTCAATGAATACCGTCTTCTCAATATGATGATGACCACCCGACCCAGATTGAGTATCTACCCACAGATCAGCCAACTCGTAACGCCCCCACGGCGTGGGTACCGTCCACAAGTGATGATGAGTATCAATAATCTTTCGGTCCGGCTCGATGATCTCTTCCATCACCAAAGCCAGCCACTCAGCGGCATCGCTTCGAAGCATATTGTCTTCCTTGTTTCTCTATGTGTGACCTGTCCAACTTCTTTTTTGTTGTCAGACTTAGGCCCATAAGCTCAGCAACACTCTCAAGAGATTGAATGCACCACTCGCCCTATTTTCAAATGACCTAATACCCCTGAACGGCCCCGTAGCGGTTGCGATGGAACGCGCTATTGCCAAGCGCATATTCGCAAACCCGAGATCGCTTTATAAAGAAACCAATCTCGTATTCGTCAGTCATGCCAATACCGCCATGCATCTGAATGGCTTCGGCGCTCACCAGATGATACGTGTAGTTCAGTGTGGCTTTAGCCAAGCTGGCTAGCTGCGCAACCTGGCCCGTGTCATCATCCAGAGCTGACAAGGCTTCCAGCACGACGGATTTTGATAGTTCAACTTCACAGAACATTTCCGAAGCGCGGTGTTTTAATCCCTGAAACGAACCGACGGGCACACAAAATTGCTCGCGCTCTTTTAAATACTCCATTGTTCTTTCAAAACACTCCTTAACACCGCCTAACATTTCGGCTGATAGAAGAATACGGCCGGTATCGAGAACTTTGTCCAAGACATCGGCTGCCTTGTCCACTTCTCCAAGCACCACACCCTCAGCACTTTCAAACTCGATGTTTGACGCGTTGCGGCTATCAACCATAAGCGTTCGGGTAATGCTGACGCCTGATGCGTCGCCGTCTACCAATATAAGGGTCAACCCGTTACGGTCACCGCTCTTGCCGGAAGTTCTGGCAACAACGACAATCTTGTTTGCAACATGCCCATCTAGAACAAATTTCTTGGATCCTGACACCTTATAGCCGGCACCCGATTTTTCAGCCTTGGTGTTAGATCCATAGGGACTGTGATGCTGCGTTTCTTCCAGAGCTAAAGCCAGCAATAGGTCACCACCAGCGATTTGGGGGAGCAACACGCTCTTTTGCTCTTCGCTACCAGCATGCAATATCGCGCTGGCACCCAGCACAGCCGCGCTAAACAAGGGTGACGCAGCCAGAGTGCGGCCACATTCTTCCATCACAACCCCCATGCCCAGATAGCCAAAGCCCGACCCCCCAAACTCCTCTGGAATTGCAATACCTGCCCAGCCCAACTCCACCATTTGTTGCCAGATCGCAGGGTCAAATCCCAGCTCACTTTTATTGTCACGCAAACTCCGAAGCTGCGAAATCGGTGCATTGTCGGTGCAGAAGCTTTTTGCCGCCTCCCTCAACATATTTTGTTCTTCGTTTAACACCAGTGGCATAGCTGAGTTGCTCCTTATCTTTCATCCAAATCCACAAAACCGGTACTGACCGCCCGACCATTTAACGACCGACGAAATTGCCCGGGCGTCGTTCAGCCACGGCCTTTATGCCTTCCTTAAAATCTTCCGTATTGCGCTGCCACTGCTGCTCTCTATTTTCGTGATCGGTGCGTTGAATTATTTTTTCGACCAAACCTTGGCGCATGGTGGCGCGCACAGACACCACTGCCAGGGGAGCGTTGACGGCTATTTCTTCAGCGAATGCTATGGCTTTTTCGCGCACCTGCTCTTGCGGCACCAAATCATCAACCAACCCACACTGGAACGCTTGCTCACCTTTAATCCGGCAGCCGGTGTAAAACATTTGCTTCGCTTTTTGCTGACCAATCAGTTCTGGCAGTGTCACGGTTAAGGCAAAGCCAGGATGAAAGCCCAATTTAACAAAATTAGCTGAGAAGCTTGCTTGGGCGCAGCTCACCCGAAAGTCAGGGACCAATGCCAGCCCTAGCCCACCACCAATGGCTGCCCCATGAATGGCGCCGACGACAGGCGTTTTACAATCGAACAAGCGCGCCGCCTCAACATATAAAGGGCTGGGAGCATCCGGGTCACCCAAATCCTGCTCTGACGGCTTGGACGAGAAATCAGCACCGGCACAAAATGACTTGCCCGCAGCAGCCAACACAATGGCTCGACATTCCGGATTGTCATCTAGGCTCTGGAAAGCTTCCACCAGATTTTTTATGAGAGCCACATCAAAAAAATTGTGTGGCGGGCGTTGCATCTCTACCACGGCGACATGGCTGTTTAAGCTGATGCTCACATCACCAATAATTGTTGTCATAACAGGCTTTCCTTTTTTACGAACTCATATGCCGGGCAACTGATAGAAATGGTCTCGCTCAAATGAAACTCTCTAAGGTTGCAGAACATTTTCGATGCGATATGCCCGCGCTGCTGCACCAGAAAACAAATCTGTCTTCTCAGTTGCGGATGTTCCCGCCGAGATGCGCTTGAAGGCATTCCATAAGACCTGATAGCTGCACCAGCGTTTTTGCACGGGAAAGTTGGACTCATACATAGAACGCCGAGGACCGAAGGCATTGATGCACGTCTCCATCCAAGGGCGCCAAGCCGCCGCCACTTCCTTTGACCCTGGTGGCAGATTTCGGTCACCATCGTAGCTAGGCATACGGATCGGCAAAGCGCCAAGTTTTACGAACACGTTGCCACGCTCGCTAACACGCACAATATCGCTCTTCCATGCATCAAAAACCTCATCCGTTTTGCCCCGATAGGGACCGCCAAGGATCGGGCTTCCGACATGGTCGAGAATAATCGTCAACTCCGGGAATGAATCTGCAAGCTGTGCAACTTCGTCGAGTTGAGGGTGATAAAGCCAACAGTCCAGCGATAAACCCATCTTGCTCACAATGGCAACCGCTTGTCTGACACGAGGGTCTAGCAATAAGTGTGGCTGGGCTGCGAAGTTCTGAATTCTATCGTCCCCGTGCCAGCCGGAGGACAGCCTGACCCCCCGGAAGCGGCCACCGGACGCCTCTATATGTTGCTCCAAT
Organism: Gammaproteobacteria bacterium; assembly: GCA_038151515.1. GTDB lineage: Bacteria > Pseudomonadota > Gammaproteobacteria > Pseudomonadales > Azotimanducaceae > UBA4421. The sequence goes on along the minus strand of JAYOVN010000052.1, from coordinate 8,115 downwards.
ATTGGCTCAACAGCATCACCCAAGGTGAGATCAACATTGCCGAACATCACATCGCAAGCGCGAGTGGTACCGAACCCGCCGCTGGCGCTTATCGCCGCCTGCCCTCGAACAAACTCCGTTTCGCCCAGCGAGCGGTATTCATCAGCACCGTCCTTGCGGTACATCGAATGGCACTCGGCATAAACTGTGGCCACGATGTTGTGGCCGCTGGCCAGGTCAGCTGCGAGCTCCGGCATAAAGTAGGGATGCCCACCGTGCATCCATAAATGGTGATGCGGGTCAATAATCGGTAGTTCGGGCTCGATAATGTCCTCTTGCACCAGCGAGAGCCATTGGTCGTCAGGCGCTTTCATACCTTCGTTTGTAGCCACGTCGCTCACCTTCATTGGTCGTAATCATTCTCGAACCTAGCCAAACACCCGCAATAGAAGGGGCCAACCAAGGTACGGGTTTTCCGGCAGCAGCTTGCTGGAACGCTTATTGGACTGTCCATCCACCATCAATGGGCGTCGCAACACCCGTCACGTAGGTCGACTGCTCCGACAACAACCAGGCGACAACATCCGCAACCTCTCCCGGACCGGCAATACGGCCCATCGGAATGGCCCCTGTGACGAAGTTACGTGTTTCGACGGTCGCCCCAGCGGCTTGATCGAACATTGGCGTATCAATAAATCCTGGACAGACCGCATTGACGCGTATGTTTTGTGGGGCATACTCAAGCGCAGCTGATTTCGTCAGACCAATCACACCATGCTTGGCCGAGTTGTATGCGGCCGCTTGAGGTAAGGCAATCAAACCACAGATAGAGGAGGCATTAACAATGCTCCCTCCAGATTCTTGCTGAATCATCTGCGCGATCTCAGCTTGGACGCAACTAAATACTCCCGTGAGATTAACCGCAAGAACGCGTGCCCACTCCGCCATGTCAATGTCAGCCAGCAGAGTCGTCGGCCCTACAATGCCCGCATTGTTGAAGGCGCCGTCCAGCCGCCCATGCTCGGCGACGATTGCGGTGACGGCGGCTGCCGCAGCGCCTTCTTCTGCAACATCGAGTTCAAGCACTTCAGCGCTGCCGCCTGCTTTCTGAACCTCAGCGACAACCTCTCCGGAAAGCTCAACTTGTGTATCCGCCACGATAATATGCGCACCATCGCCCGCGAGGCGATTGACAGTTGCACGGCCAATACCGCTCGCTCCACCCGTAACCAAAATTACTTTGTCAGCTAAACTCATCTTCGTTCCCTAACTATGTTCAGTGCCCTTCGTCAAACACTTGTCGCTAAACTGATGCAGCCCGGCAGCATTCTTGGTTCAGCGCCCCACACTTCAGATGCACGCGTGTTGTGAGACGCGCTCTTACCTAAAATGAATGCCCTTATAGTCGTTGGCCGTCACCTCATATAAAATCTCGGCATATCGCGGCACACCACCGTTGTAGATGTTGTACCGGGTCTTGCCATATTCGTGACCCTCGACGTTTGAGTTGTACCCGGTGAAAAAACTCTTCGCATTGCGGAGCAGTGCACCTTCATACATCTCTTTGACGTGCGCGACCCACTCCGCCTCAGCTGCGTCGTCAACATCAAACCGTTGGTGACCGTGCGCCCACATGTACTCAAGAAGAGGCGTCACCCAATCGACACTTTGCTCCGCGCTGCGGGGGAAATTCGCCGCCGAGGTCTGCGGTCCCATCAGCATCAGGAAATTCGGAAACCCGCCGATCGTCGTGCCCAGATAGGTCACGGGGCCGGTCGCCCATTTATCACGCAGTCGTTCACCGCCAACCCCTTGAATGTCTATCTGATCGAAGGCGCCGGTGAACGCATCAAACCCCGTAGCATAGACGATGACATCGAACTCGAACGACCTCTCGCTAGTTTCAAGTCCTGTGGGCGTAATACGAACAATTGGGGTCTCAGCAGCATTTACAAGCTCGACATTGTCGCGGTTGTAAGTTTCAAAATAACCCGTCTCTAGGGGCAATCGCTGGACACCAAAGCCATGGTCCTTGGGAATAAGCTGTTCGGCAATTGCAGGATCGTTCACCCGCCTACGAATGCGTTCAGCGATATAGTCAGACATCTCCGCGTTCGCTCTTTCATCGAAAAATATCTCGAAAAAGTTTTGTAGCCAGATACCAAAACCAGGCTCATCATAAAGCCTGTCCCACAGTTCGCGCCGTTTCTCTGGACTCACATCGTAGAAACTGCGGGGGTCTGGCTCATGCTCAAATCCGCCGGGACTGCGTGCGCATGTGGCAAAGATCTCGTCATAACGCTCACGTATCGCCGCCATCTCTGACTCAGAGATGGGTGCATTGTTTAACGGTGCTGCCCAATTTGGACGGCGTTGGAAGACGGTCAGGTGCTCAGCCCCTTTGGCAACCTCAGGGATGATTTGAATCGCTGTTGCGCCGCTACCAATGACGGCAATGCGTTTGCCCGTTAAGTCGAGGGGCTCGTGAGGCCAATGGGCGGGATGAAATGATGGCCCCTTAAAACTGTCCATGCCTTCGAATTTGGGCAACGTTGGCGTCGATAAAGTCCCCACCGCCGTGATGACGAAACGGGTCGCTATTTCGCGTCCGTCATCGAGCCGAATAGTCCAGATGTTTGCCCCCTCATCGAACAGCATTGCTTGGACCCGACAGCCGAACTGCATGTATTTTCGCAGATCAAACTTATCCGCTACAAAGTTGAGATATTTCAGGGTCTCGGGCTGTGGTGAGAATTTTTCAGTCCAGTGCCACTCATCAAGCACCTCCTGGGAAAAAGAGTAGCCATAGGAATAGCTCTCTGAATCAAACCTCGCGCCGGGATATCTATTGTTATACCAGGTGCCGCCGAGATCCGCGTTGGCGTCAAGCACCGTCGCGCGCACCCCGAGATCGGCTAAGCGCTTAATCTGGTAGATGCCTGATACGCCCGCTCCGATGATAACCACCTGATAATCGAGGTGATCGTCGATAGTCGCAATGTCTTTTGTCTCAAGCGTCTGCTCTGCCATGGTGATCTTAAATTTGTTGAAAAATTTCAAAAGCTCGGAGTACCCGTTGTGATTTGGCGTCCTAATCAGGTAAACCCAGAACACGTTTCGCGATAATGTTGAGCTGAATCTCAGCGGTTCCGCCCGCAATCGTTAACGACTTGTTTTGAAGCCAACTGCGCGTGTGCTTAAATGCTTCTTTCGGGATCTCTTCGCTTTCCCAACCCAAGCCGTTAAAGCCCAGGGCTCCCAGATGCAGTTCATCGCGCTCTTGCTTTAGACGTGTCCCGATCAGCTTCACAACGGACGATGTGAAACCCGGCGAGCGCGCCTGTGCTTCTTCGATCGCACGGCGTTGAGTCAACTCAAAGGCCCGCCACCGCATTTGCCATTTCAGCAGGTCCGCCCGCTGATCAGGATCTAGGACACGACTTGAGTCATCTTCTGTAGGTAACAAGTCGCTAAAAACCTCCGGCAGCGGGGCGTCAGCAACGCGCCCCTGAGTACCCGAAATATTAATGCCAGCATGTGTGGAGCGTTCGTACTGCAAGAGCCGCTTGCCTACACTCCATCCTTGATTAACCGGACCGATAATATCGTTGGCGTTAGCGGTCGCGTTTTCGAACAGCGTTTCATTGAACGGGCTGTCCCCACTGATCAGTCGAATTGGCCGCACCTGTACACCGGGCTGGTCCATATCGACGAGGATGAGACTAATGCCATCATGTTTTGGGGCGGTAGGGTCTGTCCGAACCAGGGCGAAGATGTAGTCGCCATGCATGGCATCAGATGTCCAGGTTTTCCGTCCGTTGATGATGTAGCGATCACCATCACGCTCGGCTTTCGTGCTGAGACTGGCCAAGTCAGAACCGGCACCTGGTTCGGAGTAGCCCATGCACCAGCCTCCATCGCCACGCGCCATGCCTGGTAACCATCGCGCCTTCTGCTCATCTGTGCCGAATTCCAGAATGGTGGGGCCGATATAGTTAACGCCTCGGCCAATCAGAGGCGAGCGGGCGTTGATGCGCTGTAGTTCTTCAAGAAGGATCAGATATTGCGCTGAATCGAGTTCGGCACCGCCATAAGCCTTGGGCCACGTGGGTACGGTCCACCCTTTGGCTGCCATATTTTCCAGCCACACGCGGCTGTCCTTCGGCAGATCGACCTTGCGACTACCCCAAGGTATAACGCCAGGCCCGCGGGCGCCGGGAGGACAATTCTCCTGCAGCCAGGCGCGAGTATCAGCCCGGAATTCTGCTGTCTCAGGCATCTTCTTCCTTCCATTCAAATACACAAGTAAAGCCCGGTCGATGCCGGGCTTCTCAACTTTATCCGTTTATAGGAATCTCAAAACTTCAAGGTTCCCCGAACGCCAAAGACGGCTCCTTCGTCCATAAAAAAGGTATGGCTGCCAGCCAAAACCGGCGTATCGAAGCTTCCCTGAAGCGCCGCTTCATCAAAGATATTTCGACCGTAAGCCATCACCTCCCAATTTTGACCAATCAAACCGATGCGGGCATTGACCTTGGTGTAAGAATCAATCACGTCATAGGGGTCTGCATCGCCGGCTGAGTCGAACTCACTGCGGTAATTCACGTCAACGCCGCCAAACCACTCGAGGTTGCCCATGGGAATGCGAACATCGATAAAAGCGTTACCGCTCCAATCCGAGGCAAGTAACGTTCGAGTGCCGGTCAAGTCATTACCGGTCGCACCCGCAGGAGTACCACAGGCGCCGTCGGCATCCAACTGAATCGCCGTACAGGGTCCGTCCTTGAAGTCACCGTAAGAGGCATCAAGGTATGCGGCATTAACACCCACACGGATGGCGTCGGTCATCTGGAACAACCAATCGACCTCGATACCCTCAACCTCAGACGAGGACGCATTCTTCACTGAGAAGCTAATACCCTGAAAGATTGACGTCTGGAGATCATCGTACTCCGAGTAAAACGCGGCCCAGTTCAAACGCATACGGCCATCCATGAACTCGTGCTTACCACCAATCTCGATAGACTCTACAGACTCATCGTCAAACTCAAAGTCCTCGTTGGGTACGGTCGAGATAAAGCCGTTGGCCTGAAAACCATTGTCGACAGCGGGCGGGATGGGTGGCACGCCGACTGGCAAGTTACCGGGGTTGCCGTCGTCCGCAGCACTGAAACCACCGGACTTAAAGCCTTCGGAATATGTGACGTAGAGCATGGTATTGTCGCTGACGTCCCACTGTAGATTCATCGAGGGTGAAAAATCGTCGGTTTTCCGGCTACCAGTCCAGTACTTGTTGTAAGTGTTAAAACTGGATGCATAGATCACTGCGAGCCAATTGTTATAAGCGCCACACTGGCCCATGACCCCGCCCTCGAGGTTACCCGTAAGACCACAGAGGCTGTCACCCAGCTTCTGATCACTAATGGCGTCCTTCTCTTCCTCGGTGTAACGCACACCCACAGTCAAACGCAACGCGTCGGTCAGGTCGTAGGTGCCTTGGGCGAACAACGCCCAGGAATCCGTGTCCTGCTTGAACGCATGGTTCCGGGATGCTTGATTAGCTGTATAGACCCCATATCCGGGAATACCATTCAGAGGACTGTCTGCTGTCAGCAATGTCAGCAAATTCTGCGGCATAAAAGGGGCGTTGGCGGGATCACCGGTTTCGGCCAATGCGAGGAAGGTTGGGAAAAGGCCGTCGAAGTTAGTATCAACTATCACCTGACCTTGCATATCGAACTCATTCTGGTCGATATAACCGCCCAAGGTGTATGAAAAACGATCTCCAACGTCCGCGGACCATCGAATCTCTTGACTGAACTGCTCAAAGTCGTGGATATCTGACCTGTCAATAAACTGCAGAGGTAACCAGTCCACGTCCACATCATCGAAGTACTCATACGTCGAGAAACCGGTCACCGAGGTCAGCGTGCCGCCACCGATCTCCCAAGTCAGGTTCAGCGAGAGATTTTCGATTTCGTCGTCGCTATTCTCGGGTTTCTGGCCAATACCGAAGCCGTCTTCCTGGCTCTGACCGTAGTTGTTGTCCTTGTAGGTGGTGAAGTCCTGCCCTGCAATAGCCGCGAAGTCGGGAAAGAAAATGTCCATGATGTTATAGGCGGTATCTGCGAAGGCGCTGCGGTTAGGCACCTGAGCATTTCTCTCAGCTGGGCTGAGGTAGCGCCATGTTGCACTGGCAGCACCGTCCCGCTCTCGCTCCATGAAGGTATACTTCAAATTTGCCGAGAACGAATCACTGGGCTCCCATAACAGGGTCAGTCGACCACCAAACTCGTCAATAGCACCCTCATCTTCTTCAAGATAGGCGTTGTAGACATAACCGTCCGTCTCTCGGCCACGTAGCGCCAAACGAGCACCAAATGTCTCTCCACCGCCTTGGATAAACCCATCTACGATACTGCCGCCGTTTTCCTCAACCGACACATTGATCTCACCGGAGGCCCCTTCGCCAAGAACCGGCGACGCGCTGGTGATGTTGATAGCACCAGCAACTGTGTTCTTGCCAAACAGCGTACCCTGAGGGCCTCGCAGTACCTCCACCCGCTCTACATCCATCACAGCAGATCGGTACTGGCGAGCACGTCCCATGTAGACCCCATCCAAGTACATGCCGACCGACTGTTCAAAGCCACGGTTATTGCCTGAACCGATGCCGCGCATGTAAATTTGAGTAGTCACCGGCGCCTCAGCGATGTGCAGGCTCGGGACAAAGTCCGCCAAGGCCGCGAAATTCATGATCGTATTGTCCTGAATCTTGTCGCCGCTCAGGGTGCTGATGGAAATCGGCACATCCTGGAGGCTCTCTGCGCGCTTCTGCGCCGTTACAATAACTTCTTCAAGCTGCGCCTGTGCCGTCAACCCAACTGGCAGTAACGCAGCGGCAACCAGTCGGCAAAGTGTTTTGCGTGATGACTTCATCTTAGATAGCTCTCATGTTGTGCGCGTTGTGTAGCGCTATATTTTTTAGCTTATTGATAGGCGCAAAAACGCCTACATTTCGAATACAAAAGTAGCGGCGTGATCGTCACTTGGTTTGGAAAGGAATTTACTATTTTTATTTTATGATGATAATGCTCGAATTATGATCAACACCTTTACGTTTTTCGGAAAAGTTAAGAATGGACAACCTCAAGACCATGCGGCTCTTTCTAACCGTTGTGCAAGCCAAGAGTCTCTCTGGTGCCGGTCGACAATTTGGGCTCGCGCCAGCAAGCGTGTCCCGGCAAATCACAGCATTGGAAAACGATCTTGGGGTTCGGCTCCTGAATAGAACCACGCGACGGCTCTCTCTCACCGAAGCCGGAGAGGCCTATCTGGAACACGCAGAACGCTTGCTCCAAGATTTCGACGAGTTACGCGATGCGGTCAGCCAACTGTCGGTACAGCCTCGCGGGACTCTCCGCATTCTATCGCGCGTTTCCCTCGGCACGCAGCACGTGGTGCCGCTCATTCCGACATTCCAGGCTCAATACCCCGATCTCAAAATCGATCTGTGGTTGAGCGACATCGATCACGATTTATCAGAATACGGAGTTGATCTGGCAATTCGGACAGGAAACCTAGACGATTCCACGCTCATTGGTCGGCGTCTCGCGTCCAGTCCGCGCGTGGTCTGCGCCACCCCCCAATATTGGAAACAGCATGGCAGACCGACGACACCAGAAGATCTCCAAGATCATAATTGTCTGACTTATCGCTTCGAATTCGGAGCCACCGCAGCTTTGTGGCAGTTTCGCACCGATGAAGGCCACGCCATTGATGTTCAGGTTGCCAGTAACTTTCAGACAAACAATGGCCAAGCCTTGCGCTTGGCGGCCTTGTCCAGCCAGGGAGTCGCCCTGCTACCAGCCTGGTCAGTGAAGGAACATCTCATGGAGGGAAACTTGGAACGCGTCTTGTCGGATTACCAAACGACTGTTTCCGATCTAGATTCCGGAATCTATGCGGTCTATCTCAGCCGGCGGAACCTGCCGGTAAAAACCCGCCTTTTCATCGATCACCTGAATACTGAATTTAGCAAGCATGACTGGGCCTAATTTCAGGGCACCGCCGCCCGCATTTCCGAATCGCCTGGTCCAACAATCAAAGCTGCAACGAAATTAGGGCACGATGGGC
>JAYOVN010000051.1:0-15100 GCA_038151515.1 Gammaproteobacteria bacterium | reverse complement strand
GTTCGAGAGCTATGGCCACCTGACTTCTTCGGGTTATTTCCGAGTCAATGCGTTCACGCATGTTAGCCAGGGGTATGGCATCTAGACTTTGGCTTTCACCAAGATTCAACAGGTACTGGGCACCTTGAATATCCCCCTGATTCAGCAAGTCTTGGGCCTTGGCCATAACCAATGCTGTTACCTCAGAGAGACCAGCGGTGGCCGCAGGATTTTTCGGATCGGTAGCAAGCACCTGCAAATACACCTCGGCAGCATTATTTCCTGCCGGCTCGATCAGGTTGCCTTTAAGGCTGAGTTGGTTCGCTCGGACAACCAATTCTGCCATGGCGGTTTGGATGCTGGTCGCTTCGGAAATTAGCTCTCGAACGCGGTCTAGCTCGCGAAGATCACTGCGGGCAGCAGTTGCTCGCTGCAGCAAGCGTATCGCTTGATCCACTTCCCGATTTCTGGCCGCTTGGGCTGCCAATTCGCCATAGTGCCTACCAATGTCCGTTAGCCCTTGAGCGGCCTCAGCATTGTCTGGCGATATCCGTAATATCTCCTCAAAGGCTTGTACCGCAGCGGCGGCACTGGCTTCGTCAGAAAGGCCGCTACTTCGCAGCAGTGACTGGGTGCTGGCCAGTAGACGCTCGGCCCGCCGATGATTTTGTAGCCGAAGAGACAGTACCGTTAGCTCTGGATCCGATTCAAACAGCCCTTGGGCTTCGTTCAATAAAACCTCTGCTCGAGACAACTCATTCGCGTTCATAGCATCGGAAATGGATCTTTTCCATGCTTGGGTGGTTTGTTCAAGGGCTTCTGCGGCCTGTGTGTAACCGGGGGCAATGGTCATCACTCGCCGATAGGCCGCGACAATGGTGCTAAGACCCTGATTGGGGTCTGAGGCTAGGGACTGGGCTTCCCGCCAGGCCGCTGTGAGTTCCGGATTTTCTATGATGCCCACATAGGCCGCCGCATCCTCTACGACGGGCAGCAGAGCTTCTCGAAACGTAAAAAGTCCCGCCAGGATCGACCCGCTTAGAATCAAGACAAGAGAGCCTTGCAGCGCTATGCGCCGGCGCCTTTTGCGTCGCAGACGTTTGTTTTGGCGAGCCAACTCGTCTGGGCGCAGACGCAGATCGGCGAACAACGAGGATAGCTCTTCAGCACTGATGGCTGCGTGGCGTATCACCATTTCGCCAACCTCGGAATCAATACTCCCATCACCTATCAGTTGCTGCAGAGCATCTCGAGAATGCAGGCGCTTATTCGGATCCTTAGCCATCAATCGATCAATGATTGGCTGGAGCGACTGAAGATGCGCCGGGAGCCTTGGAGGGCTGTCTTGCAGGTAGGGTTGCAAACCGCCCTGGGCAGTCTCGTCCATAGGGGGGAGCCGACCGCTGAGTAACTCGAAGGCCATCACACCGAGGCTGAAATAATCGCATGCCCCGCCGATCAGAGGCGCGGACTCCGAGTTCGCTGCTCGGGCACGTCGCTCCGGGCTCACATACGCCAATGAGGGCCCGGTGCTCCGGGCCTCTAGGTCTGAGGCGTTATCACTGTTGAAAGCACTGCTTAGATCAACGATCACCGGCTGGCCGTTTGACTTGATCGAAATATGCTCCGGCCGAAGGTCCCCATGAACGAACCCCCTGGAGTGCAAAGCGTCCAAGGCGTCTGCTAATTGCAGCAGCATCTCCAAAAGCACATTGATTGTGATGCCATGTGACAAATAAGCGCGTAAGTCACGCCGGCCGTAATACGCCAGTAGAACATAGGGTTGAGCACCCCCACCGCTACCAAGAAACTGGCAGATGTGGGGATGTTTTACCTGACGAAGAATTTGGCTTTCGGCGCTCTCCAAAGGCAATACCTTAAGAACCGCGGCTTCAGCACTGTCGGATCGTTTTACCAGAAACTTCTTCGGCGGTTCCTCCTCATCTAACCGGCGAACAACCTGAAAGCCATCTATGCTTGAGATCGTCCCTTGAAAGGATTCGTGAGTGGACATAACTTATTCGTCTAGTGGGCTTGTAAGATCACGCTCAGCAGAAACCAACGGCGGTGTGAGCACGTTCTGCACTGGCCCGTCGACCAGCACCCCCAACACCCACCGACCGTTTGCCACCACCTTGTCCCCGTTGAGTGTTGCGGCTATGCCGTTGCCGTGGGCAAGACCGTTGATGCAACCATCTGCCTGAACCATCCATATCGACGTGCTTTCCCGAGTCTGGCAACGGGGATTATCGGTCAATGGCGTCTGTTCTAACAGTTGACCAAGCTCTCTGCGCTGAAGCGTCATGACGCCTGACCTTTGACGCTCTATGCCCCATCCGCTGGGCTCTCCCTCAAGAAAGACTCCCGACCAAGAACTGCCGTCGGTTCTCAGAAATATGCCGGATCCCGAACGCTGATCAAAGTCGAAGGTACCCACGTACCGGTTACCGTTGGGCCAGATGTATTCGCCTTGACCGTGCATGGCTCCAGCGACGAATTGACCGCGATAAAGCTCACCAGTGTGCCATCTCATCACCCCCGACCCTTGACGCTTATTATTTATAAAGCGTCCAGTAAATTGATCCCCGTTTGGCCAATTCAGCTCTCCTTGCCCTCGACGTCTACCTTCCAGGAAGTCACCGACGTACCGACGACCATCAGCCCAGGTGTAAGTTCCTTCACCGTGGGGAAGCGCGTTGAGGAATGTGCCCTCGTAACGATCGCCGTCGGCCCATATATAGATGCCCGGACCATTAAGCACGCCATCGGTTACTTCTCCTTGATAGCGATCGCCATTTGGAAGGGTAGCCAGTTCCGCTGCCACCCAGATCGGCGCTAGCAAGAGAGCCAGACATAACAGCCATCCTGAGGGTTTCTGCATGCTCGTAAACTCCGATACACTTTTAAGGCTGGGAGGGTATTCTGTAATTTTTACTGAACCCTACTGGAAAGCATCATCTTATTCTCTATCGCTTTGTTTCTCACCGTTGGTTTGTTCAGCGGCTTCGTCGGTGGCTTGTTGGGCATTGGTGGCGGCGTCATCATCGTTCCGGTTCTTTTCTTGCTGTTCTCACAAACCGCTTCCTATGGCCCAGACTTGGTGCTGTTGGTGGCCGTAGCCACATCCTTGTCCTGCATCGTCTTTACCTCGGCCTCTGCGGCTTATGCGCAAATCAAAGCCGGGCGAGTGTTATGGCCTCTGATAAGCAGGCTGCTACCTTTTCTTGTGCTGGGTAGTGCCGTGGCAGGCTATGTGGCTCCGCTCCTGCCCACCCAAAGCCTACGCTTAGGCTTTGCTGTCTTCATATCGCTTGTCGCCTGTATCATGTTTTTTGACTGGAAGCCCAAACCCCACCGAACCCTCCCCGGCACCCTAGGATCAGCACCTATCGGTTTTCTCGCCGGTGCAGTGTCGGGTCTTGCGGGGATCGCTGGTGGCAACGTCATCGTCCCTACCCTGATCTACTTTAATGTGCCTGCTCATAACGCTACCGCTACCGCCAGCGCCCTAGGGGTTCCCATCGCTGCAGTTGGTGCTCTGAGTTACATGCTGTTGGCGCCAGCAACTGACCAGCCGGGCTTGGTCGGCTATGTGGATTTACAGGCCTTTGCGTTCATCGTCATTGGCGCTGTCATCGCTGCCCCCCTAGGCGTCAAATTCGCTCAGCAATTGCCCGCCGCCGCCCTGAAGCGGCTTTTTGCGATCATGCTGGTATTTGTGGCGATCAGAATGGTCTGGTGAGTTTTGACTCAGTGCAATCGCCGGATTTGAATTGCCTCTGTGGGCTGATCCGTCAGCACATCTGAGATCACGACCAGCTTCGCATCTAGGGCAATACCTTCTTTTTTCCGCAACACGTCAAAGGCCCGTTTGAGGGTCTTTTCTGGATCACTACTGAAGGCAATGCGGTGGGGGTGAACAGATCTATTCAGAGCCAGTCTGCGACGAGTTTGACTGTCGTTGGTAAAGGCAAAGATCGGTACGCGCTGGGGTCTGGCGGCGGTGACGTCGTCCGCAGTGATACCCCGGCGCGTAATCACGATCACGCCTTCGGCTTTCACCGACTCTGCCAAGGCCACTGCGTGAATGGCTACGTGCTGCTTGTCGCTGTGAATCTCTAGGGCTTTTTCATACCCAAGGCCCGGGAAGCGCTCAGTGCGCAGAGCGATATTGGCCAACTGCTCCACACAGCGGGCTGGATAATTGCCCACACTGGTTTCGCCTGACAACATAACGGCATCCACACCTTCGTAAATGGCATTGGCCACGTCAGTCACTTCTGCTCGGGTAGGAATTGGGTTGTCGATCATGGATTCCAATAAGTGCGTAGCCACAATGCACTGCTTACCCTGACGAGCACATGCATGGACGATACGGCGCTGGACGTTAGGTAGATCAGCCATATCCGTTTCAATGCCAAGGTCGCCTCGTGCCACCATCACGCCGTCAGCCGCCGCAACGATGTCGTGAATTTTGTTAACCCCTTCTTGATCCTCGATTTTTGCCACGATCTTGATGGATTGCCGCTTTTTGCCCAACAGCTCGCGCAGCTCGACCACATCGTCTGGACTACGAACGAAAGACAGAGCGATGAAGTCCACGTCATTTTCCATGCCAAAGGCAATATCAGCTCTATCCTTGCTGGTAATGGCGGGTAGGTTTACCCGAACGCCGGGTAGGTTTACATGCTTACGACTTCCCAGTGTGCCACCGTCGATGACCTCACAGGTTAGCTGGTGATCTTTCTTCTCCAGCACTTTGAAATTCATTAGGCCGTTGTCCACGGTGATGATCCGCCCTACTTCCACAACATCCACTAACTCGGTGTAGTTCACGTGAATGGATCGCTGTTCGACCATTTCACCGTCTCGAACGCTGAGCGTCACCACATCACCAGCTTTGAGCTTCATTGGGTTATCGAGGACACCGGTGCGAATTTCTGGCCCTTGGGTGTCGAGCAGAATCGGCACCGGGTAGTCCACCTGACGATTGAGGGTTTTGATCCAGTTAATGATCTTCAGCGCACTGGCATGATCAGAGTGAGACATGTTGATTCTCACCACATTCATGCCCGCCTCGTAGAGGGATTTTAGACCCTCGAAGCTGGCTGTAGCAGGACCGATGGTACAGATAATTTTTGTGCGTCGTTTCATGCGCGCAGCTTAGTCTTCTAGTCGAACTAAGTCATGCGACCAAAAGGTTTTTAATCGATTTTTAAGGTCTTCGGTGGTTGTGGGTTGTACCTGCCAGTGTTCGGGAAAGTAAAGATGCAAGGCAGGATTAGCAAATCGTGGGTCGACCAGGCACACCACGCCACGATCATCCGGGCTGCGGATCAGTCGGCCTGCAGCCTGAACAATCCGTGACAGGCCCGGCTGTAAATAAGCCACTTGGCGCCCCCAGCCTTGGCCATAGCTGTCATCGAAGTGTTCTTGAATCAGCGTCTTGCTCAGATCTTGGGGCGGCAATCCCAAACTTACTACGACAACACCTGAAAGCACCCCGGGACCTAAGTCGATGGATTCGCTAAACACACCACCCATGACAATGGCCAATGTAGCTTGATCTGCTGTCTGAAATTTCTGAAGCATAGCCAGTTGAGTCTCATCATCCATAGCACGGGTTTGCTGCATGAATGTGTCGTCGGCTCTGGCGTAGTCGGATAGCTGAGACAAATACTCGTACGAAGGCATGGCAACCAGATAACGACCAGGGCGAGTTTCCTGCAGTGTCGTTAACAATTCATAGAGCTGCCCCAAGCTGCTTTGCCGCTTTTGGTAATAGGTTTCGATGTTGGTAATCGCATAGACGCCCAAATGCTCAGCTTGAAAAGGCGTTTGGGCACGAACCGCTGGAGATTGTGTTGACTGCCGATTTGTATCATCTGTCTCTTGGCCATGTAGCCGTTGAAACAGTGACATCGGTGACAGGGTTCCGGAGAAACGAACCACGGCTTTATGCTCTGCCATAATCTGCGCGCTGTAGTCGCTGCTATCAATACACCAACGAATAATCGAGATTAGCGGTGGCCGGCTGTTGTCTCTTTTCTCAGTGGTGACGACATATCGATAATTGCTCGGATCAGTCCATTTCGCCGAACGATGCCAGCGCAGGGCTGTGAAATACAACTCTAGGACGTCCTCTGGCAGCAGGTCTCGATCCATGTTTTTGGTTTTAAATTCCGGCCCAAGGGCCTGCTCTACTGACGTTGTTTCAAGGTTGTGAAACAACGAGTCCGTAACTGGCAGCTTTTTTGAAAACGATGCCGAACCGCCAACCTCTGATCCGGTCTCGGTGATGTGGGCAGCCTCGCTCATAAGCCGTTCACAGGCCTGCAGAAAGCCAAGCATGGCCTCGTCCAAAGCGAGATTTTCGTCCTCACTTTGCAGCAGTTCTGTCACCTGCTGGCGCGCGTTATGTTTTACGCCAGCGCGGCCTTGAGCGCCACGAAACACTTGTTCCTCAAGGGCTGCTAAGGCCGCTTTCAGCTCAGGTCCCGACGCCACCATGGCTAACTTGATTTGCTCCGATGTGATCCTGACGCTGAGCATATCGCTCACTCGATGTGACAGCTGATGCGCTTCATCAATCAGTAACGACTGTTGATCCTGATGGACGAACCGCTGCAGACGAACAGTGGGGTCAAAGACGTAGTTATAGTCCGCGACGATGACATCCGCGGTCATGGCACTGTCGAGGCTCAGTTCAAAGGGACAGACAGCATGCTCAGCAGCCACGGATTCGATGGTCTGCCTATCAGACAACGGCTGTTGCTCAAGGGCCCTTAAAGCCTCCGGCACCTTGTTGTAGTAATCGGCAGCATTGGGGCAGACAGAGGCGTCGCAGGTCATTTGTACCAAGGGACACGTTTTTTCTTTGGCGGTAATTTGCACCACGCGTAAAGGCGCATTTGACGTCTTAGATACCAGTTGCCCCAGGGCGTCTAAAGCCGCATCCGCTCCCCGGGTTCTGCTGGTCAAAAAAAAGAACTGTTCATCCTCAGCCTGAGCTTTCAGAGCGGGGAACAAAACGGCCAAGGTTTTGCCGCTGCCGGTAACAGCCTCCAGCAGTAAGTTCTGTTCCTGACCCAAGCTTTTATACACTTGGCCGGCTATGGCGCGCTGGTTTTTCCGATAACTGTCATGGGGAAAGGACAAGGCAGCCGCCCAAGCCATGCGCTGGCGATTGCGTTGACCCAGACGCCGCAAGTACGCATCGAAGCAGGTCAGCACAAAGGCCAAAAACGTCCTGGCCGTATGCGCTGCCAAGGTTCGCTGGTAGGTTACTAACTCAACGCCTTCTGGACTGATATAAACGATGCGTGGCACAACATCGATCACGCTAGCGTCGATGCTGCAAAGCATGCCTGCATAAAGCCAAGCCTGAGCCTCGTCCGCCGGACGCAGATGGGGCTGGCTGCGGCGAGAGGTTTTATATTCCTCAATTACTGTCTGCCCGTCCGGCCCTTGGGTTAACCCATCGATTCGGCCCTGAAGTACACGCGCCTGTCCGGCCAGTGTCGCGGGAATTTTTAGTGCCACTTCTTTTCGGTAGTTTTCATCGCCCTTGGCCCGCTGCAGCTGCACAGCGCTGTGTGCCAAGGTGCCCTCCCATGCTTCGACACGCCCACCTTCTCCGCCAGGGTACAGATCACCATGTCGGAACACGAAGCTGGCCAGTTCCCTTACCGATACTGGCTTCATGCTATCGCCTAAGCCGTATGACGCGCGCGCTGATGCCGAGTCGGTCGAATGTCTCAAACCACGCTCGCTGCTGAGGCTGTAACTGATCCCCCGGCCCCTTCACTTCGATAAACTCCGCAGCCCCATCCGGATGACTGACGAACAGGTCCGGGAAACCCTTTCGATAATCCTTGAGATTGCGGATCAAAAAGTAGCTCAAGGCTCGTATCCAATCTCCGGGCAAGGCCTGTAGCCACTGCTCCAGACCGATACTTTGGAGCAAACCCCAACTGACCAACGGGTTCGCAATACCCTGCTTTGCCTGGCTGATTCTGTGGAGGTGGGTCGCCAGACCAACATCTGAACAGATGCGAGACTCGATATCAGCGATCTCGCGAGCTCGCAGCGAAACAAAGTCCGGCTCATGCAGATCATGGGGAGCCACCTGAAAGGGGTTTGTGAATGCCCCGGGCTGAGGCGAAAAAACTGCCTCCCAATAGATCAACCCCGTGAGAGTTTTGATCAAAGAATTTTCGCTATGTACACCCCAGCCACCCTGAAGCACTAGCGTCTCAAGAACATAGCGCTCTACAGAAGCCTGAGGCTCTTCAAGATCCCAGACTGTGGTCTGGGGAATGAACCCCTGGCCACGGCGGTTGAACCGCTGAGCAAACACGCTCTCAGTTGCACTGAGTGGGTATGCTGCCATTTGTTCCCGTAGCGCCTCACTCTCTTCCCGTCGCCTAAGTTTGTGCAAGATACGCACCCGACGCTCTCGAGACGGTGGCAAACCGGCGCTGTCATAAGCCTTCAGGGCAGCCTGCCACTCCCCCAGGCGCTCACACCACTTCCCCAGACGCAGCAGGCTGCGTTTGCGCAGACGCTGGGACATCGGATCCGCCACAGGCTTAACCAAAGCTTCTGCCAGATCCGGCAGCAACTGAGGGTAGTCGTCCAACCGATGGACGAGTTGGCTAAGTCGACGCTCGTCCATGTAGGTCTCAAGGTCATCGGTGGTGGCGAAACGATTCTGAGACAAAGTCACTTGTTCGTAGCGCACCTGGCCGAGGTCTCTGCGCACATAGGCCGACCAGTCCTGACCGGAACGACCGAAATAGAGCATTTGGGTTAACTGCCAATGTTCTACTTGGGCGATCGCGCACCAAGGCTCTTGATCCCAAAGGGTGTCTCGGATACTCGAGTCATCACGATGACCAAGTAGATGACGAATCAGGACCTCCTTGCGGTGGCCCTTAGCTTTCGACAAGCCCGTGAAGGTATTCGCGAAGTAGGCCAACAGTTTTGGCTTGGCCAACCCAGCCAACAAGAGATCCGCCGGCACTCTGGGCCTCCTGCAGATCAGACCCTTGGCTTCAAGCCTTAGCAATGTCTCTTTCGAATCCTTAACCTCTCGATAACTCAGGTCATTCTCAAAAAACACGGGGCCTTTGCGGGTCAGCAACCGTGCAAGCAAGCGTTTGTCCTGATCCTCAACCAGCAGAAATCGCTTTAGGGTTTTTAAAACCGAACTTTGGACAACACTGCCGTAGTGGGTTAGCACGAAACTTACGATTTCTGTAAAGGTATTTTGGTAGTAGTCATCCGGAGCTGGTTGTTGGGGCACAAGCACGGGTGTTGAATCCACAGAGACACTCTCGGAAGGATCCCCGGTAGGCTGATGGCCAACGTCGGCGCTAAAAGAGGTAGGATCATTGGCAGTCATGCATAAAGCATAGCAGGCTTCATGGCAGCGGTAGTCTGAGTTCCAGTGCTGTCGCGGTTTGGCGTCTATTAGGAGGTGATGCAGTGAACGTGAACAACCGGGTTTGTGACTTTTCCTTAGCCACCGTGGTCTCCCCGAAAAGCATCGAGACGATGTTAGAAGCGGACAGCGGGGGCTTATTCAAAGATCAAAATCTTTGGCAGGTTGCCCAGAGCTTTTACCAGCAGGCGAATGCGCGAGGTGAGTCGGTACCACTATTATTTGCCGTCCGTGATGGCGACGAAACGTGGTTCTCTCACTGGGCCATAATCAAAGACGTTGAGCTGCTGGAACTGCCTGATTCCCGGGGTGAAAGCCGCTGCTATTTTGACAAGCTTCAGCCCTTCAACCCGATCTGGGAGGCTATCGACAGTTTGTCCCATAAACCCAGCGATGAGCAGTTGCAGCGCGAAAAACTGGAAGGTGCCCGGACGTTGCGTTGGCCACTGCAGGACAACCAACTGCATCCCTACACCATTTGTGAAACCCCGGCCTTCATCGCGGCTGGGCAGCAGTTCTCCTAGTCGATCGGCTAACTACAAGCCGCCGAAGCATCAGGTTCGGCACCCAGCCATCAACTGTCCGATGGTAAAGACTGCACCGAATCTGCTTTTGCCGAGGACTCGTCTGACGAATCGTCGCCGGCACTCGCGGCCAATAGCGGTGTGATGACCTTCTTAACTGGTGCACCCAACTCCCGAAGTTTTTCTGCTTGCCCCACCAAGTTGCCGCGACCACCCGCCAAGCGTCCGTAAAGGGTGTCGTAGGTGCCCTGTACGGTGCCCAACTGGCGGCCTAGCTTGTCCACCTCCTCTACTACGCCTTGCAGTTTGTCGTAGAGTGCGCCGGCACGCTGAGCGATGTCTTGGGCGTTGCGATTTTGTTTTTCTACCTGCCAAAGATTGTCGATGATTCGCAGCGCCATCATGAGGGTAGTCGGACTGACTAGCATGATGCGTTTGTTAAAGGCCTCGATGAACAGTCGGGAATCCAGCTCCATAGCCAAGGTGAAAGCGGACTCAATGGGAATGAATAAGAGGACGAAATCCAATGACCGCAGATCCGGCAGCTGATCGTAATCTTGATCGGCCAACTTCTTTATTTGTCCCTTGACCGCGTCCACGTGTTGCTTCAAGAACACTTGGCGAGCCTGCTCGTCTTCGGTCGCCAAGGCTTGCTCGTAGGCCACTAAGGTTACCTTGGAATCCACTACCACATCCTTGCCTTCAGGAAGGCGGATCACGATATCCGGACGTTTGGTGCGTCCCTGTTCGTCTTTGCTGCTGGGCTGAACAAAGTACTCGTGGTCCTTTCTTAAACCGGAGTCTTCCAAGATCCGCTCTAGCACTAGCTCGCCCCAGTTTCCCTGAACCTTGTTGTCCCCTTTCAGAGCCTTGGTGAGATTCTCTGCTTCTTCATTGATCCGGTTACTGGCGGATTGCAGATTCTGCATTTCTTTCAATAGCGATGCGCGTTCCTTGGTGTCGGATCGATAAACCTCCTCCACTCGTTTACGGAAATCGCCAATTTGCTCACGAAAAGGACTCAGCATAACGTCCAGAGACTGGCGCTGCTGGGCACCCTGCACGTTCAGCACCTTCGTCGCCAGGGACTCAAATTCTACTTTCATGCGCTCGTTGGATTCGCGCAGCAGTTTTTCCCGGGCTGTAAAACTAGCCTGTACCTCCTCCATGCGCCCCTGTAAGGCTGCGTTTTCCGATTGTTTTTCGATCAGTTGCTGCTGCAGCGCAGCATTTTGTTCGCCCAGTTCTTGCTGACGTTGGGTGGAGACAGTTTCTAACGCCTGCAGTGCGGACAGTTCTTTCTCCTTGGCCACGAGCACCGACTGAGCGCGATTCTTCAGCAGTAGGCTCATGATGCCGGCACCGAGACCAGCACCAACAATGGCAAGTAGGGTCAGCATGACGATGGCTGAAATATCCGGCACTGCAAAACCTCTGTTTCTTGTGAAGGGCTCCAAGGATGAGATAAGCCAACCCTTGGAGCAAGCCTGATACACTGGTGAAACTCCAAGTAAGCGGAGTGATCGGGGAAAGTGAGGAGAAGAATATGACAGGTGACAAAAAGAAAATTGGTATTCAGTTGCCAAGACAAGCTAATCCGGAAGAGATAGCCATACGCTACTCCCTTGAACTAGAAGCCCTAGAGCCGGTTGCCGAGATTATCGAGGTGGCCGCAAAAACCCCGGAAGAATTTGCCGCCGGCGTCAAACATATGGATGCCATCATCACGTCTTGGGGGTTCCGCATCGACGCCCAGTTGATTGAGCAACTAGAAAACTGCGTGGTCATTGGCGTTGGCAGTGTCGGCGTGGACATGGTGGATATTGAAGCCGCCACACGTGCGGGCATTGTCGTTACCAATGTGCCCGATGTCTTTATCGAAGAAGTCGCCGACCATGCCATGATGATGTTACTGGGCTGCGCTCGCCAAATGAAAACCATGAATCGCATGGCGGCCCAAGGCGATTGGTGGTCAGGGCGCCCCCTGTTAAATCACACCCCTCGCTTGATGGGCCAAACCTTGGGCTTGTTCGCCTATGGCAATGTAGCCCGCTGCACAGCGCGACGGGCCAAGGCCTTTGGCATGCACGTCATCGCCTTTGACCCCTACGTCAGCGAGTTAACCATATCCGAAGATGGTGTTGAGCCTGTGAGCATGGACGAGTTGCTCCAGCGGTCAGACTACCTATCCTTGCACGCCCCCCACAACGAGGAGACTCATCACACCTTCAACGCCGAGACCTTCGCCAAAATGCCAAATCACGCGGTGATTATTAATACGGCCCGAGGCCCACTCATCGATGAAAAGGCGCTGATTGCGGCCTTGGATGACGGCGCTATCGCGGGTGCCGGGTTGGATGTTCTCGAGCAAGAGCCGCCCGAGGCAGATAACCCCCTGCTGCACCGGGAGAATGTGCTGATTAGCCCTCATGTAGCATCGGCAACCACACGCATGCGGCCGGAAACCCGGCGACGGGTGGGTCGGGAAGTGGCCTTGGTGCTGCGAAATCGCTGGCCCATGAGCTGCGTCAACCCAACGGTATTGCCGAGAGTTCCCTTGGAACGCTGGCAGCCCTACCCCATGAATCGCGGGCCTAACCGCTAGCCTGTCAGGCTAACCGTTGTTTCGTGTCATGGACTAATTTACAGCTCCCCCCGGCCATTGAGCGCAGCTTTCGTGCTGAGAAGGCTGCTGAAGTCGCGCTGCCAGCCGCGCTCGTGCTGCTTGAAGGCGGCGTTGTCGGCGTCATCGCCGCCAAAATCTATCAGGTAAGTCCGTTTGTACTGGCACTGGTCAGTGCTGCCCCCATGTTTGCCAATCTTTCCAGTTTTTTTTGGAGTCGCTTATCCGCCGGCCGTTCCAAGGTCGCCTCGGCCTGCATTCTACAAGCCCTGATCATTGGCTGCGTGATTGCCGTTGCCTTAATACCGAGCGGTAATTTAGGGGCAGCGGTGTTGGTATCCTCAATGATCGCTTCCCGCATTCTGCTTGCCGGGGTGGTAACGGTGCGCAGCGTTATTTGGAGCTTGAACTACGCCCGACATCAGCGTGCTAGAGCGACCAGTCAGCTCCAAATGATCAACGCGGTTATGACAGTCGCCATCTCTTCTGCCATTGGCCCCCTGTTGGATGCCTATCCCGAGAGTTTGGGCTGGATCTACTGGGGCGGTGCGCTTTTGGGAAGCCTGGGCCTACTGTTTTTTGCCCAAGTTCGGGTCGTTGGAGAAAGCCGTCAACGAGTACGAGAGCGCTTGGAGCGCAAAGACCCAACCAGCGCTCTAGGATTTTTACAAATTCTCAAACAGGATCGTTTGTTTCGCTGGTACCAACTCAACATGTTCGGCGCCGGTTTCAGCAACATGTTGATCGAGGCGCCGTTGATTTTCATCGTCACCCGGCAAATGGAAGCATCGTATACCGCGTCGATCATGATCATTATGGTGATCCCTTTCGCGGTCAGCCTAATATCTATGCCGATCTGGGCCGCCTACTTGGACCGAGTTCATGTCGCTCAGTTCCGTTCGCGCCAAAGCGTGCTCTGGATTCTTGCCCAGATGTTCACCATGATCGGAGCCGCCCTTGAATCACTAGCTTGGCTTATCGTGGCGCGAACAATCATGGGCATAGCCCGGGGTGGCGGCACACTTGCTTGGCAGTTGGGACACAACGATTTCGCGCGTCAGGATCAACTCGCCGCCTACATGGGCGTGCACGTGACGTTAACCGGACTGCGCGGCGCCATCGCGCCGTTTTTGGGGATACTTCTCTACACTGGATGGTCCGGCCAATGGATATTTCTCCCCTGGGAGGGAATTGGACCCTGGGTTTTTGGGGTCGCCGCCGTGATCAGCGGCCTAGCTGGCTGGGGTTTTAACAGTCTGTATCGGCACATGAAGCGCAACGGCGACCTTGGGTTGACGACCTAGACGGCCTCACCTAACCACCAACGTCACAACTAGGCTGCAGAGAATGGTTTTTGCCGGACTTGCGGCACACTCATAGCGCACCCAGCGATGCAGAGCCTACCGTGCAGATGTTGAGCCCTTTCGGCGCGGGTTCACTCCCTAGGGGTTCAGTGTTTTCAGCGTCGCAAGACTTGATTCGCCCTCCCCGAGGCACGACTATAAATGCATCGGGAGATTCTTTGGCGCTGCGTGCCAGAAGGAGATCCAAACTGCTGGAGCAGGCACGCGTTAGGATCACCGAGTTCGGTACGGCGCTAGCATTTTCAGCCAGCAACAAATCGTTTAGTACGACTTTTAACTACAGGGGCAAGGAGAGAATCATGGGTTTATTGGATGGCAAGGTAGCGATTGTAACGGGCGCAGGTGGTGGCTTGGGACGAGCCCATGCGATGTTGTTGGCCGAACACGGCGCCAGCGTCGTGGTCAACGATCTGGGCGGTGCTCGTGACGGTACGGGTAGCGGTACCAGCATGGCAGATACCGTGGTAGACGAAATTAAAGCCGCCGGCGGCAAGGCCGCAGCGACCTACGGTTCGGTGACCGATGACGCGGCAGCGGCGGCCATGGTCAAGTGTGCTGTTGATAACTTTGGACGCTTGGACATTCTCATCAACAATGCCGGCATTTTGCGGGACCGCTCCTTTAAAAACATGACAGACGCGGAATGGGATGCCGTGATCGATGTGCACCTGCGCGGCAGCTATTTGGCAACCAAGCACGCTTGGGCACAAATGTTGGAACAAGGCGAAGGCGGTCGCATCATCATGACCAGTTCGACCTCGGGCTTAATCGGCAACTTTGGCCAGGCAAATTACGGTGCCGCTAAAGCCGGTATGGCGGGCTTCATGCGAGTTCTTGCGTTGGAGGGCGTCAAATATGGCATCACGGTCAACGTGCTAGCCCCGGCAGCGCTATCCAGAATGACCGAAGACTTGATGCCTGAAAGTGAGGAAACTGCGGTGCGCATGGCGCCTGAAAAGGTCTCTCCTACCGTTGCATGGCTTTGTACCGACGCGGCAGCCAAGGTCACTGGCCGCCAATTCTGTGTTAGCGGCAACCGCACGACGTTGCTCTCATGGCAATACGACGTGCTGGCGGAGAAAGACGCCATGGACGGGCCTTGGAGCGTGGAGGCCATCGGGGAGCAAATAGAAGCCAGCATGGAACGCTGGCCGAAACTGCTCAA
>JAYOVN010000050.1:0-15102 GCA_038151515.1 Gammaproteobacteria bacterium | reverse complement strand
GCCTGCTTTGGATCGCTCAGAGTAACTTGCAGGCCTTCGGTGGCCAGTGGCAGGGAACTGCGGGGTTGACGGTTTACATGAACATTGGAGCGCCCGACTCGCAGGTGAGCGGCCTAGCCTCCCAGTTGCAAGAGAGCGAAGCGGTGCAGCGCATCGTTCTGACCTCTCCCGAAGAAGCGCTGAATCAGTTGCTGGCTCAGAGCGACGACTCGGAGTTTTTGCGCACAGCGTTAGCGGCAATAGAAACCAATCCGCTGCCAGCCTCGTTTTCTGTGGTGCTTCAAGCCGACACCAGTTTTTTACAGCTCGATGCCTTAAGTCGCCAGGTACTGGCGATGCCCGGGGTAGACGATGTGGAAATCCAGTCTGCTTGGATTGAACGTTTGCGTGACTTGGGGAAGCTGGCGAATCGCATTGGCGGCGGGCTGTCGGTTATTTTGTTGGTGGCTGCAGTACTGGTGACCTTCGCATCGGTGCGTTTAGCCATTGAGTCGAAATTGGCAGAGCTGCGGGTGTTAGCATTGGTAGGCGCTACGGCATCGCAGATGCGGCGGCCGTTTTTTTACTTTGGTGCTTCTTATGGGGTTGGAGGCGGCATTATGGCGATTTTGCTCATTGCGCTGTTTCTCGACCAAATTGAAGCTCCGCTGCAGTCTCTGTTGATTTCCTATCAGGTCGGCGTTTCGCTGGCCGGCTTTACCCCCAGTTTTCTGCTGACAGTCGTCTTGGCTGGTTGGTTAATGGGAATCTTAGGAGCCCTGCTGGCGTTGTCTCAACGATTGGGCCATCTGACCAACCACGGCTCTTAGTCTCGGTGTATGAATGGTGCCCGGGCTTTGTCGTTTAGACCGGCTTCAGTTTTGGTGTCTAATTACCTGATTTATGTCTCAAAATCGGGTTAGCACTCTCCTCTCCCGAGTGCTAATATCCTTCCAATTGTTACCCAAAGTAGCACACAAGTCGCTCCATTCGAGCGAAAGGGACTGCTGAAATGGACGCGCGAAGCCATAGCGAGACCGCGGCGGAAAAGCCGCAAACAAGGCCATAAGGCATAAGGCCATAAGGCAATAAGGCAATCAGATACAGAAGCCAGAGATGCCGAGAACGTTATAACCAGGCTAACGAAACGGAAAGAGACCCAACGAGGGCTAAAACCATGACGACAGATGTAATGAAATTGACGAGTATGGCACCGGGAGCTGATCTCGACGCCTACCTGCGAACCATCAGCCAGTTCCCGATTCTTACCCCAGAAGAAGAGCGCTCCCTTGCTCACCGACTGCACGACGAAGGTGATTTGGGAGCGGCTCGTGAGCTTGTTATGTGTCACTTGCGTTTCGTAGTGCACTTGGCGCGCTCCTATAAAGGCTACGGGCTGTCTCAGGCAGATCTGATACAAGAAGGCAATGTGGGTCTGATGAAGGCGGTGAAGCGCTTTGATCCGACCGTTGGTGTTCGCTTGATTTCCTTTGCCGTGCATTGGATCAAGGCAGAAATGCATGAGTACATTTTGCGCAACTGGCGAATCGTCAAAGTCGCCACAACGAAGGCCCAGCGAAAATTGTTCTTTAATCTTCGTGGAGCAAAGAAAACAACCACGTGGCTCAGTGTTGAAGAGACCGAGGCGATCGCTGATGAGCTTGGAGTGCCCTGCGCAGAAGTGACGCGGATGGAAAGCCGCCTTAGCGCCAACGATATGGCTTTTGACGGATACGGCAGTGATGACGAAACAGCAACCGCGCCTGTGCACTATCTGCCGTCAGCCGCACCGGATCCGGCGGATCTCGTGGCAGACGCCAGCAGTGATCAGGATATGCATCTGCGACTGAGTGCGGGATTAGCGAACTTAGACGAGCGCAGCCGAGACATTTTGCAGCAACGTTGGCTAAGCGATGATAAGGCCACACTGCATGAATTGGCCGCCGAGTACGGGGTTTCCGCAGAGCGGATTCGCCAACTTGAGAAAAACGCCATGACGAAATTGAAAACAGCGATTTCCGCTTAGCTTCGTAAGATTCGGGCAGGTTTGGAGGCGACGGTGACGTCGGAGTTTGCGGCAAAAATCATGTTGGTTGCAGGAGGCCTTTGGGGCCTCCTGTCGGTTTTATTGGGCGCCTTTGCTGCCCACGGTTTAAGCCAGACGGTGTCAGCGCCCCAGTTAGCCACATGGCAGACTGGGGTTTCCTATCAGATGTACCACGCGTTAGCGCTGCTGTTTAGTGGCCTTTGGCTGCTCAACAACGGGCCGCGTATTCTTAAAACTGCGGGACTATTTTTTTGCGTCGGTACAGTAGGCTTTAGTGGCAGCATTTATGCACTGGTTCTGACGTCCGCCACTTGGCTTGGCCCGGTGACGCCGCTGGGTGGCCTGTGTTTGATCAGTGGCTGGCTGTGTCTTTGCTGGGCAGGAGTTAAGGCAGCGGTACCGGGAGATAGCGCATGAACCCAAGCGGCGATGACCCTACCGAAGAACACCTAGATACCGCCTTTAATTACATTCGCCGGCGAGGCCGCTTTACTAAGGCTCAGGCCCAAGCGCTGGATTCGCTAACCGATAGGTACCGCTGGTCCGGTGAGCTGGATCAACGCCCTCTTGGCATCGAGATTGGATTCGGCATGGGCTACGAGCTGTTGGCCTGGGCGGAGCAGCAGCCTGATTGGTACTTGCTGGGGGTTGAGCTTTATCAGCCCGGCATTGGGTCTATGCTGTCTCGTCTGCAAAAGAGAAACCTCGATAACGTTGGGTTGGTAGATGAGCCTGCCCAGCTGTTGCTTGAGCGTTTGCCCGAGCATAGTATTGACGAGGTTCGAATTTTCTTTCCGGACCCTTGGCCAAAAAAACGCCACTTTAAACGGCGTCTGATTCAGCCCGAATTCCTGCAACGGCTTCACGGCGCCATGAAACATCATGGCCTGGTGCGACTAGCCACGGATTGGGCGGAATACGCTGAATGGATGGTCGAACACTTTGCTGGGCACCCGGGCTTCGAGCTGATGGCGGACGACATTCGTCAGGAGGCTTCCCCAGAGTCAAGCAGGTCACCTGACGGCGTGCGCGATGTGACGAAGTTCGAGGCTCGTGGTCAACGGCTGGGTCATGAAATACGCGATCTGCAGTACCGGCGAGTGTCGCCTTAGTACCTGGGGCTTAGCGCATCGTCCGAGGGCGAGTTTGTTTTGTTCACCGTCACAGTCAGCCTGATTCGTTCGCGTTTCGCTCTATCCTGATCAATCTTCGCTGGCACTGGTGCCCTTGATGTAGCAGTCTGCGCGCTGAGGCGACGGATAGGATCCGGTGACAAACGGCAGTGGCCCGAGGAGGCTTTCCATGGCGGAAACAGAAGTGGCAAATGTGCTTTGCATGAAGTGGGGTACCAAGTATTCGGCGGATTTCGTGAATACACTCTATTCCATGGTGTCCCGAAACATGCACCGCGCCTTTCGCTTTGTCTGTCTGACGGAAGATAGTGCTGGGTTGCACCAGGACATCGAGGTCTTCCCATTGCCTAAGCTTAATGTGGATCTCGCAGGTCCAGAGCGCGGCTGGAACAAGCTGGCGGTCTTCGCTGAAGAACTTTATGACCTGAAGGGTCAGGTGTTGTGCCTAGATCTGGATTTGATCATCACCGGTAGTCTGGATGACTTTTTCGACTACCCCGGCGACGTGTTGATTATTAAAGACTGGATAAAAAAGGACGGCACGGGGAATTCGTCGGTCTATCGATTCGAGGTCGGCGCCCACGCTGAGGTGCTTAGCGAGTTCGAACGTTCCTTTGATCAGATAAAGAAAACTCACCGTAACGAGCAGGAATACATGTCTGCGGCGATGAACGCCAAGGGTGCCTTGGCGTATTGGCCAGATCACTGGTGTCGCAGCTTTAAGCGTCACTGTATTCAACCCCTCGCCATGTTTCTGGCCCGAGAGACCATCCAGCCTGCTGATATGCGCGTGCTGGTCTTTCATGGCAAGCCAGATCCGGATGACGCCATCGCTGGAACGAGCGGAAAATGGTACCGGCGCTTCAAGCCGGCAACTTGGGTAGCAGAGCATTGGCGCTAAAAACTGACAATAGGGAAGAGCGTTGAACGAATCCGTAAAGCAGGTCATCTGCATCAATTGGGGTACCAAGTATGGTGCCGACTACGTCAATCGGCTGTACGCCATGGTGGCGAGAAACATCACCCCACCCTTCACATTTACGTGCTTTACCGACAACGCTGATGGCTTCAGGTCTGAGGTCAACTCCGTGCCGCTGCCAGAGTTGAGTTTCGAGCTGCCTGTCACGAAGAAAGGCATTTGGCCAAAGTGTCGGCTGTGGAGCGAAGGACTAGCCGATCTGCATGGCCCAGTGCTTTTCTTGGATTTGGACCTAGTGGTCACAGGAAATTTGGACGCTTTTTTCTCTTTTGGTGAACCTGACGATGTGATTCTGGCGCGCAATCCAAGTAACCCCTTAGAGCGCCTAGGTCAGACATCGGTGTATCGGTTTCCGGTGGGCAAGTTGCTGCCACTACTGGAGAGATTTGCGCTGTCGCCCTTAGAAATCGCCGAAGAATATAAGTACGAGCAGCGCTACGTCACGCGTAATGCCCCGGGCGGCGTGCGCTTCTGGCCAAAACCCTGGGTGCTGCATTTTCGTCAGCAGTGCAGGCGCATGTTTCCCCTGAATTTTTTCAGGGTGTCGAAACTGTCGGAGACCGGCAAGCTGGTGATTTTTCCCGGGGATCTGAACCCTCAAGACGCCATCGACGGCCGGTATCATGAGGGAGAACCAGCCCTGTCTGCAGCCGAGCATTTGAAAGCGACCTTCAACGGGCAAAGAAAGCGGTCCGTCTATGCGCATCTACGGCATTTTATATTGCCAACGCCTTGGGTTGCCGAGTACTGGAAAGAATAGCTTAGTCAGCAATGAACTTTTCTAACACGCTGTCCAAATAGCGTAGGCCCAAGGCCGTGGTTGTGCATCGATCTTCTCGGACTAGGCCAAGGGATACGAGTTCGCGCCATTTGGGTTGGATCTGCTCCCAAGGGATCCCGGTACGCTGGGTGAAAACAGAGTGAGAGACACCGTCGGTGAGGCGCAAGGCGTTCATCATAAACTCCAGCACCAGTTGATCCGCTGGCACTGTGGTCGATGGGATGGCATCTGGGTTCTTCTGATATAGCCGAGGTTGGGAAGGTCTTTGGGTACGCAGGATGTCACCATTCAAGGTGACCTTCCCGTGGGCTCCTGCCCCAATTCCCATGTAATCGCCAAAGCTCCAATAGGTCAGATTGTGGCGGCAGTACGCTGGGTCTTTGGCAAAGGCCGAAACTTCATAGCGGGTATAACCAGCCTCAGACAGCCGCTCCAACCCTGCTTCTTCAATGTCCTGCAAGATTTTGTCTTTGGGTAAAATCGGTGGCCGTCGGGCGAATTCGGTTTTAGCTTCAATGGTCAGTTGGTACCAAGATATGTGCTCTGGTTGCAGCCCTATGGCTTGATCCAAGTCTGCCAACGCCGCCTCGACGGTTTGTCCGGGCAAGCCCCACATAAGGTCCATGTTGATATTGGAAAAACCAGCCTCTCGAGCGCTGGCAAAGGCATTGAGGGTTTCAGCGCCTTTGTGAATGCGCCCCAGTTGCAGAAGTTGGTCGTCGGCAAAGCTTTGGGCGCCAAGACTCAGGCGGTTGATGCCGGCGCTTAGAAATTCACGGAAGCCGTGACGCTCGGCTGTGCCCGGGTTTACCTCAAGGGTTACCTCGGCGCCTTCGTGGGGTATCTGCGCCAATAAATGCGCTAAATACTGTGGCTCGAAAAGGCTGGGGGTGCCGCCACCAAAAAATACCGATGTGAACTGCCGGGAGGGTGCAGTCATCAACCGTGGGGACCCTAGCGTCGCGTGCTGTATTTGCCAGTCCAATATCAAGGCGTCCAAATACGCCGCTTGGTCTGTATCGGCTTTGAGCGGATGAGAATTGAAGTCGCAGTACGGACACTTTTTGACACACCAAGGAAAGTGCACGTACAACCCCAGCACGTCCTCGGATTCCCTTGGATTTAACATCAGTGGCTGGCGAACTGGGCTTGCATGAGTTGCAGCAGGGCGGCGCAGGCGTTACCGCGGTGGCTAATTTTATTTTTGGTTTCTTTTGCCAGTTCTGCGGCGCTTCTGCCCTGATCCGGCACCCAAAACAACGGGTCATAACCGAAGCCGCCTTGCCCCCTAGGTTCTATCAGTATCTCGCCCTGCCACTGCCCACTTGCGATCAACGGTGTCGGATCGTCGGCGTGCTTGAGGAACACCATGCAGCAAAAGAAGTGGGCGCTCCGATCCGATTGGTCAGCCAAGGCACTCAGCAGCTTTTGGTTATTTTGTGCATCGGTGGCGTCCGGGCCTGCATAGCGGGCGCTGAATATGCCCGGAGCGCCACCCAAGGTCGGCACCACTAAGCCGCTATCGTCGGCAATGCTGGGCATGCCCGTTGCCAGCGCAACAGCCCTGGCTTTGATCAAGGCATTTTCAACGAAGGTTGCGCCGTCTTCGACGGGGCTGGGGATGTCGGTATCCGCCTGATTGATGAGGTTTAGGCCTAGTACCTCCAGCATGGGTCGCATTTCGTTGATCTTTCCCTGATTACGGGTGGCAAGAACAAGATCCATTACTCGGCCCAGTACAGCTTTTGATTAAAACGTAGATTGGTGCGGGTGCCGTCAGGTGTTTGTACATCGATGTTCAGTCGATGCACTTCCTCGTCGGCATGCCGGATGATGGCTAGATAGTAGACGGCGTCGCCATCGACCACTTCAGTAAACCGTAGATCTTGACGCTGCCCCAACAGGTTTTGGGTGTCGCCTTCCAAGGTGCTGCGTACGCCTTTGCCAGCCTTATCGATGATTGAAACATTGCACAGTGCCCGATCCTTGCCGCGTTGAATATCGTAGCGCTGGGCAATCTCGGGTTGCAGGGTGGTGGTTGGGA
Organism: Gammaproteobacteria bacterium; assembly: GCA_038151515.1. Lineage (GTDB taxonomy): Bacteria > Pseudomonadota > Gammaproteobacteria > Pseudomonadales > Azotimanducaceae > UBA4421. The sequence goes on along the minus strand of JAYOVN010000050.1, from coordinate 8,139 downwards.
TGATGATGTAGTGCAGCTCATAATCACCGAAGCGCTGCATTTGCTGCGCCTGAACCGGATAGGCGGCCAAGATCCCGGCGAACAGTAGCATTGTTTTGGCGGCGCTTTGCCAACGCTTGATGGTAAGACTCACGGGGTTCTCCCTAGACGATAAAATGCATGACTGCCGAACAGATTGGGTGCTATTTGAATGGACCAGTGCTCGGTATATCGAGTGTTTACAACTCGGCGTTGAATGATGCGGAAGTTCTCTTCGCGACATAGGCGCTCAAAATCTTGGGTCGTGCACAGATGGATATTGGGCGTGTTGAACCAATCGTGGGGCAGATGTTTCGAAACCGGCATCTGCCCACCTAAACCCAGTTGAAGGCGACAGCGCCAGTGGCCGAAGTTAGGGAAAGTAACCACGCATTCTTCGCCGATTCGAAGCATTTCACGAAGAAGCCCGCGTGGATCACGAACGGCTTGAAGAGCGTCGGTCATGACCACCATATCGAAATTGTCATCGGCAAAATTACTGAGGCCGATATCCAGATCTTGCTCAATAACGTTAACACCCTTACTCAGGCAGACCTGAATATTGGCAGGGTCTTTGTCCAATCCGTAGCCGTTGACGTTTTTGGTCGCCTGCAAGTTAGCCAGCAGATCACCAGTTCCACAGCCAAGATCTAAAACCCGGGCGTTGGCGTTTATCAAGTGACGGATCAAGGCCAAATCGCCACGCAGAGTCATGTCGGTTCTCCATTGTCCCGGGTGAAATGCTCGGCGAGAGACTGGTTTAAAAACGTGCCTAGGGTCTGTACGTATCGCTCAATGGGAAGCAGGAAGGAATCGTGTCCGTGTTCAGACTCGATCACAGCGCTGGCAACATTCTTCTTGGCGCGCACCAAGGCATCGACAATTTCTTGGGAACGCTCGGCGGAAAACCGCCAGTCTGAGCTGAAAGCCAGCACCAAAAATTTGCACAAGGCCGGGGCGAAGGCTTTGACCAGATCACCACTGGTTTCCCTTGCAGGGTCGAAGTGGTCTAAGGCCTTGGTCATCAGCAAATAGGTATTTGCATCGAAGTATTGAGTGAAAGCACGGCCCTGATAGTTCAAGTAACTTTCAACCTGAAACTCCACATCGGCACCGGTGTCAAAATCTCCAGACTTGATATCACGCCCGAACTTAGTACCCATGCCATCGTCGGATAAGTAGGTGACGTGGCCGATCATCCGCGCCAAACCTAGGCCACGCTCGGGATTTTTTTCAGCGTCAAAGTACCGGCCCTCGTTAAAGTCCTGGTCGCTGGTGATAGCTCGGCGTGCGATTTCATTGAACGCGATGTTTTGGGCTGACAGTTTCGCCGCCGACGCAATGGCAACGCAGGCTCTGACGCGATCTGGGTAGTCGATAGCCCACTGTAAGGCTTGCATACCGCCCAGGCTGCCTCCGACAACTGCGGCAAAGGTTTGTATGCCAAGGTAGTCCGCCAGAGCCACTTGGCTGTTAACCCAATCTTTTACCACAACATTGGGGAAGTCCGGGCCATGGCTCTTGCCTGTGCTGGGGTTGGGGGTTCGGGGCCCCGTACTGCCATGGCAGCCGCCAAGATTGTTTAGGCTCACAACGAAGAAGCGATTGGTGTCTATGGCTTTTCCGGGCCCAATGCAGGCATCCCACCAACCAGCCTTAGCATCGTCTTCGCTGTGGTAGCCAGCCGCGTGATGGTGGCCAGACAACGCGTGACAGATAAGCAAGGCATTGGATTTATCTGCGTTCAGCTTGCCATAGGTTTCATAGACCAACTCATAGCTGGTTAATGTTTCGCCGTTCTGTAAGGCAAATGAGGTATCGCAGACATAGCGCTGGGGCGCGACTAAGCCGACGGAATTTTCTGGAAACTTCATGAGGCTAGACCAACCCGTAAGCTCTTGGCAGTGATTGCTGCAATATCGATAGCAACAAAATCAAAACCATGGGGGAAAAGTCTAATGGGCCGGCGCTAGGCAGAATGTTTCTTAAAGGCGTCATAAGCGGTGCCAAGAGTTCCTCAAGAAGCGACAGGGCCGGGTGGTAATTGCCTTGGGTAACAAAGCTGGCAATCACCAGCAACAACGTTGACCACCAGTAAAAGTCCACCAAGATAGTCAGCGTTCGAACCAAGCCAGCCACCACGTACTGTGCAGTGCCAAGGCTGCCCATGGTAATTAGCGCCGCAAATGCGATGCCTAGGAGCCAGGCGAGAATCAAGGACGCTAAATCCCATCGCCCGGTTTTGGGGAGCAGGCGACGCAGGGGGGCGGCGATACCTTCACTGCCTTTAACAACTGCTTGGCTGATGGGGTTATAGAAGTCTGCAGCACAGGCCTGCAATAGGAACCGCACGAGGAACAACAGGGTCGCTAGACGAAAGATCAAATCGACGATCATATAGAGCGTTTGGTTCATGCTTGGCTCCCAAATTCTTTGGCTAGGGTTTTGGCGCGGGCCGCTGCTGCCTGTAATGCGCTATCCACTGTTTGCGGTAAAGACTGATCAGACATGACGTTCAGAGCTGCCTCGGTGGTGCCCCCCGGGGAGGTTACATTACGTCGCAGGGTTGCCGGATCGGCATCTGGCTCACAAGCCATAAGCGCGGCGCCTCGGGCTGTTTCAACAACCAGTTTGCGGCTGGTTTCAGCATCCAGCCCAAGGGCCAGAGCACTGGCCACCATGCTCTCCATGAGCAAAAAATAGTAAGCGGGACCGCTACCGGATACCGCCGTCACCGCATCCAATAGACCTTCTTCCGCGACCCAGACACTGGAGCCAACGCCATTAAGGATTTGCTCCGCTCGAGCGCGCTGGTCATCAGTCACCGAGGCGTTGGCATAAAGTCCTGTGATACCTGCGCCCAGTAACGCGGGTGTGTTGGGCATGCAGCGAACGATCGGCTGGTTGTCCGGCAACCAGTCCTGAAGGCTGCTCATATCAATGCCTGCGACGATGGAAATCACCAGTTGGTCCGGTGCTAGAGCCGGCAGTTCGGTCAGAACGTTGCCCGTAATCTGCGGTTTGATCGCTAAAACAACTACCTCAGCGTTTGCGACAGCCAAGGCATTGTCTTGGGTCGTGTTGATGCCCAAGTTGGCGAAGCCGTCCAACTGCTTTTGAAAGGGGTCTGCGGCAGTGATTTGTTGCGCCGGTGTGCCGCTGTTCTGCAGTCCCTTAATAAGGCTGCCAGCCATATTGCCAGCCCCGATAAAAGCAATGGTCATCTTAGTTTTTCCAAAATCGATACGTAAATTATCTCTTAGCCGCCGGCTCAAGTGCGCTGGCCAAAAAGCGCGGTGCCGATGCGAATATGCGTCGCACCTGCCGCGATGGCATGCTCCATGTCTCCCGACATGCCCATGGACAGGGCGTTCCAGCGTTGCTGGGCAGCCGTTGGCAAAAGCGTACAGGCAGTGCGGTGCAATTGTGCCACGCTTTCATAGCTTGCCCTAGGATCTGAGTTTTGACTAAGAATCGTCATCAGACCGCGAAGCTCCAGATTGGGCAGCGATGCAAGCGCCTCCACAAGTTCCGGCAGCTCTTGGGCTCGGCAGCCGCTTTTATTGGGGTCGTCATCAATGTTGACCTGAATGAGGGTTTGCAGGGGGCGATCGTGCCTGCGCTGGTCGTTTAGACGCTTGCCGATTTTTGCGCGGTCCACGGTGTGCACCCAGTCGAAGTGGCTGGCGATATCCTTGGTTTTATTCGACTGAATGTTGCCGATGTAATGCCAAGTCAGATTGAGGTGGGCTAGCTGGCCGACTTTGGCGATGGCTTCCTGCAGGTAGTTTTCGCCAAAGTCGTTAAGACCAGCGTCATGAGCCGTGACGATATCTTTTGCTGGCTTGGTCTTACTGACGCCGATCAAGTGAACCGAGCGCTGATCTCGGCCGCAGTCTTGGCAGGCCCGCACTATCCTTTCGTTTAGGTGGTCGAATCGCGCATCAAAGCTGTTATCGATGGCAGAGTCCATGGGAGGCTCCTGATTGGGTAGGGTTAAACTTCCTCGCCGACGCGCTGGCAGCTGGATGGGTCATTCAAAAAAGTCTGGGCGATTAAAGAAGCAGACGCATTATGAATGCCGTCATTGGCTCCGTCTTCTGAGGACCGAATTGCCCATGAACTGAGTCGTTCGTCAGCGAGAAAGATCGGGTGGCGGGTATGTCGGTAGAGTTCTTGTGCAAAGCCCGTGGCAAGTTCGGACATCTCTGAGGGCGTATCGTCCATATTCAGGGGTAGACCAACCACGACAGCGATTGGACGGTATTGTTGGATCAGTTCCCTGAGTTCGGCCCAGTTGGGCTTGCCATTTTTTGCAGCCAGGGTCACTAAGCCGCTGGCAGTTCGAGTGACCGTTTGTCCCACGGCAATGCCGATATGCTTAAGACCGAAATCGATGCCGAGCACGTAGCCCTCATTCATGAGTCTTTCCATTCGTTGAAGGTGCTCGCCTGGTGATCATTAGCTGTGGCCGGCTTCCGGTGCCACGAGGCTTAGCTCGATACCCAGTGTTTTCGCGGCGGTGTCCAAGCGTTGCTCGAAGGGTTGCTCAAACAATATGGACTCGTTGGCCTCCACCGTTAGCCACACGTTGCGGGCTATTTCCGATTCCAGCTGGCCGCCGCTCCAGCCTGCGTACCCCCGGGCGATCAAAAAGTGCTCCGGGCCATCGTCTTCGGCAACGGCTCGCAATGACTCCAGCGAACTGGTTAGGTGTACGCCATCCGTGACGGTCAGTGATGATTCGTAGGTGTCCTGCCCGGCGTAGAGCATAAAGCCCCGGTCCGTAGACACTGGACCGCCGGCGATGACAGGATCATCGATCCAGCGCCTGCTGGACTGGAGGCCTAGGTTGTTGAGTAGCTCGAAGACGCTGATGTCCGATGGCTGGTTGACCACGATGCCCATGGCCCCGTCACTGCTGTGCTCGCAAATGTATGTCAGCGTTGCGGCGAAATAGTCCTGCTGCAACGTGGGCAGGGCGAGCAAAAAGTGGTTGGTCAGATTCATAGTTTTCCAGAGCAAATGCCCGTGTTAATTCAGTGTCTGATTGCTGGACTCGGCATTGAGTTCAGTTAATCAGCGCGCTGCGCCGGCTGAATTGCCAGGTGCGTGTAAAGGATAGCCGATCATAGCGCTTGCGCATCTCAACGTTGAAGGGTTGATAGGGTGATGCTTGGTGAACCGTGGCTAAGGCAGCTTCGTCTAAGACAGGATGTCCCGATGAGCGAAGCAGCGAAACGTCCAGCAGTTGGCCGCTTTGATGAATGACAACGTTAAGAGTCAGCTCACCTTGAAGGTTACCCGAGGGGTAATTGTTGGAGCCGATGCGCTCGCATTTGCGGCGCCACATGGCCAAGTAGGCGCTCTCTGCCGAACTCAATGTTCCTACATTGCTCAGATGGCGAGTGCGGCTGTCGCCTAGCTCCAGTCTTCGCTGGTCATCTAGGGCGGCAATTTGTTGTGCTATCCGACTGGGATCTAGATCGAGGGTTGGCCTCGGGCTCTCATCTTCTCGAGGACTTTCAGGTGAATTCGGCGTTGGCTGTTTAGCTGTTGCTCGCTCGCTGGCGGGTGGCTGAGTCTGTTTCCGTGTGGGCGGTTCAGGGTTAGCTTTGGCCGCGATTCGTTGTTCTTTCTTCGGTGCGCTGTTTTGTTGCTCCCCCAGTTGAGTCTGAGCATCGCCCCCGGGCACCAACTCCAGCGCCAGCGGAGAGGCAATCAAAGGTTGAACCTGAGGCCTGAGATTCAAACCCAGCAGCACAATGCCATGCAGGCCGATGGCGAGCAAAAGCGTAAAGTGCAGACGATCCGAAGCCATATACATAACGAGGCACGCCGATGGGTCAGCGTAACAGTGAGTCCATCAAGTCCCCCGCGATGTCCAATCCAAATTGACTGTCCAATTCTCGTATGCAGGTTGGGCAGGTGACGTTGATTTCCGTTAAGTAGTCACCGATGACATCAATACCCACGAAGGTTAGCCCGCGCTTTTTCAGTTCAGGTCCAACCTGCTCGGCAATCCATCGGTCTCGATCCGTCAAGGGCCGGCCCTCACCCCTGCCGCCAGCGGCAAGATTGCCTCGAGTTTCGCCGGCGGACGGAATCCTTGCCAAGGCGTAGGGTACCGGCTCGCCGTTCACGATTAAGATGCGTTTGTCGCCGTCAACGATCTCGGGCAGGTAGACCTGTCCCATGATTTGCTCTTTCCCACTGTTGGTCAGGGTCTCTAGAACCACCGACAGATTTGGATCCGACTCCATAACCCGAAAGATAGACGCTCCCCCCATGCCGTCCAGTTTTTTGAACACGACGTTTTTGTGCGTTAAGTGGAACCGTTTGAGCACATCCATGCGTCGGCTGACAATGAGCGGAGGACAGCACTGGGGAAACGTGGTGGCAAAGAGTTTTTCGTTGCAGTCTCGTAAAGCGCCGGGTCGGTTGACGACCCTCACGCCCTCGCTTTCGGCCATTTCGAGAAGATAGGTGGTGTAAATGTATTCCATGTCGAAGGGCGGATCCTTGCGCATCATGACAATGTCCATGTCGGCAAGAGGCTGCTGCTGAGGCTCTCCAAGCTCGTACCATGGGGTTTCGCCATGGTTGACCGTTGCAGGATCCAGTTTTTCCGCGAACGCATCGTTAAGGGTCAGGCTTCTTAGACTGGCTTGCACGCGAGATTCGCTAATCATCAGATCTTCTTGGCGCAGATAAAATACCTCAAGACCACGCAGCTGTGCAGCGCGAATCATAGCGAGGGTAGAGTCCTTCTTGATCGCGAGGGATTCAATGGGATCCATCAAAAAAGCGATTTTGGTCATAGCGAGTTCCGCAGATTGGAAAAGCACTACGGTAACGATTGTTGTGCCAACGACGCAAATGGATTGAGGCAGTTCCTTCTAGAAAGGCCCTGTTGATCTGGAGCCAAAACGCCAGACGGGTATGATGCAGCTGTTGCGGTACCCCGCAGTTGCCCAATGACCCACGTCACCGCGAGATCAAACCGCCATGTCCACACATACGACAGTCCAAGAGATAAGGCGCTCGAGGCAAAAATACGAGCGAGGCCTGCTCTCGATCATTGTCGATCAAGATCGGCGCGCGGGCTTTGATCTGATTGAGAGCGCCGTGAAGCACATGGCAGGATTAACCGCAGCCCCTGATCAGTGGGATCCGATCTATCGTTGGTTATCGGCTCAGCAAAGCGGCCAGCTAGCGCTGACGAGTCGATCTTTTGGGTTGCTGAGGGATTTGGGAAAGGCGCTTAAGCAGTTGGATGGCGGAGCCTCGGTGGATGCCGGCGGACTGGTTTTGGCGGAGGCTGTACTTGCCCCAGTGCTACCGGACATCAAGGCAGATCTGGCCACGTTGGGGGCCGCCATTCCCCACGAGGCAGACTGGTTGGCGGCGCTGGGCACATTAGCTGCGGCTTTGGATGCTTGGCAGCTAGAGCCGGCGAGCGGCTTACAAGCACCTGACAACCTGCGTGAAGGCTTTTCCCAAGTTCAGGGCGTTGCTCAATTGCTCTCTTGGGGTGATGCCAAGGAAATTAGCGAGTCGTTGATGAACATGCTGGATCGCCTGCTGGATGGGACACTCAAACCTAGCCAGGATCACCAAAGTGTCTCGCGGGCGGCGCTAGCGTTGTTAGAGACCCTGTCGCTGCCTCAAGCTGGTTCAGAACAACCCTCGCAAATTGACGATGCCGCTTACGAGCGGGTCATTGAGCGAGCGGATGTTTTAGCCTCAGGCGGCAGCTTCGAGATGTTGGATGGCAAGGTGCAGGACGTCTATCCCGTGGGATCGACGACAGCCATAAACGCCCAGTTAGCAACGGTGCTGGAAGCGGTTCCACCGTTAGTTGCGGATACCCTTGGCCGGCTCGATGAGACGCCAGCAGACGAGGAACTGCGAGCAGAGCTAGAGAGTTTGGCGCGCATTGCCCACAAGCTGCTCCATCGTTTGGGCTAGGATTTAAGCCCAGTTTTGAGCTTGTTGAATCAAGGCTAGCCCCACCGCTGGCATGGTCTCTGCTCTTAGCACAGTGGGCCCCAAACGATAGGTCGTCATCTGGTGCCGCTGAAAGCTTGCCCGTTCTTCATCGCTCCAACCACCTTCTGG
>JAYOVN010000049.1:0-15112 GCA_038151515.1 Gammaproteobacteria bacterium | reverse complement strand
TGGAATGGCTACAACTTCGAAGATTCCATTTTGGTGTCTGAGCGCGTGGTGAAAGAGGATCGTTTCACAAGTATCCACATCCAAGAGCTAACCTGTATTGCTCGGGACACCAAGTTGGGGCCAGAAGAAATCACTAGCGACATTCCCAATGTCGGTGAAGGAGCTCTGTCCAAACTTGATGAATCAGGCATCGTTTACATTGGCGCAGAAGTGGGTGCCGGCGATATTCTGGTGGGTAAGGTAACGCCGAAGGGTGAAACCCAGCTAACACCAGAAGAAAAATTGCTCAGGGCGATTTTTGGTGAGAAAGCGTCTGATGTGAAAGACACGTCTCAGCGCGTGCCAAGCAGCGTCAAGGGTACGGTGATCGACGTGCAGGTATTCACCCGAGACGGCGTTGAAAAAGACGAGCGGGCGAAAGACATTGAGCAGGCTCAGATGACCAAAATCCGCAAGGATTTGGATGACGAAATGCGCATCATCGAAGCGGCTACTTTTGAAAGACTGCAGCGCGCCTTAGTGGGTGCCAAGGTGGCCAGCGCTCCGGGTCTGGGCAAAGACAAAGCCATTGATGAAGCGTATCTGAGAGAACTGGCTTCCGACGATTGGTTCCGCATTCGAATGAAGGACGACAAGCTGAACGAGCAGTTGGAAAAAGCTGAGGCCCACCTGCAGGAACGCAAGGAAGGTCTCGACGCTATCTACGAAGACAAGCGCGGGAAGATCGAAACCGGTGATGACCTAGCGCCTGGCGTTTTGAAGATCGTGAAAGTGTACCTGGCCATCAAGCGGCGTATTCAGCCCGGTGACAAGATGGCTGGCCGTCACGGTAATAAGGGTGTGATCTCGGTGATCATGCCGGTAGAGGACATGCCGTTCGACGAGAATGGAGAACCTGTAGACATCGTGCTCAACCCCTTGGGTGTGCCCTCTCGGATGAACGTGGGTCAGATTCTAGAAACCCACCTAGGCTGGGCAGCCCACGGTATTGGTCGTCGGATCAACACCATGTTGGAGCAGCAACAAAAAACCGCTGAAATCCGCAAGTTCTTGGATGAGGTCTACAACCAAGTGGGCGGTGCGCCAGCGGATCTGAAGGGTTTGAATGACTCACAGGTGTTGGATCTGGCGAAAAACCTAACCTCAGGCTTGCCATTTGCGACCCGCGCCTTTGACGGTGCTGCAGAGTCCGAGATAAAGAAAATGTTAGAACTGGCGGAACTGCCGGGCAGTGGGCAAACCACCTTGTACGACGGTCGTACCGGTGATGCCTTCGACCGACCAGTGACTCTAGGTTATATGTACATGCTCAAGCTCAACCACTTGGTGGATGACAAGATGCACGCCCGAAGCACAGGTTCCTATAGCTTGGTAACCCAGCAACCGTTGGGTGGTAAGGCGCAGTTTGGCGGTCAGCGCTTCGGTGAAATGGAAGTGTGGGCGCTAGAGGCCTACGGTGCGGCTTATACGCTGCAGGAAATGTTGACGGTTAAATCCGATGACGTTAACGGCCGAACGAAGATGTACAAAAACATTGTGGATGGTGATTTCAAAATGGAGCCGGGCATGCCGGAGTCCTTCAACGTGTTGGTCAAGGAGATTCGATCTCTGGGTATCAACATCGAGTTGGAAACCGACTAAACGGATTCAAGCAAGGTAAAACCACTTGAATTGCTCCAAAAGAATATAAGGAAACATCGTGAAAGACTTACTTAATTTGCTGAAATCCCAGAGCGACGTTGAGGAATTTGACGCGCTGCGTATCGGGTTGTCTTCTCCAGAAATGATCCGTTCTTGGTCCTTTGGTGAAGTTAAAAAGCCAGAAACCATTAACTACCGCACGTTCAAGCCTGAGCGCGACGGTCTCTTTTGTGCGCGAATTTTCGGGCCAGTAAAAGACTATGAATGCCTGTGCGGAAAATATAAGCGCCTGAAGCATCGCGGTGTGATCTGCGAAAAGTGTGGTGTCGAAGTGACACTGACTAAGGTGCGTCGTGAGCGCATGGGTCATATTGAGCTGGCCTGTCCTACCGCACACATTTGGTTCTTGAAGTCGTTACCCAGCCGAATTGGTTTGCTGCTGGACATGACCCTGCGAGATATCGAACGCATTTTGTATTTTGAATCTTTTGTAGTAATCGATCCGGGCATGACGGATCTAGAAATCGGACAACTGCTGTCGGACGAAGAGTACTACCTGAAGATCGAAGAGTACGGCGACGAGTTTGACGCTCGTATGGGTGCAGAAGCGGTTCAGCAACTGCTTCTTAACTTGGATATGGATCACGAAATCGAAGTGCTTCGGGAAGAGATTCCTGCGACCAACTCCGAAACCAAGATCAAGAAGTTCTCCAAGCGCCTGAAGCTGATGGAAGCCTTTGTTCGATCGGGTAATAAGCCCGAGTGGATGATCATGACGGTCTTGCCAGTACTGCCACCGGATTTACGTCCATTGGTCCCGCTGGATGGTGGTCGTTTCGCAACGTCAGATCTGAACGATCTGTATCGTCGCGTGATCAACCGTAACAACCGACTGAAGCGGCTATTGGATCTTGCGGCTCCAGACATCATCGTGCGAAACGAAAAGCGGATGCTGCAAGAGTCAGTGGACGCGTTGCTGGACAACGGTCGGCGCGGCCGAGCCATTACAGGCTCTAACAAGCGCCCACTGAAATCTCTTGCAGACATGATCAAGGGTAAGCAAGGCCGGTTCCGGCAGAACCTGTTGGGTAAGCGAGTGGATTATTCTGGTCGTTCCGTAATCGTTGTAGGACCAACGTTGCGTCTGCACCAATGTGGCCTACCTAAGAAGATGGCCCTAGAGCTGTTTAAGCCATTCATATTCGGCCGCTTGGAAGATCGCCAGTTGGCCACCACGATCAAGGCCGCCAAGAAGATGGTCGAGCGTGAGACACCTGAAGTTTGGGATATCTTGGCGGATGTGATCCGTGAACACCCGGTCATGTTGAACCGAGCGCCAACACTTCACCGTTTGGGTATTCAAGCGTTCGAGCCGGTATTGATCGAAGGTAAGGCTATTCAGCTGCACCCACTGGTCTGTAGCGCCTATAACGCTGACTTTGACGGCGACCAAATGGCCGTCCACGTTCCGCTGACGCTGGAAGCTCAGCTGGAAAGTCGCGCACTGATGATGTCTACCAACAACATCCTGTCTCCGGCCAGTGGCGAACCCATCATCGTGCCTTCTCAGGACGTGATTTTGGGCATCTACTACATGACCCGAGAAAAGGTTAACGCCCGCGGCGAAGGCACAGTGTTTGCCAACGTGGATGAAGTGCATCGCGCCTATTACGCCAAGCAGGTAGACCTTCATGCTCGCGTGAAAGTTCGTATCGAAGATCAAGCGACCGATGAAAATGGCGAGACGATAGCCAAGAGAGCGCTTCACGAAACGACGGTGGGCAGAACCCTACTGTATGCCATTGTGCCTAAGGCGCTGCCTTTCGCCATGGTCAACAAGACCATGGACAAGAAGAGCATTTCGAACCTGATCAATGACTGTTACCGACGATGCGGTCTCAAAGATACCGTTATCTTCGCAGACCAACTCATGTATGCAGGTTTTGCTCAATCCACGGCTTCCGGAGCCTCCATCGGCGTTGAAGACTTCGTCATCCCAGATGCGAAAGAGCGCATCATTGGCGAGGCCGAAGCAGAAGTTGCCGAGATCGAATCACAGTATGCCTCAGGCTTGGTTACCCAAGGCGAGAAGTACAACAAAGTGGTCGATATCTGGCTACGCGCAAACGACCTAGTTGCCCGTTCGATGATGGACGGAATTTCTAAAGAAGAAGTCACCAACCGTGATGGCGAAACCGAGGAGCAAGAGTCCTTTAACAGCGTGTACATGTACGCAGACTCCGGAGCCCGAGGTTCGCCAGCCCAGATCCGCCAGCTTGCAGGTATGCGTGGTCTGATGGCGCGGCCGGATGGCAGCATCATTGAAAACGCCATTACCGCCAACTTCCGTGAAGGCTTGACGGTAAACGACTACTTCATCTCCACCCACGGCGCGCGTAAGGGCTTGGCGGATACCGCACTGAAGACCGCAAACTCGGGTTACCTGACCCGTCGCTTGGTAGACGTGGCTCAAGACGTTGTGATCACCGACGAAGACTGTGGCACCAACGCCGGTTTGTTTACCACGGCGATTATTGAAGGCGGGGACATCGTAGAAGCTCTCGCTGATCGCGTGCTGGGCCGAACCGTTGCCGAAGACGTGTATGCCGCTGACGGCAAAACACTGTTGGTAGAGCGCGGCACCCTAATCGATGAAGCTTGGGTAGAAAAACTCGACGAGTTGGGTGTGGATGAGATGGTGGTCCGCTCGGCGATTACCTGTGAAACCTCCCACGGCGTTTGTCGCACCTGTTACGGGCGCGATCTGGCCCGAGGACACTTGGTCAATGTCGGCGAAGCCGTTGGCGTTATCGCGGCTCAGTCCATCGGTGAGCCAGGCACCCAGCTAACCATGCGTACCTTCCACATTGGTGGTGCGGCATCTCGCGCCACTGCGGTAGATAACATTCAGGTTAAGCATGGCGGCACCATTCGTCTGCACAATCTGAAGACCGTTGAACGTGAATCCGGCGAGTTGGTAGCGATTTCGCGATCGGGCGCCATTGCTGTAGCAGATGAGCACGGGCGTGAGCGGGAGCGTTACAAACTGCCCTACGGCGCTGTGATATCTGTTGCTGAGGCCGATGCGGTTGAAGCTGGTCAGGTAATCGCCCAGTGGGATCCGCATACGCACCCAATCGTTGCGGAAGTGGCCGGGGTAGCAACCTTCGTAGAAATGGAAGAAGGCCTTTCCATGAACCGTCAAACGGACGACCTAACAGGTCTGACGAACATTACGGTTCTGGATCCGAAGGATCGTCCCAGCGCTGCAAAGGACCTACGTCCAGCAGTACGACTGAACGATGCCAAGGGCAATGCGGTGAACTTGCCGGGTAGTGAAGTACCCGCAAACTACTTCATGCCAAGTAATGCCATCCTGAACATGGAAGACGGTGGCAAAATCGGCATCGGTGACATCATCGCTCGAATTCCTCAGGAAGGATCCAAAACCCGAGATATTACGGGTGGTCTACCTCGGGTGGCTGACCTGTTCGAAGCACGTAAGCCGAAAGAGCCTGCGATTCTTGCTGAAGCCACGGGTACGGTGTCATTTGGTAAAGAGACCAAGGGCAAGCGCCGATTGGTTATAACGCCGGCGGGTGCTGACCCAGTAGAGACCTTGATTCCTAAGTGGCGCAACATCGGTGTGTTCGATGGCGAGCAGGTGGAGCGAGGCGAAACAGTCTGCGACGGACCTTTCAGTGCTCATGACATTCTGCGCCTGAAAGGGGTAGAAGAACTGGCTAAGTACATCGTCAACGAGATTCAGGAAGTATACCGGCTTCAGGGTGTGACGATTAACGACAAGCATATCGAGGTAATTTGCCGTCAGATGTTGCGCAAGGTCGAAATTACCCACTCCGGTGATTCCGAGTTTATCCGCGGCGAGCAGTTGGAATACACAACGCTGCGGGAAGCAAACTTGGCATTGGAAGCGGAAGGCAAAGCCCCTGCGGAATACCAGCGCTTGTTGTTGGGTATTACCAAGGCATCATTGGCCACGGAATCGTTTATCTCAGCTGCGTCTTTCCAAGAGACAACGCGAGTGCTCACCGAGGCCGCTGTTACGGGCAAGCAGGACTATCTGCGCGGCCTGAAGGAAAACGTTGTTGTAGGACGACTGATTCCTGCGGGTACCGGGCTGTCTTATCACGCTGATCGCAAGCGACAGCGCGAAGAAGACTTGGCTGGTGGCAGTGACACAGTAACAGCCGATGACATCGAGCAGGCGCTGAGTGAAGCCTTGTCCGCTCGGGAAGCTGAATAGGAGAGCCAAGACAACGAATTAGCGGGCTCGGCGCTTTGGCTTTAAGTAATGCCGAGGCTACCGGCCCTTGTTAATCGTCGAAGGCCCGATTAGAATGCCCGCCCCCAATACAGGGGGCGGAAACAATTGCGCAGACGCCAACGGTTCAAATTAACCGGCTCACGCAAGAAACGACGGAGATCGAATAAAGATGGCAACAATTAGCCAGTTAGTCCGTAAGCCTCGCAAGCGCAAGGTTGTTAAGAACATTGTCCCTGCGCTACAGGCTTGCCCGCAGCGACGAGGGGTATGTACTCGCGTGTATACCACTACGCCGAAGAAGCCAAACTCTGCACTACGTAAAGTTTGCCGTGTGCGTCTGACCAACGGCTATGAAGTGACCTCGTACATTGGCGGCGAAGGCCACAACCTACAGGAACACTCAGTGGTTCTGATCCGCGGTGGCCGAGTCAAGGATCTGCCCGGTGTGCGTTACCACACAATTCGTGGCTCTCTGGATACTTCCGGTGTTGCCGATCGCCGTCAAGGTCGTTCCAAGTACGGCGCCAAGCGACCTAAATAGAACACTAACCAAACACAAACATCATTCTCAGTAAGGCCCTGGTTAGTTCAGGGGATACCTGAAGAAAGGAGAAACTCATGCCAAGACGTCGAGTCGTCGCGAAACGGGAAGTACTTCCCGATCCTAAGTTCCACAATCAAGTCATCGCCAAGTTCATCAACCACGTTATGGTAAGTGGCAAGAAGGCCGTGGCTGAGCGTATCGTTTACGGCGCACTTGACCGAGTGCAAAGCCGAGACGGTGCCGATCCCATCGAAACATTCGAAAAAGCGCTAGATGCGATTGCCCCCATGGTCGAAGTGAAATCTCGTCGCGTTGGTGGTGCAACCTACCAAGTGCCTGTTGAAGTCAGGCCATCGCGCCGAAACGCGCTAGCCATGCGCTGGCTCGTAGACAGCGCTCGCTCACGCAGTGAGAAGTCCATGGCAGCTCGGCTCGCTGGAGAACTGATGGACGCAGCCGATGGCCGCGGTAGCGCCGTGAAGAAGCGCGAAGATACGCACCGCATGGCCGATGCAAACAAGGCCTTTGCCCACTACCGCTACTAAGCAGTACTTCGACCACCAGCAGCAGTATTTTCTATGGCCCGCACGACGCCTATAAATCGCTATCGCAATATAGGCATCGTGGCTCATGTGGACGCTGGTAAAACCACGACCACCGAGCGAGTGCTTTTCTATACTGGCATTTCCCACAAAATGGGTGAGGTCCATGACGGCGCTGCGGTTATGGACTGGATGGAGCAGGAGCAGGAGCGTGGTATTACGATCACCTCGGCGGCCACAACCTGTTTTTGGTCCGGCAGTGAGCAACAGTACGACCAGCACCGCATCAACATTATTGATACCCCAGGGCATGTGGACTTCACCATCGAAGTCGAGCGTAGCCTGCGCGTACTGGACGGCGCAGTCGTAGTCTTTTGCGGCACCTCGGGTGTTGAGCCTCAGTCAGAGACCGTATGGCGGCAGGCCGATAAATACCAAGTACCTCGGCTTGTTTTCGTCAACAAAATGGACCGACAGGGAGCAGACTTCTTTCGCGTGTTGTCGCAAATAAAGGAACGTCTGGGCGCCCAGCCTGTACCGCTTCAGTTGGCATGGGGTGCCGAGGAGCATTTCAGTGGCGTGATTGACCTAATCACCATGCAGGCCCTTACCTTCGATGAAGCCGATCAAGGACTGACCCAGCAGGCGCTAGAGATCCCAGATGAGTTGCAAGAACAGGCTGCCGAATATCGAGAGGCACTGGTAGAAGCTGCCGCCGAAGCCAACGACGAGTTGATGGAGCATTACCTCGATCATGGCGAGCTTTCAAATGAGCAAATAAAAGAAGGTCTGCGTATTCGCACCTTGGCCAATGAAATTGTGTTAGCGACTTGCGGCAGTGCGTTTAAAAACAAAGGCGTGCAGCCGATGTTAGACGCTGTAATCGACTACCTGCCTGCGCCCACCGAGGTCAAAGCCATCGAGGGCGAGTTGAGTGATGGTAGCTCAGCCCAGCGCGAGTCCAAGGACGATGCGCCTTTTGCCGCCTTGGCCTTTAAAATTGCCACAGATTCCTTTGTCGGAACGCTGACTTTTTTTCGAGTCTACTCCGGAGTGCTCAAGACTGGAGACCAAGTCCTTAATCCGATCAAAGGAAAACGCGAGCGCATCGGCCGCATGGTGCAAATGCATGCAAACAATCGAGAAGAAATCGATGAGGTGCGGGCGGGCGATATCGCAGCCGTGATCGGGCTCAAAGACGTCGGTACCGGCGAAACCCTGTGCGCAAAGGAACACGCAATTACGCTAGAGCGCATGGAATTTCCCGAGCCGGTGATTGCGGTTGCAGTAGAACCCAAGTCGGTTGCCGATCAAGACAAGCTGGTTCAGGCCCTAGCTAAGCTGGCCCAAGAAGACCCGTCGTTTCGGGTTGAGACCGATAAAGATACAGGCCAGACCATTATTTCCGGTATGGGTGAGCTGCACCTAGAAATAATTGTTGATCGAATGAAGCGAGAGTTTTCTGTTGCTGCCAATATTGGTAAGCCTCAGGTCTCCTATCGAGAAACCATTCGTCAAAGCACCGAGCGAGAAGCGGAATTCATACGGGAAGCTGGCGGAAGAGGTCAGTACGGTCACGTTAAGCTGCGCATTGAGCCGTTGAAAGATGAAGACGGGCAGTACGCATACGAATTTATCAACGAAAGCTCCAAAGACCAGATTCCGTCGGAATATGTGCCGGTAATTGATCAAGGTATCCAAGACCAAATGCGCAATGGTGTGCTGGCCGGGCACCGCCTAATGGGTATTCGTGCAACGCTGATCGGAGGCTCCTTTCACGAAACCGATTCCTCCGAGATGGCATTCAAAATTGCTGCTTCCATGGCTCTTAGGGAAGCCGTGCTCAGTGCCAATCCTGCGCTGCTAGAGCCGGTTATGACTGTTGAGGTCGTGACCCCGGAAGATTTTATGGGTGACGTCGTGGGGGATTTGAATCGCCGCCGCGGCATGATTTCCGGTATGGACGAAAGCCCCTCAGGCAAGTTGGTGCGGGCAGAAGTAGCGCTTTCGGAAATGTTCGGCTACTCCACAGATTTACGCAGCCGCACGCAGGGCCGCGCCACCTACACCATGGAATTTGTGAATTACGCAGAAGTGCCAGAAAACGTGATGGATCGGTTGGGCATTCGTCGACTGACCCACTAAACCCCTAAAACAATTAACGATATTTACGCAAAAGGGAGGCCAACATGGCTAAGGAAAAATTTGAACGTAACAAGCCTCACGTAAACGTGGGGACGATAGGACACGTAGACCACGGTAAGACGACGCTGACAGCGGCGCTGACGCGGGTGTGTGCGGAAGTTTACGGTGGTGAGATGCGAGATTTTGCCCAGATTGACAATGCACCGGAAGAGCGTGAGCGCGGCATCACGATTGCGACCAGTCACGTTGAGTACGAGAGTGATGGACGTCACTACGCGCACGTTGACTGCCCGGGGCACGCGGACTATGTGAAGAACATGATCACGGGTGCGGCGCAGATGGACGGGGCGATTTTGGTATGTGGCGCGACGGATGGACCGATGCCACAGACCCGAGAGCACATTTTGCTGTCTCGTCAGGTAGGTGTACCGAAGATTGTTGTATTTTTGAACAAGGCGGACCTGCTGGCAGAGGATTGTGGTGGTGTTGGCACGGAAGAATACGAAGAGATGAAAGAGCTCGTAGAGATGGAGCTGATTGATCTTTTGGAGCAGTACGAGTTTCCGGGCGATACGCCGATCATCATGGGCAGCGCGCTGATGGCGTTGGAAGGTAAGGACGACAACGAGTTGGGTACGACGGCGGTAAAGGCGTTGGTAGACACGTTGGACAGCTACATACCGGAGCCAGAGCGAGCGGTAGATCAGCCGTTCTTGATGCCGATTGAGGATGTATTCTCGATTTCAGGTCGCGGTACGGTAGTAACCGGTCGTGTAGAGCGAGGCATCGTGACGGTAGGTGACGAGATCGAGATTGTTGGTATCAAGGAAACGGCGAAGACGACCTGTACGGGAGTTGAGATGTTCCGCAAGCTGTTGGACGAAGGTCGAGCAGGCGAGAACGTTGGTGTGTTGTTGCGAGGTACGAAGCGAGAAGAAGTTGAGCGTGGTCAGGTACTGACGGTACCGGGCGCGATCACACCGCACACGAAGTTTGAGGCAGAGGTTTATGTGCTGTCGAAGGACGAAGGTGGACGTCATACACCGTTCTTCAAGGGCTACCGACCGCAGTTTTACTTCCGAACGACGGATGTGACAGGAGCGTGCGAGTTGCCGGAAGGTGTTGAGATGGTGATGCCAGGCGACAACATTAAGATGGTAGTAGAACTGATCTGTCCGATTGCGATGGATGATGGTCTGCGCTTTGCGATCCGCGAAGGCGGCCGTACTGTTGGTGCCGGCGTCGTTGCTAAGGTCATCGACTAGGGCGTCGACGGGTCAGCAAACAACGACCAGAAGGTGCCGGAAGAAATTTCAGATTTAACCGGCACCGAAGGTTGCCCGGCGCTGAATCCCTCTGTATGATTCGCGGCCCAATCGGGAGAGGAGGAGGCAATCGTTTGCTTGCCAAGCCCCTCCAGATCAGGGGATTTTTGATGGGCTGGGGCGAAATAATCGCCGAGGTTCACAAAGAAAAACATGCTTTAGGGGCATATAAAGACTCAGACCGATTTGGTTTTGGTGTTTAGCCACTAAAGGCTCTTTAACAGGAGAAATGCTTGTCTGCCCGCGTAAGCGAGGGTCACACCCGCACGCAGGGGATAAGCGACTTTAAATTGGGTTTGGAGTTCGTAAGTGCAGAACCAGCGTATTCGCATTCATTTGAAGGCATTCGATCATCGCTTAATTGATGTATCGACTCAGGAAATCGTAGACACAGCCAAGCGCACAGGCGCTCAGGTCCGTGGTCCGATTCCACTGCCGACGCGCAAAGAGCGGTTTACGATCCTAGTGTCCCCACACGTCAACAAGGACGCTCGGGACCAATATGAAATTCGAACCCATAAAAGGCTCCTGGATATTGTAGAGCCCACGGAAAAAACCGTAGACGCGCTGATGAAGCTCGATCTGGCGGCCGGGGTGGAAGTACAGATTAGTTTGAATTGAGTTGAAGCTGTCTCGCTCACTAAGAGCCAGGCAGCTTTTTATTGTTTGACACCAAAAGGCTCCGATAGGGAGCTGGCGACAGGCGCGAGCCGGACTTTGGTCTTCTTCTTCCAAAAAGGAAGAGAGAGGAGCGAAAGTCCGCACGCCGTTGTAATCGCCCACAGGCAGGAAAAGACCAATGGCAATTGGATTGATAGGCAAAAAAAGCGGGATGACGCGAATCTTCAACGAAGAAGGCGTGTCTGTACCCGTTACTGTCATCGAGGCGGAGCCGAACCGCGTGACTCAGGTGAAAAGCTTGGACGCTGATGGCTATGTTGCGATTCAGGTCACAACCGGCGAGCGGCGACGCAGCCGTGTAACCAAGGCCATGGCCGGGCACTTTGCCAAGGCGAATGCGGGTTCCGGGCGCGGTTTGTGGGAGTTCCGGGTAGATGAGGCAGGGGATTTGGATGTCGGCGGAGAGCTGGCTGTAGATCAGTTCGAGGCAGGTCAGATCGTCGATGTGCAAGGCACCTCAAAAGGTAAGGGTTATGCCGGCACCATCAAGCGTTGGAACTTCCGTGGGCAGGACAATACTCACGGCAACTCTATTTCTCACAGGGCGCCGGGTTCTATTGGCCAATGCCAAACTCCGGGCCGCGTGTTTAAAGGTAAGAAGATGTCGGGCCACATGGGCGCGGCACGGGTAACAACCCAAAATTTGGAAATCGTTCGGGTGGATGCTGAGCGCAACTTGATCATGGTCAAGGGTGCGGTACCAGGTGCACCGGGTGGCGATGTCTGCATACGGCCAGCAGTTAAGGCTCGAGCAGGAAATGGCGCAGGAGATGCGAAATGAATTTGAATCTCGCAGTTGACGGCGGCAGCGTAGAAGTTGCCGATACCGCATTCAGCCGTGAATACAACGAAGCACTGGTTCACCAAGTTGTCGTTGCCTACATGGCAGGCGCTCGGCAAGGGTCGCGTGCTCAAAAGAATCGCTCTGCAGTAAGCGGAGGCGGCAAAAAGCCTTGGCGACAAAAGGGTACCGGCCGTGCTCGCGCAGGTACCACCCGTTCGCCAATCTGGCGCTCCGGTGGCGTAACCTTCGCCGCCCAGCCCCAAGATCATTCCACTAAGGTGAATCGCAAGATGTACCGCGGTGCGCTCCAGTGCATTGTTTCGGAGCTGATTCGGCAAGAGCGTTTGGTGGCCATCGAATCCTTTTCGGTAGAGGCTCCGAAGACCAAGGCGCTGGTTGGCAAGCTGAAAGAACTGGACATCGCAGGTGCTCTTATTGTCACTGAAGAAGTGGACGAGAATCTGTTTTTGGCTGCACGCAACGTCAAGGGTATCGACGTTCGTGATGTGGACGGCTTGGATCCAGTTAGTCTGATCAGTTACGAAAAGGTGCTGATTACCGTTCCCGCACTGAAGAAATTGGAAGGGGTGCTGGCATGAATCAAGAGCGAATTTTCACTGTGCTGCGTGAGCCGCACATAACAGAAAAGGTTGCCGTTCAGGGCGAGCTGGCGAATCAGTACGCCTTCAAGGTGGCCCCGGATGCCACGAAGACTGAAATTCGTGCGGCCGTCGAAAGCATCTTCAGCGTATCAGTGACCAAGGTCACTACGTCAAATGTGAAGGGCAAGCTCAAGCGCACAGCACGAGGCATGTCGCGTAAAAAGAATTGGAAAAAAGCATACGTCACTGTAGCTGCGGGCCAAGAGCTCGACTACATGGTGGCGGAATAAGGGTTAAGGCATGGCTGTTGTAAAGACAAAACCAACTTCGCCGGGACGACGCTTCGTCGTCAAGGTTGTTGATTCAGAGCTGCACAAAGGGGCGCCCCACAAAGCCCTAACGACTGCGCAAAAGAAGACCGGCGGTCGTAACAATGCAGGCCGTATCACCACACGTCATCGTGGTGGCGGTCACAAGCAGCACTATCGAATTATCGATTGGAAGCGCAGCAAGGACGGGATTCCCGCCGTAGTGGAACGCCTGGAATACGATCCGAATCGCACAGCTAACATTGCGCTATTGAAGTACGCAGACGGTGAACGTCGTTACATCATCGCGCCCAAGGGTGTTCACGCAGGTGACCCCATCATGAGCGGGCCAACGTCTCCGATTAAGTCGGGCAATACCCTAGCTCTGCGGAACATTCCAGTAGGTAGCGTTATTCACTGTGTCGAGCTCAAGCCCGGCAAAGGGGCCCAAATGGTGCGCAGCGCCGGTGGTTCTTGCCAGCTAGTTGCGCGAGAAGGCACATACGCCACGTTGCGTATGCGTTCTGGCGAGATGCGTCGCGTACTGAGCGAGTGCCGGGCCACATTGGGTGAAGTCGGTAACAGCGAACACAGTTTGCGATCTCTGGGTAAGGCTGGCGCTAAGCGCTGGCGTGGTGTGCGTCCGACCGTTCGCGGCGTGGCCATGAACCCAGTCGATCACCCACATGGTGGCGGTGAGGGTAAAACCTCCGGTGGTCGTCACCCTGTTACACCTTGGGGTGTTCCAACTAAGGGACACAAAACCCGCAAGAACAAACGCACAGACGATCTTATCGTTCGTCGTCGCGGTAAGCGCTAAGCAGCGTCACAGGAGAACGATAAGTGCCTAGATCTTTATTTAAAGGACCCTTCGTCGACACCCATCTGTTGAAGAAGGTTGAAAAAGCGGTCGAGAACAACGAGCGACGCCCCATCAAGACGTGGTCGCGCCGTTCCATGGTGATGCCGGAAATGGTTGGCCTGACCATTGCCATTTACAACGGCCGCCAGCATGTCCCTGTTGTTATTAACGAAGACATGGTTGGCCACAAACTGGGCGAATTTGCGCCTACCCGAACCTATCGCGGTCACGCGGCAGACAAAAAAGCCAAGCGCTAACGCGGCGAAAGAGTAGAGGAAGACGATGCAAGTCAGTGCCATAGCTAAACGCTTACAAATTTCGCCACAGAAAGTGCGTCTGGTAGCAGACCAGGTTCGTGGCAAGCCAGTGGCAGATGCCCTGGACATCCTGAACTTCAGCACCAAAAAAGGCGCCGTTCTGGTTAAAAAGACCGTTGAGTCAGCCATCGCCAATGCTGAGCACAACGAAGGCGTCGATGTAGATGATCTGCGGATTTCAGAGATCTATGTGAACGCAGGCATGACCATGAAGCGGATTCGCCCTCGTGCAAAGGGACGGGCAGATCGAATTTTAAAGCGCAGCTGTCACATCACCGTGACGGTTTCGGATACGGAATAAGAGAACAGTATGGGTCAAAAAGTACATCCAACCGGTATTCGCCTTGGCATCGTCAAGGACCACACATCTGTCTGGTTTGCCGATAAAAAGCATTACGCCGAGTACCTGCTGAACGACTTGGAAGTTCGTCAGTACCTGCGCGAGAAATTAGCGGACGCCTCAGTTGGTCGAATCGAGATTGCTCGTCCGGCTCAAACCGCCCGAGTCACTATTCATACGGCTCGTCCAGGTATCGTCATCGGAAAGAAAGGCGAAGATGTCGATAAGTTGCGCAAAGAGCTGACCAAGCGCATGGGTGTGCCAGTGCACATCAACATCGAAGAAATCCGTAAGCCGGAGTTGGACGCGGTGCTCGTGGCCCAGAACGTTGCCCAACAGCTAGAGCGTCGGGTGCAGTTTCGTCGCGCCATGCGCCGGGTGATCCAAAACGCTATGCGGCTTGGAGCTGAAGGCATCAAGGTCCGGGTAGCGGGACGATTGGGCGGCGCGGAAATAGCGCGCTCCGAGGTGTACCACGAGGGCCGAGTGCCTTTGCATACCTTGCGTGCGGATATTGATTACGCAACTTTTGAAGCGGAGACCACTTACGGAATTCTCGGCATCAAGGTTTGGATATTCAAGGGAGAGGTCATCGGGTCCAACACCCCAGAGGCAGCGTCCCAAGGGTCATAAGAGATCGGATAGCTTGGCTCGCCGTTATAGAACGGCGACCAATGTGATTAGCACCAAATAGTTAAGAACGAACATGTTACAGCCGAAAAGAACGAAATTT
>JAYOVN010000048.1:0-15320 GCA_038151515.1 Gammaproteobacteria bacterium | reverse complement strand
AGTCGTGAAAGTTCAGGCTGTTGGCTTTGACCGCCACCTGTATTTCACCGTGACTGGGGTCTCTTGCAGCGGTGTCCGCCAGGGAAAGGTTTTCCAATCCTCCGGGTTGTGCCAGTGTCATTGCTTGCATGCGTTATTCCCTCCCCAATTCGTCGTCATTAATCTAGACCCAGGAGCAGCCTAGCAAGAGGTTTATCGATCACCAACCATTGGTCGTTGGCTGGCCGCATTGCTCAGAATCTGTGCATGGGCCAAGGGTCGTGCACTGCATCCGTGCGACCGTGGCCTAAAACACCGTTTAAATGCCGATTTAAGGGCTCAAAAGCTGGCCCACTTTTTGAATGAGGTAGGGCAGGCGTCGTGTTCCTCGAAGAATCCGTTGGCGGACTTGGCGCAAACAAAACAATTTAGAAATAAAGGCACAGAAGCCCAAGCGTCACGTGGACGCTTGGGTTTTTTTTTGGAGATAAGCATGTCAACACTCTCGCGGATACGCGCGTACCCTAAACGTCTTTTTACCCTAGCATGTGCCTCGGGCACCCTTGCGCTTGCGCTCTCATCGTCAGTGAACGCCTCGGTGTTAGACGATGTCAGTGCCGCTATTGGTGGGGGCAAATCGTCCATGAATTTTCGCTATCGATTTGAGGGCGTCGACCAAGATGGCATTGATGAGGAAGCTGCAGCGTCCACACTACGCTCACGATATACCTTTGTTTCTGGGACAACCTCTGGGCTTTCTCTTGGACTGGAGGCCGACTACGTCACCGTCATCGGTTCCGAGCAATACAACTCAACAGTAAACGGAAAAGGCACCTATCCGGTGGTCGCTGACCCCGATGGCTTTGACCTCAATCAAGCCTATGTGAAATATGTGGCCGGCGACACGACGGCGACTTTCGGCCGTCAGCGAATCGTGTTGGGCGATCAGCGTTTCGTCGGTGGCGTGGCTTGGCGTCAAAACGAACAGACTTACGATGCTGCGAGATTCGTTCACAAAGCGTCGGATACGCTGACCTTGGATTACGCATTCGTGACGAACGTAAACCGAATCTTTGGTCCGGACGACGGGGCGCAGCCCTCGGATTGGGGTGGCGAAACTCATTTGCTCACGGCGTCCATGGCCTTAGCGGGCGGTCACAAGCTGACAGGTTTTGTTTACCTGCTAGATTTTGAAAACGGCAACGGCGTGCCCAACTCGAACGCAACCTACGGTGTTGGCTATAAGGGCACCATTGCAGACGTAAGTGTGTCAGCCAAGGTCGCTACCCAAAGTGACTACGGTGATAACCCAAACGATTACGACGCAATGATGTATTCGGTAGCTCTGGCTAGGTCGTTCTCCGGGATCAAAGCTACTATGGGTTATGAGTCCTTGGGCAGCGACGACGGTCAAATGGGTTTCCGCACACCGTTAGCGACCTTGCACAAATTTCAGGGCACCGCAGACAAGTTCTTGGTGACACCTGCTGGCGGCGTGGAGGGCCCCTTTGTAGGGCTTGCGGGTAAAGTGGGCAAGCTAAAGTTGGCGGCCACTTGGTACGACCTAGGTGCCGAGGCGACCAGTGCAGATTACGGCACCGAATTGGACCTTGTAGCTACCCTGCCGCTGACCAAGAGAACCAGCGTCCAGCTGAAGTATGCCGATTATCAGTCCGATGGTTTTGCTACAGACACATCAAAATTGTGGCTGACGTTTAACGCCAAGCTATAAAGATTGGCCTAGCAAAAAACACCGGCAATAAAACAGTCCCTCAAGCGCTTTTGTGCGTGTGAGGGACTTTTTGCATGTAACGAGTCAGGATTGGACTCGTTATTGCATGTTGCTCGGTATGAAAGTGGATCCGTTTTAACCCAGACTCATGCAAGAAACATCAGACTCAGGCTATCAGGTCATGTTAGTGGACGACGACCCCGAGCGCGCCCGCTGGGTGGGCGAGTTTTTGCTCAAAGCGGGGATGCAGGTGTCCATTGCTAAGGCCGGGCGCACATTGCTCAAGCGTATTTCCGATGTGAACCCTGACATCATCTTGATTGATATCGAGTCTCCTGACCGAGATATGCTCGAGAGTATTTCGGTGCTCTCAGCCCACCAGCCCACACCTATTGTTATGTTCTCTGAAAAGCGTGGTTCGGATTTTATTGGCGCCGCCATCGCAGCCGGGGTAACCGCCTACATGGTTGGTGAGATCGAGCCGACCAAGGTGCGACCTGTGATCGATGCTGCCATGGCCCAATTCCAGGCCTTTCAGGAAGTCCGCAAGGCCTTGGATCAAAGCCAAGAGGAACTCAAGGAACGTCGCGGCATTGAAAAGGCAAAGTTTTTGCTGATGCAGCATCACGATATGGTGGAAGAGGATGCGTTCCAATTTATGCGCAATCAGGCGATGAAACTCCGACTCAACTTGGTCGAGGTGGCAGCACGAATAACGAAAAATATAGAGGCCGAGGATCGAGGAGGTAGCAGTGCCAAATAAGACAGCGGATATTCAGATCGCGTATTTGCCGTTGGTGGACTCGGCGCCGTTTATCATGGCGGAGCATCTCGGACTATTTCGCCGTCACGGATTACAAGTCACTCTGCATCAGGAGGTTTCCTGGGCCATCGTGAGGGACAAGCTTGCTACGGGTGCCCTAGATGCAGCTCAAATGCTGGCCCCTTTACCAGCCATGACCACTCTAGGCGTCAGTGGCCTGCGCGTACCCTTGCTTACAGGGCTTGGACTGTCCACCAATGGTAATGGTATCACTCTGTCCGCCCGGGTCTGGGCGAAAATGCTGGATACGCTGGGCCTGCCGGCCCAACAGGAAGTTACTATGGCCGAGGTCGCGGGTGTCATCGGCAAAGTCTACACAGGCAGCCAAGCCGTCAGGCAGAAGCTAACCTTCGCCGTCGTCCATGGATTTTCGACTCACGCGATTTTGCTTCGCAAGTGGCTGCGCGGTGTGGGTCTAGATCCAGATCGTGACGTCAGCATGATCGTCGTACCACCCTCGCAAATGGTCGACAGTTTGACCGAAGGCGTCATCGACGGATATTGCGCCGGCGAACCGTGGAATACGTTGGCAATTAGCAGCGGGCAGGGGGTGGCCGCGGCTTGGGGTGTTGAGGTCTGGGCAAATGCACCAGACAAAGTGTTGTGTGTGACGGAACCGTGGCATGAAGCGAATCCGCAAACTCATCTGGCCCTGAGAGTGGCTCTGCTAGAGGCCTGCCACTGGCTCGCCCAGCCCGATAACGCGCTGGAGGCGGCCCGGGTCATGTCGACGGAGCGGTATTTGGGCATGAACGAATCGAACTTGGTTCGCGCTCTGTCAGGAAAACTTGCACGCACTCAATTTGGCGACGTGGAAGTGGTGGGTGATTTCTTGTCTTTTTTCGGGCCTGAGGTGAATGAGCCGGGTGGGGCATTTGCGAGTGAAATACTCGACGGCTGCTTTGACTTGTTAGGCCGCCCCGTAGATCTGGTGCAGCGGCACTTGCTGACCAGTCGCTGTCTGCGCACAGACCTTTATAGGCAAAGCCTCAACGATCTATCCGGTTTTGACTTGGTCCTGCCCTCGTAGGTGCCACAGATAGTAAATGTTGGTGTCTCCTCAGTTACCCTAGGCTTGCTGGCTAAGGATGAGGGCCAGATGCGCACTGACTTGGTGCGATGGCGGGGTAGGAATGATGATCTTGGTGCGAAAAAGTTGCAGTGGGTTTGTGCGTTCCCGCCGGCCAGTGTCATAAACAACGCCGCGTGGATTCGTGGCGGCGCTCCTGATTTGAATCGCGGGTCGATAAATCCCTGATTTTAGGAGGCTTTATCAAGTGGCGGGGTTTACCGTCTGAAAAAAAACGATCCGCAGGCGTTCCCTTCGTTCACTTGGCACGCTTCTCGCATTTAAGAAGTCAGCAGCGCGGCGGGTAGATCCTAGTCTGTTCCGGAATGCATGACGTTTCCGCCCGCAGCCAGACCAAAACTCATTTCGGGCAATGATGCCCTGGCCCCACTGCTGGTGGTGCCAGGGCTTTTTTTTGTCCCAGCGAACGTTCAGGAGAACACGATGTTTCTTAGCAGTGATTGGATAAATCGATTCACGCTCTTTTGCTCGGCAATCCTTTTAACCCTGAGCTTGGGTGCTCATGCCGAAATTGGCGAACCAGAGAAGGATGAACTCACCTTTGGGTTTATTAAGCTCACGGACATGGCGCCCATCGCGGTGGCTTACGAGCTTGGCTACTTCGAAGATGAAGGCCTGTTTGTCACCATTGAGGCTCAGGCGAATTGGAAGGTGTTGTTAGACGGGGTCATTGACGGTCAGCTCGATGGCGCTCACATGTTGGCGGGCCAACCGTTAGCGGCAACCATTGGCTTTGGAACCAAGGCGCACATAGTGACGCCGTTTTCTATGGACCTGAACGGAAACGGAATTACCGTCTCTAATGATATTTGGTCCCAAATGAAGGAGAACATTCCCAAGCAAGCTGACGGCAAGCCGGTTCATCCCATCAAAGCCGACGCGCTGAAACCGGTGGTTGAAAAATACGCCGACGAAGGGCTGCCCTTCAACATGGGTATGGTGTTTCCGGTATCCACCCATAACTATGAGCTGCGGTATTGGCTGGCGGCTGGCGGTCTGCACCCCGGTTTCTACGCGCCCCACAAAGGCGATATTAGCGGTCAGATCGACGCGGATGTGTTGTTATCCGTAACGCCCCCGCCCCAGATGCCTGCGACCCTTGAGGCCGGCACTATCTACGGCTACTGCGTCGGTGAACCCTGGAATCAACAAGCGGTATTCAAGGGGATTGGCGTACCGGTAATCACCGACTACGAAATCTGGAAAGACAATCCGGAAAAAGTTTTCGGTATGACCAAGGAGTTCACTGAGAAGTATCCCAACACCACGGCCCGGGTCGTTAAAGCGCTGATTCGAGCTGCTAAGTGGCTTGATGAAAACGACAACGCAAATCGTATGGCTGCGGTGGAGATTTTGGCCCGCTCCGAATACGTGGGCGCAGATGCTGAAGTCATCGCCAATTCCATGACCGGTACCTTCGAATACGAAAAAGGCGACAAGCGTGATGTGCCGGACTTCAACGTGTTCTTCCGCTACAACGCCACCTACCCCTATTACTCAGATGCTATTTGGTACCTCACTCAGATGCGCCGCTGGGGTCAAATCGCAGAGCCAAAGAGCGACGAGTGGTATTTTGATGTCGCCAAGAGCGTCTACCGCGCCGACCTTTATGCCGTGGCCGCTAAGGAACTGATTGCTGAAGGCACCATGAGCGCAGATGAGTTCCCGGATTTTGATACTGAGTCCGGCTTCAAACCCGAACAAACCGAGTTTTTGGACGGGGTCTCCTACGACGGGTCCAAGCCTAACGAGTATTTAGAGAAGCTGACTATTGGTCTTAAGGCTGAAGTTCTGTGATCACGGTCCCTCGCTTGTCACTTGCTGCTGCCAACCTACCCGGTGGGCAGCGCTTGACCAAACTGCTTCGGCCGGTATTGATACCGCTGTCAGGTTTGGTGGTGTTTATGTTGCTTTGGCAGGGAGTCGCCCAGAGCATCACCACATCGTTGGGCCAGTTCCCAGGCCCAGCCGATGTGTTCCACCAAGGCTCGGCACTGGTGGACGAGTATTACGAGCAACAAGATAAAGCGGCGCGATTTTATGAGCGCCAGGAAGTCCGGAACGCCAAGAAGTTGGCGGAAAACCCCGATGCCA
This sequence comes from Gammaproteobacteria bacterium, assembly GCA_038151515.1. Taxonomy (GTDB): domain Bacteria; phylum Pseudomonadota; class Gammaproteobacteria; order Pseudomonadales; family Azotimanducaceae; genus UBA4421. Next base: position 9,602 of record JAYOVN010000048.1, on the reverse strand, counting down.
AAGTGAAGTGGCGAACCTATACGGGAAAGCCAACGTTTCTGGATCAAATTGTCGTCAGCCTTAAAACCGTGGCATTTGGGTTCTTTATCGCCTCCATTGTTGCAATTCCTTTGGGCATTGCTTGTGGTCTGAGCGACACCTTTTATCAGGCCGTCAACCCCATCATTCAAATATTCAAGCCGGTCTCACCGCTGGCGTGGTTGCCTCTGGTGACTATGGTGGTTTCGGCAACCTACGTGACCGACGATCCTTTTTTCGCTAAGTCGTTTTTAAACTCCGGCTTAACCGTCGCACTGTGCTGTCTTTGGCCGACGGTTATAAACACCAGCGTGGGTGTGGCCAGCATTGATCGTGATCTGCTCAACGTGGGCCGCGTTATCAAGCTGCCCCGGGGCACCAACATTACCAAGATCGTGCTGCCAAGTGCCTTACCCATGGTGTTCACGGGTTTGCGGCTATCCCTAGCCACCGGATGGATGGTGCTGATCGCCGCGGAAATGCTCTCCCAAAACCCGGGCTTAGGAAAATTCATTTGGGACGAATTCCAAAATGGTTCGTCTAACTCCCTAAGTCGAATCATGACTGCGGTGGTTGTGATCGGACTTATCGGTTTCTTCTTGGATCGGCTGATGTTGATGCTGCAGCGACGCTTCAGCTGGGACAAGTCCGCCGATTTGAAATAGCAGCGATTGAGGCAAATAACATGAGTTTTTTGGATATCAGCCGGATCAGCAAACGTTTCGTTACCGATGGCGTCGTGTTCGAGGCTCTAAATGATGTGGATCTGAAAATTAATCAGGGGGAATTCGTAACCCTGATCGGGCATTCAGGCTGCGGCAAATCTACCGTATTGAACATATTGGCTGGTCTGCTGGACGTGAGTGAAGGCGGTGTGTTTCTGGACGGGAAGCAGATTACTGGGCCGGGACCTGATCGGGCAGTGGTCTTTCAAAATCATGCTCTGATGCCCTGGCTGGATGTTTATGGAAATGTGGAGTTGGCCGTTAAGGCCGTCTTTGACGGGCATAAAACCCCCAAGGAGATGGATCAGTGGATTCGCCACAACTTGGAACTGGTCAACATGAGCCACGCCCTGAATAAAATGCCCCATGAGATTTCCGGTGGCATGAAGCAGCGTGTCGGTATTGCGCGTGCACTGTCGATGCAGCCCAAGGTTCTGTTGATGGATGAGCCCTTCGGTGCGCTGGACGCGCTAACACGGGCCCAGCTCCAAGAGAGCACCATGGAGATTCATCGAGAACTGGGCAACACCGTCATCATGATTACCCATGACGTGGATGAGGCCGTATTGCTATCGGATCGTATTGTGATGATGAGTAATGGCCCCTCGGCGCGTGTCGGCGAGATCGTCGACGTCAATTTGCCTCGACCGCGGCAGCGATTGGAGTTAGCCGAAGAGCCGGTTTACAACCGCTGTCGTAAGAGTGTGTTGGACTTTCTTTACTCCACCAACAAGGCCCCCAGCGTATTGGCGCAGGAAGCTCAGAAGCAATCGCAGAAAGAGACTCAAAAGAAAGCTGACTGTGCGGATACTTCTGAACCGGGCCAAGCTGCCTAAGAACCAGCAGTTTGATATGTCGATTCACTCCGTTACCACACTTCAAGCCAGCCAGCATTGCACAGCGGATTTGTTAATCCTCGGCGGTGGCATGGCGGCAGCGCAGTTGGTGAAGCGTTTGGAACAATACGGCTATGAAGGCTCCATCGTTCTTGTCAGTGAAGAGCGAGTGGTGGGGTATAACCGTGTTCTGCTCCCTCATTACCTTGGTCAGGAAGTCACGGCCGCCGATCTGGCTCAGACCGCTTTGGGAGAAACGGCGGCGTTGATGCTGACCCAACGTTTGGGAGTCAAGGCGACAAAGCTGGTCCCTGACCGACAGGTTGCGCACTTAGATGACGGCACAACAGTGCGCTATGGCTCGTTGGTTTTCGCCCTGGGATCCAACGCGGTTATTCCCAATGGCATCGATGCTTCCCTACCAAGGGTCTCGATTTTAAGAGCTTGGGAGGACGCCGATCGGCTGGAAAGCCTCGTCGCTCCAAAGAGTTCCATGCTCGTTGTGGGTGGCGGTCTGCTGGGCCTAGAGGCGGCAGATGCATTGCTGGGTCTGGGCTGTTCGATCACCTTGGTGCACCGAAGCTCCCGGTTGATGACCAAACAAATTGACGCTCAAAGTGCTGGGCTGTTGGCGCGTCGCCTCACCCAGAAAGGTATCCGCATCATGCTGGATGAAGAAGTGCAGCTTTGTCGGGACAGCAAGGCAGGTGTTGAGGTGGTGTTTCTTTCTAAACCCAAGCAGGTGCATTCGTTTCAAGCGGTGGTGATATCTGCAGGATGTGCGCCGAGGACGGTACTGGCTGAGGCAGCAAAAATTCCCTGTTCACGAGGCATCGAAGTAGACAGCGGCATGCGCTCTATGGTGGCCAATGTATTTGCCCTCGGCGAATGCGCCGAAGTGGCGGGTACCAACTACCAACTGGTGGAGCCTATTTTTCGGCAAGCCGACGTGCTGGCACAAAACCTCTGTGGCGGACAGGCGGAGCTAGACGACGTGGTTCAGGGTAGTCACCTCAAAATCGAGGACGCACCACTGTTCTTTGCCGGCACTGTTCCTCCAGATCCCGGGGAAAACGATGCCGTGCTATCTGACAGTCAAAGCACCGTGTACCGAAGGTTATGCATAGAAGGGGACGTGCTGCGGGGCGCGGTCTTGTTCGGCGATACCGCCGGTGCTCGGGAAATTCAACAACACATCAATTTGGCGATTTCGCCGACACAAATTCAGCAGCTGATTTTTGGATTAAAAGCAGCGTGATCGGTAATGCGGTCTGAATTTCTTGCAACAAACTCAGGCCAAGGAGAGAACATGAATAAGAAATGCGTAGTGGTGGGAAACGGCATGGTTGGCCATCACTTTGTGCAGCAGTTGGCTGCGGACCCGTCCATGGACATTACCGTAATTGGTGCCGAGAAAAACCTCGCGTATGACCGCGTGCATTTATCCGAGCTGTTTGCCGACAAAACCGCCCAAGACCTCAGTCTGGTAGGCCCATCGGAATACGAGAATGCCGGTGTGCACGTGGTGCTTGGTGATGGAGTGGTGGACATTGATCGTCAGGCCCAAACGGTGACCACAGAGTCGGCGCGTCAGTTCTCCTATGATCACTTGATCCTAGCCACTGGCTCCTATCCCTTCGTGCCGCCCATCCCCGGGAATGACCTGCCCGGTTGTTTGGTCTATCGCACTTTAGAGGACCTGCAGGCCATCAAGGATACTGCTGCAGGCAAGACTCGCGGAGTTGTGGTTGGCGGCGGCCTGCTGGGTTTGGAATGCGCCAACGCGCTGCAAAATCTTGCATTGGAAACCAGTGTTGTAGAGTTCGCGCCGGGCTTGATGGGTGTTCAGTTGGATACCGAAGGCAGCGACGTCCTGAAAAGCCATGTGCAAGCCTTGGGTGTATCCGTGATGACCAGTAAGGCAACCCAGAAAATTACTCAGACCGCAGATGGGCTGACCATGCACTTTGCCGACGGCACCACGTTATCGACGGATGTCATTGTGTTCTCCGCAGGCATCCGGCCTTGGGACGATCTGGCACGAGGCTGCGGGCTTGATGTCGGCGAGCGCGGCGGCATTGTTATTGACGAGCATTGCTTAACAAGCGATCCCGCGATTTCCGCCATTGGCGAGTGCGCGCTTTACGATGGGCGCATTTTTGGCCTTGTCGCGCCAGGCTACCGTATGGCGGAAGTAGCGGCGGGGCAACTGATCGGCGAAGAGGCCGGCTTTAACGGAGCCGATATGAGCACCAAGCTGAAACTGCTAGGGGTTTACGTTGGGTCGATTGGCGATGCCCACGGCAATGCTCAGGGATGCCTTTCATATACCTTTAGAGACCCGCGTAAAAATACTTATCAACGCCTAAATGTTAGTAACGACGGGAAAAAAGTGCTGGGCGCCGTCATGGTGGGCGACACGGAAAACTACGACCAGATACTGCAGTACTTCCTAAACGATCTGGAACTGCCTGAAAATCCTGAGGCCCTTATTCTGCCAAATGTCGAGGGAGCGCCCCTACTCGGTGCTGACCAGTTGCCCATGACGGCGGCGATTTGTTCCTGTCATAACGTTACCAAGGGTGCAGTGATCGATGTTATGGCCGCTGGAGAACTTTCGCTGAGCGGTGTGAAAGCTCAGACCAAGGCCAGCACAGGCTGCGGTGGTTGCGCAGCCCTGCTCAAAACTGTGGTGGACGACGAGTTAAGCCGCTTAGGTGTCGAAGTCGACCACTCCATTTGTGAGCACTTCAAATATACGCGGCAGGAGTTGTTTCATATTTGCCAAGTGAATGACATTCAGTCCTTTGCAGAGTTGATCCAAAGTCATGGCACAGGGCGAGGCTGTGATATCTGCAAACCCGCCGTAGGCTCAATTTTAGCTTCTCTACAAAACGAGTATGTATTGGCCAAGCCCCATGTGGGCCTGCAAGACACAAACGACCACATGTTGGCCAACATGCAAAAGAACGGCACTTACTCCGTTGTTCCTCGGGTGCCCGGTGGCGAGATTACGCCAGAGAAGTTGATTGTGTTGGGAGAGGTTGGAAAAAAATACGATCTCTACACCAAGATTACCGGCGGACAGCGCATCGACTTGTTTGGTGCCCAGGTGCACGAACTGCCCCTAATTTGGAAAGAGTTGGTGGATGCCGGTTTTGAAACTGGCCACGCCTATGGCAAGTCCCTGAGAACGGTAAAAAGCTGCGTGGGGAGTACGTGGTGCCGATACGGTGTGCAAGATTCCGTCGGCATGGCCCTGTATTTAGAAAATCGCTACAAGGGCCTGCGTTCGCCTCACAAACTCAAGTTTGGTGTTTCGGGCTGCACTCGGGAATGTGCTGAGGCACAAAGTAAGGACATTGGCGTTATCGCCACGGAAGGCGGTTGGAATTTGTTTGTCGGGGGTAACGGTGGCATGCGCCCCCGCCACGCCGAGCTATTTGCCACGGATTTGGACGACGCCACGTTGGTTCGGTACATCGACCGCTTCCTCATGTTTTACGTGCGTTCCGCCGACCGCTTGCAACGCACATCGGTATGGGTTGAATCCCTTGAAGGCGGCCTAGACTACCTGCAGCAGGTGGTGATCGACGACAAGCTTGGCATAGGCCAAGAGCTGGAGAGCCAAATGGCCCGAGTGGTAGATACCTACCAATGCGAGTGGAAAACCACTATTGAAGACCCAGAGCAGCTAAAGCGTTTTCAAACCTACATCAACAGCGATGCCTCAGACACAGACGTAGTGTTTGTGCGGGAGCGTGGGCAGCGCCGTCCCATCACCGAAGAAGAGCGGCGCATTCCCCTTACAGAATTGATCCATAAGGTTGGGTAGATATCAGATATGAATGTAACCGCAGCAACAAATGACGCCACCCCAGAGTTGACGCCCGGGAGCGTGATCTGCCCAATGGATGCGTTGGTACCGAACAGCGGGGTGTCTGCCCTAGTCGGTGGTGTGCCCATGGCCCTGTTTTATTTACCCGACGAAACACCGTCAGTTTATGCCTTGGACAACCTTGACCCTTTCAGTGGCGCTCGCGTTCTGGGCCGGGGCATTGTCGGTGACAAAGCCGGTGAACTGGTTGTGGCTTCGCCTATCTACAAACAACATTTTAGCTTGCTCACCGGACGGTGTTTGGAAGACGCTTTTGTGCAGCTCGCCGTCTATCCCGTTGCGGTTTCCGGTGAGCAATTGGTGATCGCGGAAAGCTGATGTCTGGATCGGTGAACAGCACCTGTCCCTACTGCGGGGTTGGCTGCGGGGTGACGGTCACGGTGCCCAGGGGCGGCAGAAGCAAGGGTGGCAGAAGCAAGAGCGGCAGAAGCAACGGCGGCAGAAGCAAGGGCGGCAATGCTGGCGGCGGCCACGACAAGGGTGACCTCATCGCCGTCAGCGGCGACACGAGTCATCCGGCTAATGCCGGCAGGCTTTGTGTGAAGGGGTCGAATCTCGCCGACACCATGACCGACGCCACCCGACTAAAAGTACCTCAAATCGCCGGGAAGGAGGTGTCCTGGCAGCAGGCCATTGATCACGTTGCTCAGGGGTTCAGTGACACCGTGGCAGAGCATGGGCCGGACTCCGTGGCCTTTTATCTTTCAGGGCAAATGCTTACGGAAGATTATTATGTTTCCAACAAGTTACTTAAGGGATTTGTTGGCACGGCTAACGTAGACACCAATTCCCGGCTTTGCATGGCCTCAGCCGTGGTGGCCCAAAAACGAGCGTTTGGTGAGGACGTCGTACCTTGCGACTACGATGACTTGCGCTCCTGCAAGGTATTGGTGTTGGTGGGGTCGAACGCCGCTTGGGCACATCCGGTGCTGTTTCAAATTGCTCAGGCGCGGCGGCAGACGGGGGATCTAAAAATTGTTGTGATCGACCCACGAGCCACCGCCACTGCGCGTGAAGCCGATTTGCACCTAGCCATTGCGCCGGGTTCCGATCTGGCGCTGTTTACTGGTTTGCTGGCGCACTTGGATCATGTGGGGGCCTTGGACCAGACATTTATCCACGCACACACAAACGGCTTTGATCAGGCGCTGGCATGTGCAACTCAGGTTTTTTCAGATCAGGCAGACGTCGCCAAGGTTTGCGATGTTGACGCCAAAGATCTTGACGCTTTTTACCGGCTTTTTACGCAAACCGAGCACGTTGTCACCCTGTACTCTCAAGGTATCAACCAGTCTGCCCGGGGCGTGGACCAGGGCAATGCCATTATCAACTGCCACCTAGCAACCGGTCGAATTGGTCGTCCGGGGATGGGGCCGTTTTCCATCACGGGTCAGCCTAATGCCATGGGCGGACGAGAGGTGGGTGGCATGGCCAATACCCTGGCCGCGCACATGGATTTCGACGCTCACAGCATCGACCGGGTCCGGCGCTTTTGGCAGGCTCCTGCTATCGCTCGTGAACCCGGGCTGAAAGCCGTGGACATGTTCGATGCCGTGGCGTCAGGTCGGATCAAGGCAATTTGGATTATGGCCACGAATCCCGTGGCGTCTCTGCCTGACAAGGACTTTATCGCCCAAGCCTTGGCTCAGTGCCCCTTAGTAGTCGTTTCAGACTGCTATGGCGATACGGACACGGTGCAGCTGGCTGACGTGCGCCTGCCTGCCCAAGGCTGGGGCGAAAAAGATGGAACGGTGACTAACTCAGAGCGGTGTATCAGCCGGCAAAGACGGGTGGTCACACCAGACTTTGACGCCCGACCAGATTGGAAGATCGTCTGCGATGTGGCCAAAGCCATGGGATTTACGCGCGGTTTTGACTACAGCTCACCCAGCCAGATCTTCGCCGAACACGCAGCCCTGTCTGTTTTTGAAAACACCGGTGAACGCCTGTTTGCACTGCCAGACCATGTCGGCCTCAGTGACGAAGCCTACGATGGATTGAACCCGGTAAGCTGGCCTATGAACGGGCGTCCATTCGCCGACCGCAGATTTTCAACGCCTGACGGCCGTGCCAACTTTGTTGTTACGCCACCGGCATTGACCAGCCCAGTGAGTCAGCGCTTTCCGCTGCTGCTCAATACTGGCCGGCTTAGAGATCAATGGCATACCATGTCGCGCACCGGCTTGGCGGTAACCCTGAATCAACACGCCCCCGAGCCGAGACTGGACATTAACCCCCAAGACGCCGAGGCGCTGGGCATCGTGGCAGATCAACTGGTAAGCGTGTTGGGTCCTACCGGCAGCGCCCGTTATCTGGCCCATGTCACGGAATCGGTCAAGGTTGGTCAGGTGTTCGCCCCCATTCATTGGACCAAGGCACACGCAGGTCAAAGCGTCGTCAGTGGCCTTGTGCCGCGGCGAGTGGATCCGCTGTCCGGGCAACCCCACAGTAAGCAAGTTGCGGTAGCGGTGCAGCCAATCAAGGACTGCGTTTGGTTACGGGGAGTGCTCTTCGACAGTGCTCAGATCACCGCGCTGCGTGACACCCTCGGTCAAGAATCTCTTTTTTGGTTTGGCTTAAGCGGTAAAGGCGGTTGGTTCTTTGAAGTTGCCAGCGACGGTATCGAGGCATCCAGGGTATTCAGTTCCCTGGTTCAGTGTCTGCATGGTGATGATTGGGTGGATTTCCGCACGCCATCACTGCATCGGCGGTCTATGTCGAAAGGGCAGCAATTGGTGCTGGTGCTTTGTCAGGCCCCCGGGCGACACCTGTTGCCGACCCACAGTCAGATTGTGGCCAGCAGTACACCAAGTCAAAGCAGTCAGGACGAGCTCCCAAGTGCTCCTTGGCGACAGTTGGCATGCAGTGCACAGAGCATCGATACATCTCCCCAGATTTGCAGTTGTTATGCGGTATCAGAGGCGCGCATTCGCAAAAGCATCAATGAGGGTTGCCAGACGCTTATGGCGTTGGGCGAGGTGTTGAAGTGCGGGACCAACTGCGGTTCCTGTGTGCCGGAACTGAACCGCCTACTACAGATGAGCGAGCCAGCCGCGGTGACGCCCAAGGCAGGATTGCCCGTCGGCGGCATCGGTTAACAAAAACAACAAAAAGAACAGAGCGAGACATATGGGCGGACAGGTGATATTCGTTGGGGCGGGTCCTGGGGACCCGCATCTGGTCACAGTAAAGGGCCTGCGTGCCTTGCAACAGGCGGAGGTGTTGGTCTACGACCGCTTAGCCAGTGGCGAGTTGATTGAGGAAGTCCCGAAAGAATGCCTGCGGGTTTATGTGGGTAAGCGCAAACACCTGCATGTCATGTCGCAAACCCAAATCAATGAAGTGCTTATCGAGCACACTCGCTTGGGCCGAAACGTTGTCAGGCTGAAGGGCGGTGACGGTTTTGTATTTGGTCGAGGTGGTGAGGAGATCGATGCGCTGGAAGCGGCAGGCATTCCTTGGCAGGTGATTCCCGGCATTACTGCCGCCACCGGCGCGGCAGCAGCCTTAAGCATGGCCCTCACCCACCGGGACTACAGCCAGGCTCTGACCTTAATTACCGCACAGCGGCGCGAGGGAGGCTTTGATATCGACTGGGACCTAGCCATGCACCCGCGTCAGACCGTGGTGTTTTATATGGGACTGTCGTTGCTGCCGGACATTACCGCTCAACTGCTCGCCCGGGGGATGCCGGCGGCTACACCCTTTGCCGTGGTGGCAAAAGCGACCCAAGTGAATCAACAAGTCGTCACGGGGACCTTGGCAGATATCGCTGATGTTTGCGCGACCAGCAATATTCCGTCACCCGCGCTGCTGATCATGGGTGACTGCGTGGCTCGGATCCGCCAAGACCCTAAAATCATCGCCGACTGCCAATCTCGGTTGGCAGCAAACCCATAGGGCCGTAAACACTGGTTGACGTTCCCGGCGTTTCTTCCCAGACGCGGACACAGGTGTGGCAGACAAAGCTGGGTGTGTCGATTTATCAGGGAGCGAAGAGTAAGCTCCGCGAATGAAAATGCTGATCTTAAACGGGCCAGGTTTGGCGGCTTTGAGTGGTCTTGAGGGACACGCTGATATCACGCTCGGGGCCATCAAGGACGCCTGCGCCCAGCAATGCGCCAC
>JAYOVN010000047.1:0-15622 GCA_038151515.1 Gammaproteobacteria bacterium | reverse complement strand
CGCCCCTTCACCGTATTCACCACAATTTGTTCGATGTTCATTTGAACACCCAGCTCTTCGCGTTCGGCAATGTAGAGCATCACCTTCGTGGGATTGGGGGCAAGTGGCACCATGTATAGCTTCATCAAAGGGCTCCTGTGATATCGACGATTTGTTCGAGCAGTTCGTATCGTGCGGGACCAATGGGTCCGGCGCTGTCTAATCCGAGTTTTAACGTAGTGACTCCCGCGTCACGATAGGCTCGTAGGCGCTGGGTTACCGTGGGGGTATCGCCCAACGCCTGAAACTGTGTGACCATGGCGTCGGGTACCCGGCGAGCGGCTTCCTCCCTTTTGCCGTCCAACCACAGTCGTTGGATGGCTAGGGCGTCCTCGGCGTAGCCCGCACGTTTAAAGGCATCGTTGTAGAAATTCGTTTCCGCCGAACCCATACCGCCCATGTTGAAGGCAACGGCGGGTTTGCGCCTGGCAATCATGGCTTCTAGGTCATCGCCCAGTTCAATTCTTACCGAAACGCACAGATCCAGATCGTTCAAGGTTCGCTGCGCCTTGGCGGCACCCTCTTGCAGGTAGCTTAAGTGCGCGTCGGGTTGATCCGGTGAAAAGGACGTTCCCAGCCACCCGTTGGCGGCTTCACCGGTGTATCGCAAGGCGTTGGGGCCGAGGGTGGCAAGGTAAACGGGAATGTCCACGGGTTCGTGAGCAACCTTGATGGCCTTGCCTTCGCTGTCTGGCAAAGGCATCTGGAAAACCTTGCCTTGGTACTGCACTTTTTTGCCGGCGAATATCATGCGGCAGATCTCGACGGTTTCTCGTAAGCGGGCCAAGGGTCTGTGGTAGCGGGTGCTGTGCAGTCCCTCCACCACTTGAGGACCGCTGGCGCCTAAACCCAGAATAAAACGCCCCCGGCTAAGATCGTGCAGAGTCAGCGCGCTCATGGCCGTCATGGCCGGTGTTCGCGCAGTGGTTTGCATAATGCCTGTGGCTAGTTTGATGGTGTGAGTTTTGTCGGCGAGATAGGCTAAGGGGGTTACTGCGTCGCTCCACCAAGCTTCGGCAGCAAAGGCCATGTTTACGCCCAAGCGTTCAGCAAATTGAACCCATTCAACCGTTTGCTGGATCTTGTCTGGGGCGATAGGACCCATTTCAATGGCGAGTTTCACTTATGTTTTTTCCTAGGCGGCCTTTAATCAGCGGCTATGTTGTCCAAGGTTGGCAGTAAGTACTGCAAGAACGCCTTGGGGTTCTCGCTCATGGGGAAGTGGCCAACATTCTTCATTTCTTGGAAGGTGGAGCCGGGAATCGCTTCGTGGGCAGCTCGGCCCAGTTCGGCGGTGCCGCTGCAATCGTATTCGGCAGATAAAATGTGTACGCCCAACCGGTTGGTGTCGATTTCTCCGGCCACCGCACGCAGATCATAATCTTCTAGGTAATAGTTTAGGTCGCCAAGGAAAACCGGTGGCCAGCCACAGGAGTACACGTAGGAGGTTTCTTTACGATAGCGTTTTGGCGACGTCGGCGACATTAGGGCATCCATCAACCGCGCTTTGTACTCGTTATTTACTTGGGGGTGCCATAGCTCAGTGTTGTGCTCAAGCTGGCCAGGAATTTCCAGTGCGCCTTCCAGTGAGATCACGGCCCGGAAGTCGTCCGGGTGCTTATGAGCCAAATCCAGTGCCAGCAGGCCGCCCACAGAGCAGCCGATGAAAACAGGGCGATCAAGACCCAGAACCCGGCTCAGGGTCAGCGGTATGGAGCGTAGAAACTCGCCTTGCAGTAGATACTGGTGGTCCCACCATTCCTCCTCCACTGGAGGAAGTGATTTGCCGTGATAGGGCAGATCGTAGGCGATCAGGCGGAAGCGGTCGGTGATTTCTGGCGTTTCAAACAGGTGCCGCCATTGGCTACTGTGGCAGCCAGCGGTGTGCTGGAGTAAGACAGGAATGCCGGTGCCAGCCTCTTCAAAATAGACGCGGTGTTTGGTACCGCCCAACTCCAACTGCACATAGCGACCCACTGGTGCGCTAAAGGTGCCTTCGCACTGCAGGTCGTGGGCCATGGCGTCACCGGTATCATTATCGGGACGCAGTAGCTCAATGGCTCGGGCAGCGGCGGCAAAGTACTGGCCGAAGACCACGGGATCGGCGCGGCGTTCCATTCCTTGGCCCTGCATGATGTTGGCCATGATGTCGTTGTGGAAGCGCTCGGGTACCGGGGCCAATACCTTGTCCCAAACGGCAGTGGATGCGGACAGTTCTATAACGCCGCCGGTCATAGGCCCAGTGCTGTCGGGTTTACCGTTGTTGACCGGAAGGCTAACAACCTTGTCACCAACGTTCAGGGTTAGCCCCCCATTCCAATAACGGGCGGCGAGCATAAACTCGCCGTCGCTCAAACAGCGTTCAGCCCACTGTTGGGCGTTTGGTAACTGTGCAGACATAATTGAACCCCTCTCAACGACGTGCCATGGCGATTACCGACTGCAGGATGGTGCTTGGTTTCTTCTGTATTTTCCAGCGCCCAAGTATGGGCCGGATGGTCGCTAAGTATCTTCTCTGGCTGTCTGCTGCTGTGGATGGATCTTCAGTTGGTCAGCACCAATTTACCCAGAATGCTGCCCGCTAGTTGGTCTGTCAGGGCTTGCTGGTAGTCATCCATGGGCCGGCTTTGTACGGGGGCGGGCATCATCTTGCCTTCCTCAATCCACTGCATCAGCGTGGACATCAGCTCGTCGTTGACCGTTGGGTTGGCCCGCATTTCGCCACCCCAATCCACGCCAACGATCGCCGAGCGTTTCAGCAGCGGCAGGTTAAGGGGGATTTTGGGGATGTTGCCGGCAGCAAAGCCGACGACGAGAAAACGCCCGCCAGGTGAGAGCGAGCGAAATGCTTGTTCGGACTTGTCCCCGCCAACCGGATCGTAAACTAGGTTCAGGCCTTGGCTGCCAACGACATCTTTGAGTTCTTCCCGCCAGTTTTCGGTGGTGTAATCTACGCAGTGGTCTGCACCGAAGCTCAGAGCTGCTTGGCGTTTTTCTAGGCTGGAGGCGGCGGCAATGACCGTTGCGCCCATGGCCTTGGCCACGCAGATAGCGGAACTGCCCACGCCGCCAGCGGCACCAAGGATGAGTATGTTCTCTCCGCGGCGTAGTTGGCCACAGTCCCGCAGGCCATATAGGGCCGTAGCGTAATTGATGAAAAAACCAGCAGCGATGGCTTCGCTGAGGTTGTCCGGTAGTTTGACCAGTTTATTGGCCGCCACCGCGACTTGGTCGGCAAAGGCGCCGCTGCTAGCAATACCTAAGACGCGATCACCGGGGGCGAGGGTTGAAACGTCGGCACCAACCGCGGTGACTATGCCTGAAAACTCGCTGCCCGGGTAATAGGGTAGGGGTGGTTTGACTTGGTATAAGCCTTGCACCATCAGTCCGTCGACGAAGCCTACCCCGGCTGCTGTCACATCCACCAATGCCTCGTTGTTCTTTGGTTCCGGGGCCGGTGTCTCAATCCGTTCCAACGTGTCCGGTGTGCCAAAGTTACGACAGCAAACGATTTTCATAGAGAATCCTAGTTCCGAGGGGTTCTACCGGATCGTCGCAGGTTAACAAGGTTCTGGGCAAGAGAAGCAAGCAAAAGCAACAAGACGAAAACCGCTGCAGGTGGGGCAAAGGAGGTGTTGAAATACACCTGAGTAGGATAGGAGATGGTTCGCTCTATGGCCGCGAGTTTGTAGACGTGGCCATCGGTGAACGCGGGATCCATGATCAGCTCCATCAGATCTCGTCGGCTGCGATAACGCATCATGGCGGTGGCAGAAAAGCTGACGTTGTCGTCGGCATTCCAAGAGTCTACGGGGCCGCCCACGGTTCTTGCTTGAAACACCGGGTGCCCGCCGCGAAGCAGTAGCCCAATGGCGAAGGGTTCGAAGTATTCGGTGAGTAGCGTGCGTCCATCCATCAGCTCATCGGTGATGGGATGTGCAACGGGTTTTTCATAGATTTGCACTTGATTGAGCATGACGAAGCCGCGGCCATCGTCTTCCTCGAAAAACCGTCGCAGTGTCTCTAGGGATGTGTGCTGGCCACCGGCTCGAGCTTCAAAGCTTACAAAGAAGCGCTCAATCTCGGGCTGAGTTAATGGGCCCTGCCAGTTGAAGTACCACAGCGAAAACACCGCATGGAGCACGGGTACGCCAATCCAGATTTTCCAGTTCATAAGGTTTTCCTAAACATTTTGGGTGGCATTCTAGGGTCGAGAAAACCAGTCCTTGGCCGGGCGCGGATCGTTTTCTGACAGAGTGGGTCCATCAAAAGAGTTCAATTCGCGGACCTCGCGGCTGGGGAATCTTTTGATCTTGGGGCAGGTCGCAAAGCCGTTCCATGCGAGTGGTGCTGCCGTCGGCGTATTCCCAAACGAGCTGATCGCCGTCTAAGTACCGTTTCACCACAATCGGCCCCCAGCCCAACACTCGAAAATTCAGTATTCCGGTCTCCCAAGTGGCTCCTGCCGAGGTGCGCGGACAGTACTCGGTGTCGCCGATGGTAAAGAACACCGCGCCCTCGGTATCGTCGCTGGTTAGACCGGCGGTAGCGTTGGGGCCCAAGTCATGAATGATCCCGCTGCTGGTGACGACAACCCTGTCACCACACTGTTCTACTCGCTCCACATGGCCCACTTTGCCGCTGATACCTCGCCACAGGCCTCGAATATCTGCTGCATCGGCGGGCAACGACTGAGTGCACTCGCGCAAAATGGGTAACGGGAAGTGGTCGTAGGCGCAGCCCGGGGTATTGCCTTTTGGAATGTCCGTGGCCATTTTCCCTGAATTATCGAGGACTGGTAACTCGCAATAGTTGATCGTGCTGCCATCACCGGCCAAGGTCGAAGGGTCCGTAGTGAGAGGTGGGCGGGCAGAAAAAAACACCAGCCAGACTAAGGCTATGAGGGTAAGCGCAACGAGCGCTAAAGCTTGCGCAAGCCCGCGGAGAATTTTTTTCATAAGTCCACAGAGTATTTTGAATCAGAATAATGAATATCATTATTTTGGTAAACTGTCGACTGCCAGATGTTCTACTTGCACAGGAGTTTGGTTTCGGTTTGCAGCGAAACGAACCCATGGCTCGAAGCCTACATTTTTTGTATTGTCTGGCGGTTGTCAGTAAACAATCGAGTTAGTTTCATGAATGCAAAAACTCAATCCCTGCCTTTTGACCCAGAAGCCTTAGGTCGTAAATACCAACAAGAGCGAGACAAGCGGCTTCGCGCCGATGGTAATGATCAGTACCTAGAAGTAACCGGCGAGTTCGCTTACTTCGTCGAAGATCCCTACATCGACCGCGAACTAGAGCGCGATGCCATCGAGGACGAAGTCGAAGTCGTGATTGTTGGCGGCGGTTTTGGTGGCATGTTGGCTGCGGCACGGTTGCACGACGCCGGGATCACAGATTTCCGCATCATCGAAAAAGGCGGAGACTTTGGCGGGACTTGGTATTGGAACCGATATCCCGGCGCCTCCTGCGATATTGAAGCCTATGTTTATTTCCCCTTGCTGGAGAAAACCGGCTTTGTGCCGAAGCAAAAGTACACAAATGCGCCGGAAACTCTGGAGTATTGCCACGTTATTGCGCAGACCTATGGCCTGCATGAACGTGCCTTGATGCAAACACTTGTGACATCCACCGATTGGGATGAAGAACAAGGACGGTGGATTGTGTCCACGGACCGCCAAGACCGATTTAAGGCACGCTATGTCGTGCACTCCAATGGCCCGCTGAATCGCCCCAAACTGCCAGCTATTAAGGGGATCAACGATTTCAAAGGTCACACCTTTCACACCAGTCGCTGGGACTACGGCTATACCGGCGGTGACTCTAATGGCGGTTTGGATAAGCTGTCGGACAAGCGGGTGGCAGTGATCGGTACTGGCGCCACATCGGTTCAATGTGTTCCGCATCTCGGCGCCGCAGCCGAGCATCTGTACGTGTTTCAGCGCACTCCATCGTCGGTGGATGTGCGGAACAATCAGCCAACGGATCCCGAGTGGATTTCCACTCAGCCAAAAGGATGGCAGGACGAGCGTCGCCGCAACTTCGAATCTCTGATGACCGGTGCCCCGGTTAAAGAGGATCTGGTAAACGATGGTTGGACCGAGGCGTTCCGGCTTTTGTTCGGCAATTTGCGTGATAAGGCGCCCTCAAAGGCGCGGTTAGCGTTGTGGACATTGACCTCACCGCTGTCCCCCGAACTGTATCGTCGGGGTTTGAAAAAATACCTCACCGACAAAGCGACGAACCACATGGATCTGGCTCGGGAAATGGAGCTGGCGGACTATCAGAAAATGGAGGGGGTGCGTGCCCGAGCTGAAGCCATTGTGGAAGATCCGGAAACCGCTGAATCACTGAAGCCCTACTATCGTCAGTTCTGTAAGCGACCGTGTTTTCACGATGAGTACTTACCGACGTACAACCGGCCCAACGTCACCTTGGTGGACACGGATGGCCGTGGTCTGGATCAAATCACCGAATCCGGCATCGTCTTTGATGGCAAAGAGTACCCTGTGGACTGCATTATCTTTGCCACGGGCTTTGAGGTGGGCACCGACTACTCTCGTCGTGCGGGATATCAGATTAACGGAGTGAACGGCTTGTCGGTTTCTGAAAAATGGTCTGCGGGGCTTTCCACGTTCCATGGCATGCACAGCCGAGGTTTCCCCAATGCCTTTTTCTTCGGCCCAGCCCAGTCAGGGTTTACGGCGACCTATACCTACTCGCTGGATGAGCAGAGTGTTCATCTTGCCCATATTCTCAGCACCGCTAAGAAGCAGGGTGCGACTCGAATTGAGGCCAGCGAAGCTGCAGAGCGCAAATGGGTACAAACCATTATCGACAAAGCGCGGCTTACGGCGGACTTCCAGGAAAAGTGTACGCCGGGGTATTACAACAATGAGGGTATGGTGAACACCAAGCCTCAAAATAATACCTATGGCGGCGGACCCATTGAGTTTTTTGACCTGATGGCAAAGTGGCGCGCCAAGGCTGATTTACAAGGGTTAGAGCTGAGTTAGACCGCTGTGGAAGAGCCGTGCGCTTGGGGAAAACCCTGAGCGCGGGATCGTTTTACGTCAAAAGAAGCAATTTATGTCCCATGAAATAACCGATGGCCAAAGGCGCTATACCCTCTTCATGTTGGTATTGGTGTTTACGTCAAGCCACGTAGACCGACAGATCATGGGTATTTTGGGGCAGCCCATTAAAGAATCCCTGCTGATCAGTGACACTCAGCTTGGGTTGCTCACCGGCATCATGTTCGCGGTATTTTACGCTACCTTGGGTATGCCCATGGCCATGTGGGCTGACCGCAACAATCGTCGAAATCTCATCTCGTTTTCGGTTTTTCTTTGGAGCCTGATGACAGCGTTGTGCGCGGCGGCGACGAACTTCATGCAACTACTGCTGCTAAGAATCGGCGTCGGTGTTGGCGAGGCCGGATCGAATCCGCCTTCCCACTCAATGATTGCGGATTTGTATCCTCCAGAAAAACGCTCAACGGCCATGGCAATTTTTGGCACTGGTATTAATTGGGGGATATTGATCGGTTTTTTGGTCGGGGGCTGGATTAACGAATGGTATGGCTGGCGGACGGCCTTCGTTGTGGTCGGTTTGCCAGGTATTTTGCTGGCGATATTGGTGCGTTACACCGTGAAAGAACCTCCCCGGGGCTATTCTGAGTCACTTAAACAAGAGGTGGCAGCGCCGGGCTTTTGGGAAGTTGTTGGCTTTATTTGGCGCAGTTCGGTACTGCGACACATTGTCGCCGCAGGCGCGCTAGTATCCTTTGCCGGTTATGCCTCAGTGATTTGGGTGCCGATTTACTTGGTGCGCATCCACGGCATGGGCACTGGAGAAGTGGGCAGCTATCTAGCCTTATTAATTGGGGTTGGCGGCGCCATTGGTATTTACTTGGGTGGTCGGATTGCGGACTTTCTATCTGCCCGCCGAGGGGAGCAGTGGTTGCCTTGGGTGGTGGCTCTGTCTTCTTTGATCAGCTTGCCCATGCTTTATCTGACCTTTATGGCATCGACACCGATGATGGCCATTGCGGCCTATGTGTTACCGGCCATGTTAGGCACTCTTTATGTGGCTCCGGGGTTTGCCTTGATTCAAAACTCCACGCCGCTGGAGATGCGTTCGGTAGCGGCTGCCATTAATTTGTTTATCACCAACATTGTCGGGCTTGGTCTGGGTCCGTTTACCGTTGGCTTTTTTAGCGACTTTTTTGCCCAGAGTTATGGTGAAGACGGGCTCAGGTGGGGCCTGGCAACAACCATCATCATTTTGCTGTGGGGTGTTTTCCATTACTGGCGCTGCGGCGTGATGATCAAACGCAAAAATCATGAAGGCCTTGTTCAGGGTGCGACAGGCTAACCCGGAGCAGGAGTTCCATAGGATGCGCTCGGAGAATGCCAGGCCGCGAGTCGCCATGGTAGTGGATCCTTGGCATCACCCGTTTAATGGCACTGTGGTGTCTACGCGTCGGTTTGTTTCTGCACTATCGGATCGGTTTAAGTTTCATATTTTAGTTGCCGATGAACCCGGACGAAGCTTGGATGAGGGCTGTGTTGGGTTTCCCCGGATGAGTATTCCCGGCATCAATCCCATCATCGACCGCATGAAAGCGCCGCTGGCGAGGGCGCATCGAAAAAAGCTGGAATGTGTGATTGGGGACTCTGATTTGCTGCATGTGCAGTTCCCGTTCTTTTTGGGGCACGCTGCGATCAGCGAGGCGCGCAGGCAGGGTACGCCTGTGGTGGCGTCTTTTCATGTGCAACCTGAGAACATCCTCAGCAACCTGAATTTATCCTCTCAGTGGCTGAACGCCGTCATTTACAAGTTTTTCGTTTGGCGGTTTTACGATCGTGCCGATTGCGTAATCGCACCCTCTCAGTTCGCAGCCGATCTGCTTGTTAAGGCCGGCCTACAAGTGCCTGTCACCGTGTTGTCGAATGGTGTGACCGAGGATTTTTTTGTGACGCGTGCCGCCGCCGCACAAGGACCACCATTCCACGTCGTCAGCGTGGGTCGGCTGGCGGCGGAAAAACAACAACACCATTTGATAGACGCCATTGCCGCGAGTCGTTTTAAGAGTGAAGTAAAGTTATCGTTAGTAGGCGCGGGACCCCAACAAAAGCGCCTAGGAGAACAAGCCTGCCGCTTAGGCGTGCAAGCGAACATCGGTCGAGTGAGTGATGAAACCCTGCATCATCTGTATCAAACTGCTGATCTGTTCGTTCAAACCAGTGCGGTGGAGCTTGAGGGAATGTCTGTTCTTGAAGCAATGGCGGCGGGTTGCCCAGTGTTGATAAACAAGGCTAGCACCAGTGCGGTGCCAGAATTTGTCACTGCCCAAGAAGCTACCTACAGCATGAACAGTGTGCCGGAATTAACCCGCAAGCTGGACGCGCTGCTGGCCAGCAGGGAGCTTCGCGAAGCGGCGGGGACGACAAACCGGCAAATCGCTCAGACGCGAAGCCATGAGCAATCGACGAAGATCCTATGCAATATTTACAGTCGAGTGCTCAACCGCTCAGATTCCGTGGACGATGAGCACGCCAACCGTTCCTAGTGCCATGCCTGCCCCGACCAGTGGCAGCGCTTGGATGGACTGGCTTAGCCGGCATACCGGCCCTGTATTGTTCTCGGGTTTGATACTTTCGGTGCTATCGCTCGGGTTGTTTTTTCAATATGGGGCCCTTAACTCGGATCTGAGCAAACTCATCAAGCCATCAGATTCTCTGGTTTGGTATCAAGATAACGAGCGCTACAAGGCCGCATTTCCTCAGTTCCAGCAAACTGCGGTCATCGTTATTCGAGGCTCCGACTACCGCCAAGTGCAAAACCACACCAGATACTTAGTCGATCACCTGCCCAAGCAGGTACTTGGCGATGTGTTCGCCCCTGGCGTGGATCCATTTTTAACCGCGCGTACCCCTTTGTTCTTGACGCTGGATCAACTGCAGCAATGGCTGAAAGGAGCGGATTACAATCACGGTCCGCTGTTACGGTTGATGGACGAAGCCAGTCTGGCCAATATGCTGTTTACCTATTCGGACTTTGTCAGCGCTAATCCGGGGCAAGAACTGCCTGTGTCGTTGGAGTCGGTCAGGCAGGGCATTCTCGGCGGGGGGTTGTCGTTTCAAGGTCATTATCCGCTGCAGCCGGAGGGTGAGAACTTTACGGAGCTGATCATCGTTAGCGGTCAGCAGCAATTGGGTCAAGCACTGCCTAATGCGGCCATAGTGTCCGCGCTGGGGAAGGCCTTGGAAGTCTATCCTGCGCCAGAGGGGGTGACGGTTGCTCTGACCGGGGAGGTTGCCCTTGCTCACGAGGAAATGAGCGCAGCCCTCGGAGGGGTTGAACTTGCCGGCCTGTTGTCCCTAGTTTTTCTCGCGCTTATTTTGCATTTGGGCATTCGCTCAGCGCCTATTTTGGCGGCGATCGGCACCATGTTGGCCATGGGCGTCAGTTTGACCTTGGGGTTTGCGACTCTAGCTGTGGGCGAACTGAATACCCTTTCCATGATCTTTGTGGTCTTGTTCTTCGGCCTTGGAGTGGACTTTGGAGCCCACTTTACTTTGCGCGTTCAGTCCTGCTTGAGAGCTGAGGTTTTGCCAGCCCTTGGCCAAGCCCTCAAAGAGACCGGGCCGGCCCTGATATTGTGCACGTTGACCTCGGCGGCCAGCTTTCTGGCGTTCTTGCCAACGGACTATCGGGGTTTCGCGGAGTTGGGCCTCATCAGCGCTGGTGGCATCGTGATCGCGCTGGCTCTGACTTTGACCGTGATTCCGGCCTTGCTGTTGCGTTGGCCACCACAACCTCAAGACCCCGCTCGCAAAATGCTCATTACGCCGCTGCTGCGTCGGCTTCGTGGGGGCATAGATCGGTTGCCCAAGCTCGCTGTGGTGGGTTTTTTCGTTCTGGTTTCTCTGGTATCGGTTTGGTTGGCTAAGGATCTGCGATTTGATTACAGCGTGTTAGCCATGCGCGATGCGGAATCTCCAGCAATGCAGGCGTTGTTGGATCTGCAGCAAGATCAGCAAACCACCGATTACAGCGTTCACGTATTGGTGCCAGATGCACAAGCGGCAGATGCATTAAAGGATCAACTGCTGGCCCTGCCAACTGTGGGTGCGGTGGCTACACCCGCCGACTTCGTGCCCAGTGCACAACAAGCCAAGGCTGATTTGTTGCACGCGCGTTATGAATTGCTGCCTGAGTTGGAAGCACCCCAAGCCGTGGTCAGCCCTGATCCAGAGATGATCGAGTTAGCCCTAGAGTACTTGGAGGAAGTTGTCGACGAACTGCAGGGTGTTGCTGGCAAGCAGGCAGCTCAGGTGCTTGAGGCTTCCCGGATACTGGCAAATGATCCCGAGCGTCTGGCAGCATTCGAAGAACAGCTTTTCATTCAGCTACCGCTGGCTCTGGCGGAGCTGGACGCGCTCATGACTGTTCAGCCCTTTGTACTGAACGATGTGCCGGAGCACTTTCGCAGTCGATTGATTACTGCTGACGGTCAGCAATTGGTTTCCGTGAACCCCGCCATTCAGTTAAATGATCGGCACGCCACCGATGCGTTCATCGCTGAAGTGTTTGCGACGGCACCCAACGCCGCCGGGCGCAGTGTGGTGGAATGGGGCGTTGGCGCTGTGGTAGTCGCATCGTTTCAGCAGGCTACGATGGCTGCCTTTGGCAGTATCTTCTTGCTGTTGTTGGTGTATTTTCGGGGCTGGAAATTTCCGCTACTTGTTCTGACGCCCATTGCCATGACCGTAGTGCTTACCTTTGCCGTATGCGTACTGTTGGGCATTAGCCTTAACATGGCGAATATTTTGATGGTGCCCCTGATTCTTGGGCTGGGTGTAGATACGGGCATTCACATCGTGCACCGGCATCGACAGGCTCAATCCGGTGCTGAGGCCATGGATCCAGCTATTCGCCGGGCGGTAATGATCAGCGGCCTCACTACCGTCGGCACGTTTTGTTCGCTGAGTCTCAGTCCCCATCAGGGGGCCGCCTCCATTGGCCTACTGCTCACAGTGGCGATTGGACTGTTGCTGGTTATAAGTTTGGTGTTGATGCCCATTCTGTTGCGATGGTTTGCTCCGACCACCGACCCGTTTCAGAGGGCTACTGTCAAGGCCTAGTGCACATTGTCAAAGGGGCGGTTCCTTCGTATAGTTCCCCTGTCGTCGTAAAGACGAATTCTCAGGGCGGGGTGAAAGTCCCCACCGGCGGTAATCGCATTTTGGTGTTCTCAAATGTGCGTAGCCCGCGGGCGCTCTTGGTTATTCTCGCAAGAGGTAATTAGGAGGACAGCAGACTCGGTGAGATTCCGGGGCCGACAGTTAAAGTCTGGTTATGAGAATGAGGTGAAAAGCCAACGCTGCCCGCTGACAGTGAACGCTCGTAACTTCGTTGCCCTGTTGTTTAACCCAACGATAGGAAAGCAACAGATGAATAGCTTCAATTCTAATTTCTCCGATACCACTTCCCGAACCCGCATTGCCTTTGTGCAATCCTGCTGGCACCGCGACATTGTCGATCAGTTGAGGGATTCCTTCTTGAAAACCCACGCTGAGCTGGACAATCGAAACGTTGATTTGTTCGAAGTGCCTGGGGCCTTCGAGATCCCGCTACGCGCAAAGCTACTGGCCAGTAGTGGCCAATACGCTGCGGTAGTGACAGGTGGCTTAATTGTTGATGGTGGCATTTACCGGCATGAGTTCGTGTCGACTGCGGTGATCGACGGACTGATGAGAGTGCAGATGGATACCGGTGTGCCCGTGTTCTCGGCAGTGCTTACCCCCCAAGACTTTCTCAGTGAGGGTCAGCCGGAGTTTTTCCGCCAGCACTTTGTCACCAAGGGTGCAGAAGCGGCTCACGCCTGTGTAGAGACTATCGGCGCGCTGAAGCAAAACCAAGTGGCCTAGCAAGGGAGCAAGGGAGCAGGCGAGCAGGCTCGTTAACTCGCTCGCTTGCCTTGGTAAGCCGGTTAACGGCTAATCCTGAGCTGTCTCAAAGGAAAGTAGATCAGCGCCGCCGTCCACCAGATCGCCTACGCTGTAGAAAACGTCGGTGACGGTGCCTTGGCTGGCGGCCTTAATGGCATGTTCCATTTTCATGGCCTCCATAATTGCCAAGGTGGCTCCCGCTTCTACTGATTGGCCTGGCTCGGCAAAAAGGGCGACTAGGGTCCCGTTCATGGGGGCTTTAAAGCCTGAGCCGTCCGTGTCTTTGGTGTCGTCGCCGAGATCCAGAGGCGCGGTTGTAGCGCTAACACTTTGATTGCCAGCGAACAGTACTAATGCTCGGCACCCGTCTTGCCAGCGGTCGGCAATCTCGGCTCGATGCTGCAGGCCGTCTATGGTGGCGTTGAGGGTGTTCTCCTGGATGTCCGCTGTAACGCTGAACGAGGCATCACCGACAGTTACATAGAATTGCCCCAACTGTGAGCTCACCAAGCGCACCTCATGATGTGCTTGATCGACGACAAGAGATTGTGTCCATTGACTAGGTGCGTTTGGCCGCCAAGCGTCTGTGTGATGCCATGGGGATGTGGGATCGGAGGCGGAGGAATGGCACGTTTTCGGCGCAAGACATAAGTACACGCCGAGTAGCGACAGGGCGTGGTTTAACGGTTCAGCTTTTGGTGCAAATAGAGCTTCCCGATGCTGGTCGATAAAGTCCGTGCGCAATTGCGCAGCCTGAAACGATGGGTCGCTAGCCAAGCGGCCCAGGAAATCGATATTCGTGACGACACCGGCGATGCGGTAACTGGCCAGAGCCCGCTCGAGGCGCCGCAATGCTATCTCGCGGTCCTCACCCCAAACGATAAGCTTCGCAATCATTGGGTCGTAAAATACACCTACCTCGTCGTCGATAATGACGCCGGTATCCACGCGAACGTGCTCGTTTTGCTCGGGCTGGGTCAGCCACCACAGTTGGCCGGCAGCCGGCAAAAACTCGTTGGCTGGATCCTCGGCATAGATCCTGGCTTCTATGGCGTGACCGTTGATGCTCAGTTGATCTTGGGTCAGCGGTAGCGGCTCGCCGTTGGCTACCCGAAGCTGCCATGCCACTAGGTCTGTGCCGGTGATCATTTCTGTCACGGGATGTTCCACCTGCAGGCGAGTATTCATCTCCATGAAATAAAACGCGCCATTTGGATCCAGCAGGAACTCAACGGTGCCGGCACCCACGTAGCCTACCGCCGCCGCCGCGCGCAAAGCAGCCTCACCCATTTGAGTTCTCAGGCTATCGGCTATGTTGGGCGCAGGAGCTTCTTCAATGATCTTTTGATGTCGTCGTTGAACCGAGCAGTCTCGTTCAAATAAATACACGCCATGGCCATGACTGTCGCAAAACACTTGAACCTCGACATGTCGGGCCTGTTCCAAGTATTTTTCTACCAGCATGTCATCGTTACCAAAACCGGATAGGGCTTCTCGTTTGGCGGCCCCTAGGGCCTCGTCGAACTCGGCAGCACTGTGCACTTGGCGCATGCCCTTGCCGCCGCCACCTGCAACGGCTTTGAGCAGCACGGGATATCCCATGGCATCGGCTGCTTGTTTTAGCTGGGCCTCGTCGTGATCTGAGCCGTGGTATCCCGGTAACAGCGGCACACCCGCTTCTTCCATGATTTGTTTGGCGGCGGATTTGGAACCCATAGCCTCGATGGCGCCCACTGGCGGCCCAATGAAGATCAGGTCGTTTTCGGCGCAAAGGCGACAAAAATCTGCATTTTCGGATAGGAATCCGTATCCCGGGTGAATGGCTTGGCTGCCGGTATCCTTGGCTGCCTGAATGACGCGTTGTGCTTGCAAGTAGGAATCTGCAGGTGCCGGACCACCGATGTGCACGGCTTCATCGGCCATGCTCACATGTAAGGCGCTGTGGTCGGCATCGGAATACACGGCCACTGTGCGGATGCCCAGGTGCTTGGCTGTGCGCATAACGCGGCAGGCTATTTCGCCGCGATTGGCGATGAGTATTTTGCTAAACATGGTTACATCCTGAACACGCCGAAACGGGTTTCGGCAATGGGTTTGTTGAGCGCAGCAGATAGGGCCAGGCCCAGCACACGTCGGGTATCCACCGGATTAATCACCCCGTCATCCCAGACACGGGCGCTGGCGTAGTAGGGGTGAGCTTGGGCATCAAAATCATCGATGATGGGCTGCTTGAAGGCAGCTTCATCCTCATCGGACCACGGGTCGCCGGAGCCCTCGATTTGACCCCGACGCACCTGAGCCAGTACCCCGGCGGCCTGTTCGCCACCCATGACCGAGATGCGCGCATTGGGCCACATAAACAAAAAATTAGGATCGTATGCTCGACCGCACATGCCGTAGTTACCCGCACCGTAGGAGTTACCAACAATCAATGTAAGCTTGGGCACTTTGGCGCAGGCAACGGCGGTAACCATTTTGGCCCCGTGTTTGGCGATGCCTCCGGTTTCGTATTGCTTGCCCACCATGAACCCGGTGATGTTCTGCAAGAAGATCAGCGGGATCTTGCGCTGGGCACACAGTTCGATGAAGTGAGCGCCTTTTTGGGCGGATTCGGCAAA
>JAYOVN010000046.1:0-15023 GCA_038151515.1 Gammaproteobacteria bacterium | reverse complement strand
CGAGGGTGATACCCTCGATAACAAAGAGACGGTGTCCTGACGGCCAAGACACCCTGATACCTGTCACCAGTTGTTAGGCTGTCAGCGCCTGCAGAACTTGCTCAACGATGGCATCTGCTTTCTCTCGCATTTCTGCGTCGGTCGCATCTTGGATTGGATGCTGAACAAATACGCGATTCGCGTCGGGCATGCCCAGTGCGTCGGCCTGAGCCGTGGCCGCAGTGACAAATTCCGACGAAGCAATAGAAACCGCTGGCGTACCCTGAATTTCAAACCATACCGTGTCATGCAAACTGCACGTAGTACAGGATCCTCAGTCAGCCAAGGCCTCAATAACGAAGTCGTTATCCTGATGAATTTCTTCTCGCAATGGCTGGGGCGCCGGCTTGGAGAAGGTGGGCTTGGCGTAACGGGTTAAGGTAACACCCGGTAGCTGCTTAGCCAGTACCTCTTCCAGCTGGTCCAGCAGCACGCTGCCTCGTGGCTTAGAAATATCCAGCAACGCCACTCGGCCCGTTATCTGGTTGGGACGGGGACTGAGTTGCCGTGTTACCGGCACCCGCTCGTCCGTGGGATCCATTATCGTTGTCATTACTACTCCTCTTTCACAATTTGGCTTGTCGCCACGTTGCCTTCTGCTCTTTTTACTACACTTCGTCTTAGGTTACTTCTTCGATTTTTCGTGACACCGGTATCGAGCCGACGTTGCCAGTGACCCATCCATGAAACGCGCCGCTGAATTTGCCGGCATCACTGCCAGCTACCACGATATGAATGTCCTCATCCCGGCGAAACTTCGTCATCATCTTATCCAAACTGGCATCGTCCATTTTGGCCGCTGATTCGGCTTTTATGCCGGTGGCCGAGCGCTCGTCCGCCACCAGTTCTCGCACGGCGCGCGCGCTCACATCCTGAATGCGGCGACGGATGTCCTCTTTGTTGTAGTTGTCCCGCATGAATGTGTCCACATGCTCCGGCACCACCACGAGCAAGCAGTCGGTAGCAAAATAGGCCTTGGGGCTCATCACTGCCTGCAATCCCTGCCCAAGGGTACCCGCCAGTTGAGATCCAGTGCGGGAATCCTGATCCACTATCAGGGTGGGACCACTGCTCATGGTGAATACTGTCACGACGGATTCTTCTGCCTCGAAGCCACGTTCCACATGAAGAGGCGTCCAAGGATTGCGCTCTTCCCACTCGGCAAAGCACATGGTGAACTTCATGGGATTACCCAAGGTGGATCGTTCGGTCTCACCGGGCCGCGCACCACCCACATTGCGCACGACTAAGCGCACGGCACGACCAATGGTGGCGTTGGCTCGATTCCCCTGCCCCAGTGCGCTCATGCCCATATTCATACCGATGCGATGACGGATAGGACCGTTCACCACAATCACCGGGCTAGCCCCCATGGTCGTGGCCATCACCCCGTGGATGTTGTAGTCGTCGGTCAAAATCGCTTCCACCGCGGCTAACACCACGGGCAGGTATTCGGGTTTGCAGCCAGCCATTACGGCATTGATGGCAACTTTCTCAACGGTAACCACTCCCATGTTGGGCGCCATCTCACCTAGGACTTCTTGGGAGTCCCTTGCGGTACCAGACAACATCGCCAGCACCCGTTCAGGTGTCGGCGGCACCAGCGGCAATCCATCTGAGAAACCCTGATCGAACATGAACTCTACTTCATCGTCTTGGCTACCAATGTCGATACGCCGAGCACGAATCGGGCTGCCTTCTGCCATGGCCCGAAGCCGGGGTTCATTGGCGGGATCTACCGACAAGGAGCCGCAGCCCGGACGCCAATCCGGTAAGCTGGCCCAGTCCAGATCAACGCCCTCTAGCAAAGCATCCGCACTCAAACTAGAAGCCAACTGGTGCCACTCGTCTTTGACAAAACCCACTAGGGTCGAAGCGATTTGGCCAGCCTCGTCCAACACTAGGAGGGTTGGCACGGTTTCGATATCCGCCGCGAAAGACACCTGCAGGGCGCTATCGTCGAGAATTGAAAATCCTGGCTGATAAGCCTCAGCCAAGGCCGCATTACCCTCTTGGGTTTGACCAATGATATGCATTGGCATCTGCTTGGAAAAACGCCGGTAGAAAGCATCCAGCACCGGCATTACTTCCTTGCAGGTCGGACAGTCTTCTTTGATAAAGCAGATAATTGCTTGAGTCCCTTGGGGACTTTCAACGGATTCACCCGCCAAATTTTCGAGCTGATAAGCCGGAGCTGAGGCCACACTACCCTCCCTAGATATGTGTCATCACCGAGTATTGAGTTTCACAGTCTAACCCTTGTAGGCTTCGCTGCAGCAAAACTTTTAGGGAAAGGGAATGAGTGAAGTAGCCGAATTTCGCAGCGACGTTAGCGCCTGGATCGCCGAGAACTGTCCAGAGGGTGCCAAGGGCCCGGGCCAACTGGCCAACGGCAGCACC
The DNA here is from genome assembly GCA_038151515.1 of Gammaproteobacteria bacterium. GTDB lineage: Bacteria > Pseudomonadota > Gammaproteobacteria > Pseudomonadales > Azotimanducaceae > UBA4421. Next base: position 12,584 of record JAYOVN010000046.1, on the reverse strand, counting down.
AAAATTGAGCTGGAGCCAGACGTTGCCCTGTGGCTAGAGCGCTGCGCCGAAAAAGGCTTCACCGCACCCACATGGCCTACAGAATTTGGCGGTGGCGGGCTATCCCCGGAACTGGCTAAGGTCTTTTATGAAGAAATGGGCAAGGCTAACGCGCGGACACCGTTAACGGGTATGGGCATGACCATGATTGGGCCAACCCTGTTGGAATATGGCACTCAAGCGCAGAAAGAGCGTCACATGCCAAAAATTATCCGGGGCGAGCTGCAGTGGTGCCAAGGCTATTCCGAACCCAACGCTGGTTCCGACCTTGCGGCCCTAAATACTCGAGCAGAGGATCAGGGCGATCACTATCTGCTGAACGGTCAAAAAATTTGGACGTCTGGTGCCTACACCGCCGACTGGATGTTTGCCCTAGTTCGAACAGACTTCGACGCGCCGAAGCACGACGGCATCAGCTTTGTGCTACTGCCCATGGATCAGCCCGGTGTCACCGTGAAGCCGATCCGGCTCATTTCCGGCACCTCACCCTTCTGCGAAACCTTCCTTGATAACGCAGTGGCAGCCAAGGACGACCTAGTCGGTGACTTAAATCGCGGTTGGACCGTAGGCAAGCGATTGCTGCAGTTTGAGCGCTCGGGCATCGGCGGCCTCAGTGGCGGCGCGCGACCATCCGAGCCGGGCACCTCCCTGCCAGACATCGCGAAGAAGTATGTGGGCGAGGAGAACGGCAAGATCAGCGATCCTGCTATCCGAGAACAGGTCACCACTCTGAACATGAATCGGGCATCCTTCCGACTTACAGCCCAGCGGGCCAATGCCGAGAACAAGTCTGGCACGCCCGGGGCTGCCACCTCGATCTTTAAACTCTACGGCGCCGCGCTGCAGCAAGATGGGGCTGAACTCAAGCGAGAGCTTATGGGCTTTCAGGGCCTCGGCGCAGAGGGCGAGGGTTTCAGCGACATGGAACTGACCAGTGTTGAAGAGTGGCTACATACAAAGGCGACCACGATTTATGGCGGCAGCAACGAAATTCAAGCGAACATTATTGCCAAACGCGTACTCGGGCTGCCCGAGTAGCCAGCACAGTCCCAGACAACGTCATAAGACACCTGCTCAGTCTCGGGCAGGTGTTGCGGAATTCGTGAACTAACCCACCTTAAGCTCAAGCGCGTCCAGCACATTGCGCTTCCATTCACGGTGCAAGCTGGCATGCTGCCCGCCCATGACTACCCCATCAGCAGTTCTAACCGGCACAACTCCAAGCTTTAGCGTTGCCATTCGCCCGGTGATCGCCCTTGGCTGGCCTATGATTTTGACCCAGCTCTTCATCATGGGAACCGGTTTCGTGGACACCGTGATGGCCGGTCGTTATTCGGCGACAGATCTTGCCGCAGTTTCTCTGGCAAGCAATGTGCTGTGGCCCAGCTTTATGCTGCTCACCGGCATCACCATGGCCCTATCCCCCATTACTTCCCAGTTGCGCGGAGCGGGAAAAACCCCAGAGGTTGGCTATCAGGTGCGACAGGGCTTGTGGCTGTGTTTGGCCAGCGCGACGCTTTTGATCACGATCTTGCTCAATGCCGAGCTACTTTTTGCTCGAACAGGTATCGAACCTGAGGTAGCCCGCATTGCCAGCGAATATCTGCAAGCCGTGAGTTGGGGCATACCCCCTGTCATTCTTTACGTTGCTCTGCGTCATACCTCCGAGGGCCTCGGGGTCACCCGACCACCCATGCTGATCGCCGGCAGTGTGCTACCCCTTAATGCGCTATTGAACTACGCCTTTGTTTACGGCAATTGGGGAGCGCCTGAACTCGGCGGCGTTGGCTGTGGCTGGGCCACCGCCATCGTCTTTTGGGTAGAGCTTGGACTGATGATGATTGTGGTGCGTATGCGGCACTTCAGGGCTACCGGACTGTTCTCTACTTTCGACGCCCCCAATTTGCGCGTCATGACAGACATCCTGAAATTGGGAGTACCCATCGGCATCGCTATATTTCTGGAAATGGCCATGTTCGCCGTGGTGACCTTTTTGATCGCGGCCCTTGGCGTTATTCCCATGGCGGCGCACAGCATTGCCGGCAATCTAAACTGGCTGACCTATGTGATTCCCATGGGCATGGGGTCCGCTGCGGGTATCCGCATTGGTTTTCTGGTTGGCAGCAAGGATCTACTGGCTGCCCGCATTACCGCCGGAGCCGTACTGAAGTTTGCCGCGGTTTACGCGCTAGTAGTCAGCGTGCTGCTGGTGGTCTTCCGGGTGGGACTGGTACAAATTTACACCACGGATGTTCAGGTCATCGAGATGGCAGCGACACTGCTGATTTTAATCGCCGTATATCAGTTGGTGGACGACACTCAGGCGGTAATGATCGGATCTCTGCGCGGCTACAAGGACACCACCATGCCCATGGTTTTCAGCCTAGTGGGCTATTGGGTGCTGGCCCTGCCACTGGGTTATGGCTTGGCCACGGGGGTTTTTACCAGCGAAGCGCTGGGGGTCTATGGCTACTGGCTGGGGATTACCGCAGGCCTTGCCATGGTCGCCCTAATGGTGGGGCTGCGACTGCGGACGCTGAGCGCGGACCCTGACAAAATCCTGCGCAACGCCAAGCAGCAGAACTAACGTCGTCCTGCCGCTATCGGTACTCGGCCTACCAAGCTTTCTCAACCTGCAGACTGGGCTGGCATAATCTCTTCAACGTGATCGGCGCTAGAGGAAAATACCAGAGCGCTGTCAGCTACAGGCGCTTTGCCGATAAACTTTTTATCCAAGGCAAAATCTTGAGTATTCCGCCAAGGCCCGGTGCCCTGCTTGGGAAACAGGTGCATAACACGCTGCATGTAACCCGCCGGAAAGTCGGCGATCCAAGGTCGTTCTTGCATACCCACATCCTCTGGCCTCAGCTGGGGTACCACCTGATCCGCGTCGTTAGCATCCATCTGCTGCAGCAAACGGCACACCCACTCTGAGGTCAAATCTGCCCGCAGAGTCCAAGACGCATTAATGTAACCAAAGGTGCTGACCATGTTTGGTACGCCGGAGAACATCAAGCCCTTGTAGGTATAGGCGCTCGGAAAGTCCACTGCATCGCCATCCACCGTGAACGGCACATTGGCCAATACTTCCAGCTTCAAACCTGTGGCGGTAACAATAATGTCCGCATCTAGGGTCGCACCTGACTTGAGGCGAATACCTTCTTGGGTCACGGTGTCGATCTCGTCGGTAACGATGTCTGCCGAACCCTTTTTAATGGCTTTGAACAGATCCGCATTGGGCACCAGACAAAGGCGCTGATCCCATGGGTTGTACGATGGCGTGAAATGCTTGTCCACATCGTAGCCATCGGGCAGCAGTTGTTTAACGAACCCCAGCAAACGTTGCTTGACCTGCTCCGGCTTTTTTCGGGTTTGCTTGTAAAGATAATTCTGTAACGACACGTTCTTGAATCGAGTCAACCCATAGGCCCAGCTGCCCGGCAACACCTTCCGCAAGAAATTGGCGACGGCATCGTGGTCTGGCCGCGCCACCATATAGGTGGGCGAACGCTGCAACATGGTGACCTGAGCACCAGCCTTAGCCATGCTGGGCACCAAGGTTACTGCCGTAGCACCGCTGCCGATAACCACAACTTTTTTCCCTTCGTACTGTAAGTCCTCAGGCCAGAACTGGGGATGCACGACTTGTCCACCGAACTGATCAATGCCGGCGATTTTAGCGTCATAGGCTTCGTCGTAGCTGTAGTAACCGGAACACATGAACAAGAAATTGCAGCTCATTTTCTTAACCGCATCGCGCTCTTGAATGGTGAGCTCCCAGCGCGCGTCAGCCGACGACCAATCCGCCGCGGTCACCTTGTGAGACAATCGCACCTTGTCCATGAGCTTATGTTCATCAATGGTTTCTCTTAGGTAGGCCATAATAGACGGCCCATCGGCAATGGATTTCTCGGCCCTCCAAGGCTTGAAGGAAAAACCTAGGGTGTGCATATCGCTGTCTGAGCGGATACCCGGATATTTGAACAGATCCCAAGTGCCTCCGATGCTCTCCCGACGCTCCAAAATACCCACGCTTTTTTGCGGACACGCCCGGCTCAAATGCACGGCAGCGCTGATACCCGAGATGCCGGCCCCAACGACCACTACGTCTAAGTGTTCCACTGTTCTTACCGCCTTCGTAATTAAACGCGTGGACTCTAACACTTGGCCGGGTGTTTTTCTCCGAAAGAAACCTTAGGAAATGCCCCAGAGTCAGCGCCAAACTGCCGAACAATTGTTAGACAGTGGGACACCACAGTTCGTTGGCGGCATTGATGTCGAAACGGACTGAGCGGCTAATATCCCTTGTTGGATAACAACCTGAGGTCTTAGCAGCGGGTGCTTTTTACCGCATTGGCGGCAGCCAGCTGATCCAGCACAGCAACCGTGTCGTCCCAACCGATACAGGCATCGGTAATGGATTGGCCGTAAAGCAAGTCATCGCTCAGCGCCTGCTTACCCGCCACCAAATGACTTTCGATCATCACGCCCAGCACCTGGTTCGATTGACCTTGTAATTGCTCAGCAATGGCAGCGGCACCAATTTTTTGCCGCTCATGATCCTTGGAGCTGTTCGCGTGGCTAAGATCTACCATCACCCGCTGGGGCAAACCGGCTTTCGCTAGGCGCTGGCAGCTGGCCTGCACCGAGTCGGCATCAAAGTTCGGTTCGGTGCCGCCACGCAAAATCACGTGGCAATCCTCGTTCCCCGTGGTGGAAAAAATCGCCGAATGCCCGGCCTTGGTCACCGAGGGGAAAATATGACTGTGACGCGCCGACATCACCGCATCCACTGCCACCTGAACATCGCCCAGGGTGCTGTTCTTAAAGCCCACTGGACAGGACAGTCCCGAGGCCAACTGGCGATGAATTTGACTCTCCGTCGTGCGCGCACCGATGGCGCTCCAGCACACCAAGTCACCAATATACTGGGGGGTGATTGGATCCAGGTATTCGGTTCCAGATCCCAAGCCCATTTCCGTAATATCCCGAAGCAGGCGGCGAGCGGTCTCCAGACCGGTGTTGATGTCAAAGCTGTCATTGAGATGGGGATCGTTAATCAACCCCTTCCAGCCCACCGTGGTGCGGGGCTTTTCAAAATACACCCGCATCAAAATAAGCAGTTCATCCCGATACTGATGGGACGCCGCTGCGAGCTTTTCTGCGTATTCCATAGCCGCAACGGGATCGTGGATGGAGCACGGCCCCACCACCACCAACAGACGCGGGTCAGAGCCGGCAACAATTTCCCCACAGGCCTTGCGGGTATTAAAAACGAAGGAAGAACCCTGCTCGGTCAGCGGAATTTCATCCAGCAATGCTTGAGCATCGCGCATTTCCGCCATGCCAGTGATTCGAGTGTCGTCGGTATTAAATTTCATGGGGCGATGCTAAACCACCAAGCATCGCCGGGACAAATCGTTTACCGCATCACGGCTCACTTCTGCTGATCGCCGCAACCGAACGTACCAACCGGCAAGCTAGGCGGCAGCGTGCACTCTCATCGACAGAGCACCAAGCAAGCAGCCCGTGTCCAACATGCGATTGGAGAAGCCCCACTCGTTGTCGTACCAAGCAAGCACCTTGACCAGACGCCCGCTAACCCGTGTGTGGTTCGCATCGAAATTGCAGGACGACGGATTGTGGTTGAAATCGATGGAGACGAGCGGCTGTTCGTTACAGGACAACGCGCCTGTGGTGTCCCGCTCTGCCGCCACCCGCAAAATTGCGTTCACTTCCTCTACCGAGGTCTCGCGCTGGGCGGTAAAGGTAAGATCAACCAGCGACACATTGATGGTAGGAACCCGAACGGCCAGTCCATCCAGCCGGCCTGCAAGCTCAGGCATTACCAAACCAATGGCAGCCGCCGCGCCGGTTTTGGTCGGAATCATGCTTTGGGTTGCAGACCGTGCGCGATAGGGATCCGAATGGTAAACATCACTCAAGCTCTGATCGTTGGTGAACGCATGAATTGTGGTCATTAAGCCCTGCTCAACGCCGATTTCTGCGTGCAAAGGCGCAACCATTGGGGCTAGGCAATTCGTCGTGCATGACGCATTGGATACGATCTGTGAATCGGCCCTGAGGTCTTCGTGATTAACACCGTAAACGATGGTCTGATCCGCATCCGTTGCAGGGGCTGAGATCAGAACCTTTTTTGCGCCAGCGTGAAGGTGGGCGGATGCCGCTTTATGGGAGGTGAAAATACCTGTGCATTCAAAAACCACATCGATTTCGAGGCTGGCCCAAGGCAATCGGCTTGGGTCCCGCTCGGCATAAACGTTGATTTGATCGCCGGCGATGCAAAGACCGTCGTCGATGACTTCAACAGTGTGGCCAAACCGACCATGCGTTGTATCGAATTGGAGCAAGTGGGCGTTGATCTCAGGGGTACCCAGGTCATTGATAGCGACCACCCGAAGCTGCGCGTAAATATCAGGCCGTTCATACAAAGCGCGCAATATATTGCGTCCAATACGACCAAAACCGTTAATAGCAACGTTAATCATGATGCCTCCTAAGAAACTAATTTACGTAATTTTATTTCATTTTTACCTTATATTTGCTTGAAAGTCATTTTTTATTGGTTTTATTACGTTTTTTTGCTTAATCTCGGGCTGTAGATGCCGGATTCCCGGATATAGGGCACAATTTGTCACATTGTTACGACCATTGTTCAGCCCACTGCTCCGCCAAGGTGATGCCTAATATGACGACCGACTCCAACCTGCTTGCGACAATTCAGAGCAAACTGCCGGACCTAAACAAGTCTGAAACCAAGGTCGCCGCTGCCATTTTGCAAAACCCTGAAGACGCGACCCGCTCCAGCATTGCGAGCTTGGCCAGCGTTGCCGGCGTCAGTGAACCCAGCGTTAATCGCTTCTGTAAAACCTTTGGCGCCTCTGGTTTTCCAGACTTTAAGCTGCAGCTTGCACGCTCGCTGGCTTCCGGAGTGCGCTACGTTAGCCGCGCAGTAGACTTCTCTGACGATATACAGACGTTTCCGCGCAAACTCTTCGACAACGCAATTAACGCCCTCATTACTTCTCGTGAGGATCTCCCACTCCCAGCGATTGAGCGGGCGGTGGATCACATCTCCCAAGCTCGGCGGGTAATTTTCTTTGGCCTTGGCACTTCAGCTGCGGTAGCCCGAGACGCAGAGCACAAGTTTTTTCGGTTTAACGTGCCGGTAATTACCCATGAAGACCCGCTGATGCTCAGAATGCTCGCGGCCTCCGGCGGCGTTGGCGACGTATTTTTCTTTATCTCTCACACCGGTCGCACTAAGGCGCTGGTGGAAGCCGCCCAGATCGCCGGCAACACCGAAGCCACCGTGGTCGCAATGACACATGAAGGTTCGCCCTTGGCAGAACACAGCCACTGCTGCATTCATGTGAATGTCGAAGAAGACACCGATCACTACTTACCAATGACCTCGCGCCTGGTGCAGCTGGTCATACTCGACGTGCTAGCCGCCGGTGTCACTCTTCGGCGCGGCGAGAGTTTTACGCCCTATCTGGCGCGCATCAAAGACAGCCTTAAAGACACCCGCTACCCAACGAGTTAAATCATGAACGCCTCCTCGACCTCGAGCACCACCACAAATGCCATACCGAACACCTCAACGCTGAGACGCAATGTCCGCATGCTCGGTGACGCCCTAGGCGACGTAATTCGCACGTCGGCAGGTGACAGCGTGTTTCAGAACATCGAGTCGATTCGCCAAGCATCCAAATCCGCAACCGACGCAGCGCTGACCGAGACCTTGTTTGAACAAATGCGAGCGCTGGACTCTGAGCAGGTGCTGTTAATCGCCCGGGGCTTCGCCCAGTTTCTAAACCTTGCGAACATCGCTGATCAGCAGTTCACCACCTCCGCGGCCATGAGCCAGCGTCTAGGCGCGAAAGACTTGGTATCTCGCACCATCGACGAGCTCAAAAGCACAGCTCCCCGAGAGGCCATCGAGCAAGCTCTGAGCGAACTGCATATGGACCTGGTGCTGACCGCTCATCCAACGGAAATCACCCGGCGCACACTGATTCACAAACACGGTGAAATCCACAGCTGCCTTACTGCCCTAGAGGCAGAGGATAGTGACCACGCTCTTACCCGCCAGCGCCTGACAGACTTGATTGCACAGATCTGGCATACGGAAGAATTTTTGGAGCAACGCCCCACACCCCTAGACGAAGCCCGCTGGAGCTTTGCCGTCATCGAGAACTCATTGTGGGATGCGGTACCACGCTTTTTGCGGGACATCGACCAAGTAGCCGCAAACCACGGCCTGAGCATCCCCAAAAGCGCTCGCGCACCCATACGAATTTCCAGTTGGATTGGCGGTGACCGTGACGGGAACCCCAATGTCACCGCCAAAGTTACCGCAGAAGCGATGCTGCTCAGCCGCTGGCAGGCCGCAGACCTCATCGACCGAGACCTCGGTGTGGTCTATGAAGAATTATCCGTAACCCTGGCAACAGATGAAATTCATGAGCTGACCCAGCACGCCAGAGAACCCTACCGCGCCCTGCTGCGACCAATACGCGACGCGGTTCGGGCACAGCGGGAACAGTTGGGCCTGTATTTGCGCGACGCATCGCCAACGCTACCGACTCCACTGAACACCTGGGACATTCAAGACCCTTTGATGCAGTGCCAGCAATCTCTGATCGATGTGGGCCTGACCACCATTGCCAATGGCAAACTGCTGGATCTCATCCGCAAGCTGGAAACCTTTGGTACCCATCTTGTGACCATGGACATTCGTCAGGAAAGCACCTACCACAGCGATGTCATGGGCGAGATCACCCAAGCCTTGGGCCTAGGTGACTACCGGCAGTGGTCGGAAGCCGACAAGCAGGCGTTTCTGACTAAGGAAATCGATGATCCCCGCCCGCTGATCCCCATTGGCTTTGAATGCACCGATGCCAGCAGGGAAGTCCTGGACACCTTTACCGTCATTGCCAGCGCGCCCCGAGAGGCCTTGGGTTGCTATGTGATTTCCATGGCCTCGGAGCCCTCGGACATACTGGCAGTTCAACTGCTGCTCAAGGCAACCGGCGGCCCTGTGGATCTGCCCGTGTCGCCACTATTCGAAACTTTGGACGACCTGGACGGTGCTCCGGCCACCATCAGCGCCCTGCTCCAAGACGACGACTACGTAGCGCGCATCAACAGCTCACTGGTGGTGATGATCGGCTATTCCGACAGCGCCAAGGACGCCGGCATGCTAACCGCAGGCTGGGCCCAGTATCGTGCTCAAGAGCAGCTGCTTGCCATCTGCGACCAACACAAAGTCAAGCTGCAACTCTTCCACGGCAGAGGCGGCACCATCGGACGAGGCGGCGCGCCGGCCCACCAAGCCCTGCTGTCTCAGCCTCCGGGTTCATTGCAGCAAGGCCTGCGGGTCACCGAACAAGGCGAAATGATCCGAGTCAAACTGGGACTACAGCCCCTAGCCGTGAACACTCTAGGCCAGTACACCAGCGCCATCCTGCGAGCAAATCTCACCCCACCACCGGTGCCAGCACCCCAGTGGCGAGCGCTAATGGACAAACTGGCAGCCAGCGCCTGCGACAGCTACCGCAGCTGGGTGCGGGGCAACCCAGACTTTGTGAAGTACTTCCGTCAGGCCACCCCGGAACCAGAGCTGGCCAGCCTACCGCTGGGGTCAAGACCCGCCCGACGTCGTCAAAATGGCGGCATCGAGACCCTGCGCGCCATTCCATGGATTTTTGCCTGGAGTCAAAACCGGCTGATGCTGCCGGCATGGCTTGGCGCAGGCGCGGCATTAAGTGACGCAGCAACTACCGACGACGGCCTAAGCAAACTGCGAGAGATGCGGGAACAGTGGCCCTTCTTCGCCTCGCGCCTGTCCATGTTGGACATGGTCTACGCCAAATCCGATCTCGTGATCAATCAGCTCTACGACGCCACCCTCGCAGACGCCGAGTTACAGCCCTTGGGTGACGATCTGCGCGAGCACTTGGCCAAGGACATTCAAACCATCCAGCACATACTGGACGTAGACACCCTGCTCGCCGACGATCCTTGGGGGCTTGAATCCATCGGCCTGCGCAACGTCTATACCGCCCCCCTCAACCTGCTGCAGATCGAATTACTGCGCCGAGGCAGAACTGAAGACGACGAAAGTGTGAAGCGAGCCTTGATGGTGTCTATTGCTGGCGTCGCGGCAGGTATGCGCAATACGGGCTAAGAGCCGGGCGAGGCTCGCCCGGCTCTTTTTTTACAGCATATGTCTTTCTTTGCAGCGCTCCCCAGTGCTCCCCAACGCTAAGCTTTTGAGGGCGCGACAAGCTAAAATCCAATTGTTGATGGAAGCAACCTACTGAACTGGGCAACTAACGGCCCAATGCAGCCACTGATCCACTAACAAATACCCTTCGTCCGATTCCGTTTGCCCCCCCCAGTCTTTTAGGCGTTTTTTCACCAATACCTAATCCAACGGAGACCTAGGTATGAAAGCGACCCTGAAATACGCCATGGCTGTGGGCATCACCGCCGCCGCCATGTTTGCGTATATGTATGACAGCCCCCTTGAAGAGCTGTTTCAAGAAAAAGCTGAGCAGGTAGGGCGTTCAGCATCCAACCCGCCACAGAGTAAAGCTCCAGAGAAAACAACCTTAGCGGATGAGTCCACGGCATCGCTGAAAGAAAAAGTAGCTAACGCCGAAACCGCACGCGAAAAGGAGGCATTGATAGCCGCGTGGGTAGCAGAATATGGGGCTGACTACGAAAAGGAGCGGAGCGCTCGGATTGAAAGAGACGCTCAGGAATACGAGTCTTTCAATGTCAGGTTATATAACCCAGTAACAACGATCTGCGGGCCGGTGGAAACCGTCACCAAAGATGGTGCGCTTGAGATTCAAGAAACGTGCAGGGAAGAATACGAATTCCCTCGTCACCCGTTCTACGCTTTAGACAACGAAGCACTGCAAACGCTGGCTTACAGCGAACCCTTGGCAGCATTCATCATTGCTGAACGGATCGGCGCCGAGCAACCCGAAGCTGCGCTTGGTCTCTTACTTCATGCCGCCGCCATATCCGGCAAGCCGGGGCCTCTGGCATTTGCAGCTCACGATACTTTCGATTTCTACCGCATAAAACGAAAGCCAACCATCGCAGATATAGAAATGCATTTAGCGCTAGCCGAAGTGGCCTTAGCGATGGGCGGCCCGGACGCCACAACCCCTCTGAGAGTTCCTGACGGCATTGAAGTCGATCAAACAAGAGTTAAAGAGTTAGCTAGAACACTGAAAAGTTCCATGGCGCAAACTCAAATGTCGGTGACAGGCAGCTCCAGCCTGAAGGAGCTGTTCGATGTTTAGGGTCACAGTAGCCTTGCTAACAGGGCTTGTATTGTTTGCAGCAGAGGCTTCGGCAAAAGGGAGCTATGCTTGCGAAAAGTGTAGCTCCCCATATACGGCTAATGGACAGCAAACTTTTGCAAACTTCGCTCACAACCTAGCCTGGGGCGTTAGTCCGGTAAGAATTACGAACAACGGTTATGGAAGCCGAATAGACTCAAGCTTCAACGCCGGTAGTTGGGATTTGCGGATCACCAACCTGAGGAGGGAGACCGTAACTGTGAGATATCGCCCAAGTATTTATCAAATCATAACTAAGGCTTTTGGTTTTGGGCATGACTCGATTGACACCTTCACGCTAGTACTCCCCAACGGTAGAACAGAGCGCGTGAGGGTTGTATACAGACCCGGGCAGGATTATGAGATTTATGACCCCGATCGAACCACAAATTGGGACGCAATAGATGCGTATCTGTTGGCTGCCGAGGCTTACTATAACAGCGAACAGTATTTGACCTTTTTGAGTTTTCGGGATGGATGGAGAACATTAGAACTCTATTTCCAAACCCAAGTTCCCACGCCGAACACTCCGATCATCACTGAGGAAGAATTTCCGCCGGGAGAACCGGTACCTCCTCTTTACTTTGATATCGGACATATCGGACTTTGAGCGAATAAGAAGTGGTTTTATGGCCGAACTTTATCCAGCACTGCGATGGTAGAGTGCTGGGTTTTTCGTCTCGACACTTTTTGTTTAATTTGAAGATAAGTGCTTTAAGAATATGAACTCGTGAGCGATGACTTAAGTCGTTCTCGCTAATTTGTGTTTATTTGCAACTTGCGCTGAAGGCTTTATGAAACGAATAGGTCACAACCCCACCCATCCATTTAAATAGTGCTCGCGACATCTAACTTCCACTTGGCAACAAGACGCGCTTAGGCAGTCTCGTTTCCCTTCATCACTGCGTAACAGCGCCTACGTAGAAATACGCGTCATTCAAAAAAGGAGGGAAGTGGAGCGGGAAACACGGAGGAGCACCGCTCCGACGGTGGCGGTGCCTTGGACGCGTGCTCGCGGCCAAGATCTGCACCGACAGTCTCGTTTCCCTTTATCGGTGCGCAACAGCACCTACGTAGAAATATGCGTGATTCAAAAAGAGGGGAAGTGGAGCGGGAAACGAGACTCGAACTCGCGACTTCCACCTTGGCAAGGTGGTGCTC